>JBBECD010000250.1:0-10710 GCA_040881995.1 Planctomycetaceae bacterium
AAAGGACTTTGGAACAACGCATTTCAAAAATCATGAACGGCGTTGCGTGCCACCCGTCGGATGCCGCCTCTTCGAGGCCGAAAAGGGACGACGAATGTCGTTCGACAAATCACCCCATGCGGCACCTTCCGCGACGCTGCAGGCCGTGCTATCATGTATACAGCTTTCGGGCCATAACAGAATAGGAGAGTAGAGCCATGAGCGCGTTTGAAACATCCACCACCGTGGAAGAGCACGGACGGGTTTTCCTCGACGGCGTTCCCTTCGCTCCGGGGACCGAGGTTGAGGTCACAATCAGCCCCAAATTGCCCCTTAAGGATCAATCGACGACGACGGACGACGAGGCTCTGACCGCCGCCCGTGAGCGGATGCGCGATCTGTTCCGCACAATCAAGGGCTTTCGCAATTCACCCCGCATCCCTCGCGAGACGTTGTATGAACGCGGACGTTTTCGTTGACACCAACATTCTGCTCTACACGATCGATGAAGATCCCGCCTCTGTCTCGAAAAGAGAGCGTGTGCAGCAACTGCTGTTGTCGGAGCGTCCACTTGCTGGCGTGCCCCGGCTGTGTCAGCCGGGCTGCTTTCCGAGAAGGGTCATGTCCTGTGACGTTTAAAACCGATGGGACATCCCGGGCCCAAAACCGATCGAACATCCCTGCCCCATCGCCCGGCTGACACGGGCGTGTGACCCAGTCGACAGATCACTTTCGTTATCATACGTGTATGATCTGCCGGCCCGTTGGGCCTTACGATTACATGTTGGGGCTCATTACCCAGGCCTTCGGCCTGGGCTATAGGATCGGCTGGCCCTTTGGGCCGGAAGACCACTCGTTCCCTCGCTTCTCCCGCTTCACTCCATTCGTCGGTGAAATAAAAAAACGCCGGCGCGCTATTGACTATCGCCATAGTCGCGTCTATCTTTGTGACTATCATCATAGTCATAGGAGGAGACATGCCGAAACAACCGGAACCATTGGGGCAAGTTCAACTCGATGTGCTGCGGTACATCGCCGAACATCATCCGATTCGCGTCGGGGCGGTCGCCGAACATTTCGCCGCCACCGAAGGCAAAGCCCGCACCACGATTCTCACCGTCATGGAAAAACTCCGCCAGAAGGGCTACCTCACCCGCAAGAAGATTAAAGGGGTCTTCCATTACGAACCCCGGCTGGGCCAGAAAGCGGTGATGTCGAGCGTCGTCCGCCGCTTCATCAACGAATCGCTCGGGGGGTCGGTTTCACCGCTCATCGCCTATCTCTCCGAATCGCATGGCCTCACCGATGCCGAGCTGTCGAAGCTCAAACAACTGGTGCGCGAGATGGAGACCCGCAGAAAGGAAGAGCACACATGACCGACGTCGTCATTCAACTCAATGAACTTTCGGCGATCTGGGGGCAACAGATGTGGCGGGCTTCGTGGCAAGGGGGCATCGCCTTGCTGCTGGTGTTCCTCGTCGGCCGAGCGGTGCGCAACATGCCGGTCGAGCTAACGTGCTGGCTGTGGCGATTGGCGTTTCTGAAATTCCTTATCGCCGGTGTCTGCATCGCACCGCTGCTCATCGCCGTGCCGTTGCCGTTCGAGACGGGGATGCCGTCGCCGCTCCCGGAAGCGAGCGACGAGACGCACGAAAGGACGGCTGCGCTCCCCGACCATTCTGTTCTCGAATCCCATCGTGAATTTCCATCCCCGCTGCCGAATTATTCTCCGACGACGACCGACCCGCAACTCAGCCGCTTGAGCTGGTTATTCATCGCCTGGGGAGTAGGCATGGTCCTGTGCATCACGCATTTCTTGAAACAGTGCCTGCAAATCCGACGTATCATTTCGACCCTGCCAAAAGTCGACGATGAGAGCGTGTTGCAGCGCGTGGTTGAAGCCTGTCGGCAGATGGGCGTGAAACGCGTACCCGCCGTGCGCGTCACGAACGATGCCTCCAGTCCGTTACTCTTCGGATTCGTCCACCCCACCATTGTCTTGCCGTCGCTCGTACTTGGCTCGGCGAGCGATGAAAAGTTAAACGTCGCCATCGCGCATGAACTGGCCCATGTGAAACGCCGTGATCTGCTCTGGAACTGGCTCCCCGCGCTCACCCGGCTGGCGTTTTTCTTTCATCCGCTGGTCTGGCTGGCCCAGCGCGAATGGCGACTGGTGCAGGAGAGCGCGACCGATAAACTCGCCATCGCTTCATCGCGGTTGACCAACGAGCAATACGCGATGACGTTGCTGGAATTGATTTCGAAATGCACTGCCCCGACACGCATTCCCCCCGTCGCGATTGCGGTGAGCGATGCGTATTCACAACTCAGCCGGAGGATTGTTGCCATGCAGAGGTTTCAGAATGTTGTGTCGCGTCGTGTGTTGGTGGTATCTGCAACTGTGCTATTTCTGGGTGCGCTGGGATTATTACCCTGGGCGATGTCGTCGCGTGAGCCGGGGCTGAATTCATCGGCGGCTGCGGACGATAAAAACGCATTGAAACAATTCGAAAAGGATTATGCACTCGGAGAAAAGGAAGTCATCAAACGAATCCCGCCGCCGTATAGCGCCGGTCGCCTGGCGTACTATCGAGCGAATATGTCTAAGCAACAGGTCGAGGCGATGCCAGATGGGCCATCAGTGTTCATTTTCCATTGGCGAGACAACAAATTACACCTCAAGAGTGGTTTTTTTGCCAACCCGGATCTAAGTTTCCCGCTGAAGGGTTTGCTACCGATGCTTTGCCAAATTCCACCCGAAAGAATTTATGGCGATCGTGCCTTGATCGAGCAATACGTATCTGGAGATTTTATCGTTCGGAATAATGCTCCCTCCGAAGACCTTGTTACTGCTTTGCAGCCAATCCTTGATACCGAGTTGAAGTCTCGCGTTTTGCTCAATCTCGACGAGTCCGAAGTGGAAGTCTATGTCGCGCGCGGCACGTTTAAACTCAGTAACGAGGTAAAGAGCAATCAGAACGTCCTCGTCATCGAGAGTTCAGGATACCAAACGGCGAAATCGATTGAGGAGGCGGTAAGGCCCGGACTGGCGCCGCGATTCGATTTCCAGCGCACCCTGGAGGAAATTGGCAAATCAATCGGCGTTCCAGTCGTTAGCGAGATCGCGTCCCCTCCCACAGAAAAAATTCTATGCGTGGCAATTCGGCAAATCCCCATCAACGAACTGAATACCAGAACGTTCAATCTCAAGGCCGCACTCGATTCGCTCACCGCACAAACCGGCCTGACGTTCACCAAAGAAAAACGAAAAATCCTGACCCTCAACGTGAAAGCGGCCGGTGCGCTTGCACCACCGCGTCAGCAAGTCTCATCGGTACAAGCGGAAGCGAACGAAGCGAATAGCTCAACAGAGGACGCAAACAGCTTTGATCCGACTGATACGTCCGATCCGTCCTTCGAATCGCCGTTGGCACCGGTGGTGAAGCAATTTGGGCCGGAATATTCGCTCGGCGAAAAAGAAGTCATCAAACGAATTGCGCCACCCTATACGGCGGCTCGGAATGCCTATTTTCAGCGCGAGCGTGGGGGACTTCCTACATTTACCGTCTTAAGATGGCATGCGAATTTGTTAAAAGACATGACAAACGCATATGGCGGGAACCTTCGTTCGGTGCTTGCTCACGTGTGCCAAATTGGACCCGAACGAATTCGCGGAGATCGTCAATTGATGCAATTAGACATCGAAGGTGACTTCCTCTTCAGAAGCGATGCGCCGCGTGAGGAGATTGTCGCCGCATTGCAGCCCATCCTTATCACCGCTGTGACATCTCCGATTAAACTTAAGCTGGAGGAGACCGAAGAAGATGTCTACGTCGCTTCCGGTACGTTTGAGTTGAATGATATCGTCAAGAACAGAGGGAATGTTGTGGTCATCGAAAGCAAGAACACCGAAACAGGGGAATCGATAGAAAGTGGATATTCGCGAAAATCAGACTTCAATGGCTTCCTCGATTTTTTTGCAACATTCGCCGATGCGCCAATCGTAAACGAAGTGAAATCACTTCCCAATGAAAAAATACACTTCGTAGCAGTCCGACAGACGAAAGACGTGACGCGGTTCGATCTTCAAAGCGCGTTGGACGATCTCTCCACCCAAACCGGCCTGACCTTCACCAAAGAAAAACGAAAAATCCTCACGCTCACCGTGGCGGAAAAGGACTGAGGAAACGCCCGAGTGCGGATTGAGGGTTCTCTCGGCTGCGTCGGCGCACGAACGGCGGCATAATCGGGGCCTCGTGCGTCATTTGCCGATTTTGCGGAAAACGACGGCGTGCGAATGATTCGCCTCTTGACATTCGTCGAACTTGTGGCAAACTGGGGTATTCCTTTAGATGCACCTCGAGGTCGGCACGTGACGGGGAACCATTCCGCATAATGAAAACCGCTACGCAAAGGACGATTATGTCGAAAGCACAAGTCGCTGCTTTAAGCGCCGATCGCATCACGCGCATGACCAGCCCCGAACTGGTCGATGCCATCATCTCCGCCGAATTGCCCCGCTTGAGTTCACGCGATTCGTTCGACGTCGACACCGGCGATCTCGAATTGCTCAAGTCGCTCGCGCTGCGCGCCCGTAACGTCTGCCGTCAGCAGGGGTATTAATCAATAATTCCCGGGCGAAATCGCGTCACGCCATCTTGCGGGCGTAGAGATAGCCGATGAAGCCGGCGATGCCGAGGACGAAGGTGACGCCGCCCCACCAGGCGTACGACGACGACGACGATGATTGGCGAATCTGCAGAATCGCCATCTCCGCTTCGGTCCGCACCTCCGAACTCTGGTCGTTCTTCTGAGTTTTCAGCAGCGCCGGTATCGTCGCCCGCGCCGCCACCCCGAGTTTTCCCAGCGCCCGCACGCTGGCGATGCGGACCTCGAATTTCGGATCGTTCAGCCGCTCGGCGAGGGCCGACGATCCTTGTCCCGCTTCGGGGCCGATGCGTCCCAACGCCTCAGCCGCCGCTTTGCGCATGCCGGCATCGGAACTCGACAATGCCCTGACCCATTCCGCTTCGGACCGCTCGAATGCGGAGCGAATCGACGCGGTGCGCCAGCTCCACCATCCGGACATGAATAGAATCGCCAGCGACACATACAGCAGCCACGTCGGCGCGCTCCGCACCGGCGGCGGAACCGCCTTCGTCTCGGGCGCAGGAATCGCCGCTCGTGCGCTCGGCGTCTTTTCCAGCGACGACGCTTTCGTGTCCATCACGGTGATCAGCGGGTTGATCTCTCTCAGCCGGCGAACCACCACTTGCGCGCTCGCGGGCCGATCTTCGATATCTTTGGCGAGCAAGTCGTTCACTAAATGATCGAGTTCGAGCGGGCAGTTCGATACATATTCTCCCACGCGGGGAGGAGCGTTTTTCAAATGTTTGTGCAGGCATTCCGCCGGGGTATCCGCATCGAAGGGAACGAAGCCGGTCAACATTTCGAAGAGCACGCAGCCCAGGGCGTACAGGTCAGTCTGCGGACAGGGCGCCGGCTTGCCCCGAATCTGCTCCGGAGCCATATATTGAAACGTCCCCTGCGTACGCCCTTCGGACGTCAGTTTCTCGGCGGCGGCGAGCGTCGCCAGGCCGAAGTCGGCCAGTTTGATCTGCTGCTTTTCGGTGAGCAGAAAGTTGCCGGGCTTCACGTCGCGGTGCACGACTCCCTGATCGTGGGCGTAGCCGAGCCCGGCACACATCTGGATCGCGAATTCGACCGCCACATCCCAACGGAGCGGGCCTTCCTTGCGAAGCAGCCGGCGGAGCGTCCCCCCTTCGACGAGTTCCATGGCGTAGAAGCGTTGCTTGTTGTCGCATTGTCCGCCGAAGCAGCGCACGATGTTCGGGTGCTTGAGGTTTTTAAGAATCGCCATCTCGCGTTCGAACCGGGCCAGCGTCGTGGGGTTGTCGACGTCGAGCGAGACGAGCTTCACGGCAAAGAACTTATCGTTCTTGACGTAGCGGGCCTTGTACACGACCCCCATACCCCCTTTGCCGATCTGCTCCAGAAGTTCGAACGGCCAAATCCAGCGGTGTTCCATGGCGGCTTATGAAAATAGAGAATGACGAAAACACGTCGCGAAATATCAACACGACAAGCGAGTCAGGGGACGTCAGATCGAACGATCGAAGGTAAGAGTTGCGGCACCGGGGGCTGCAACCCGGCAAAAGTCCATTGTGAGATTATAGGGAGTGAAATTGTCCCGCGAAGTGAAAATTCATGACGCCTCGGGGTTTGAAGAAAATTCCCCACGATGAGGACGGCACAGTCCGAGTGATCGAACGCACCTTTCGCGCAAGATGCTCCGTTTTTACTGCCGAATTTGCTCCGTGGTCGTAGCGACCATTTTTTCATGCTCCGGCAAATAAGCCGGTATCGGGATTGAAATCCCGCCACGAATCGGGGTATGGTTGATCAGGTACACTGTTCGGTGAACATCGATTGGCAGGCGTTTCGATCACTTCAATACGGAGGAATGATGATGCCCCGTCTCACCCGCGCCCTGCTGTTGGCTCTCGTTTGCACGTTCGTCTCGCGATCTTCTCCCAGCCGTTTTGTCGATGCCAAAGTCGACGACGACAACCGGTTGACATTGCCGGCGACCGACGTGATGCAGTCGAACGCGCGAATGCATCCCGACGTCAAGTCGGTCGACGTGCTAGTGCTCGACGATCAAGAAATGGAGATCAGCGAAGCAAAGACATCGCAGACGATACTGCTCGATGTCATCTTCGAGATGGACCCCACCTCCCGATTCGAACAAGGTGTGGTCTTCCACCTCGAGAGGTTCTCGCAACGGCATAAGGGCTGGGTCATTTTTCAAGCGGGCGGCATGATCGTCAACCGCGACAAGGACGGAACGTTTCGCCCCGTCATCAGTCTCAAATGCCCCGACGTCGACGGCCAATTTTACATTCGCGGCTATCTCCAGGGCGAAGAGTTCGTCCGCCAACCGCTGCGGATCGTGAAGAAATAGCTCGGTGCGGATTGTCATCCCACTAACGCCGCACATCGCCTTACAATCTCCCGCGCGGTGCGTAAACCGTCCACCGCGGCGCTGACGATCCCCCCCGCATAGCCGGCGCCTTCGCCGACGGGGTATAAGCCGGTGATCCCGGGCGTCTGTCTTGTCTCTTCGTCTCGCGGTATCCGCACCGGGCTGCTGCCGCGCATTTCTGGGCCGACGAGAACCGCGTGCTTGAGGAACGTCCCTTTCCATTTATGATCCATAATCGGCAAGCCTGCGTGAATCGCCCGCGTGATTGCCTCGGGCAAGAGTTGCGATAAATCGGCCCCCTTCACCCCGCGGGCGTACGAACAGGCATACTGCGTGCGCGGGTCGTCCATTTGATTCGCCAGATACCCGCGGGCCGATTGAATCGGGCACAAATAGTCGCGGCCTCCCGCGATGAAGGCCAGCGATTCGTACCGCTGCTGCAAGTGCACCCCCGCCAACGGATGATCTGAACCGAACTCCGCCGGGTCGAGCGTCACCACCAGGCCGCTGTTCGCGAATGGCGTGTCGTGCCGGCTGTTGCTCATGCCGTTCGAGCAGAACATCTGGGGCTCGGAGACGCTGGGAATGATGATCCCCCCGGCACACATGCAGAACGAAAACAGATCGCGCTGGCCGCGGGCCGTCAGCGTGTAATCGGCGGCGCCGAGCTGCTCGATGTATTCGGGCCGGCCGTATTTGATGCGGTTAACGTCTTCCTGCGGGTGTTCAATTCGCAGTCCCAGTTGAAACGCCTTGGGCACAATCGGCACGCCGAGTTCGTGCAGCATGTGATAGGTATCGCGGGCACTATGGCCGATCGCCAGAATGACGTGCGAACTTTTTAAGTAACCCTGCGACGTGAACACGCCGCGGATGTCGCCGTTCTGAATGTCCAGTTTTTCGATGCAGCAATCGAAGCGGTATTCGCCGCCGAGGGCTTCGATCTTTCGGCGGTAGTTGCGGCAGATCATCGGCAGTTTGTTGCTGCCGAGATGGGGGCGATGTTCGTACGTTAGCGACTCCCGCCCTCCGCAATCGACGAAGCTCTTGAGCACCCAATCGACGTCGGAGCCCGACATACGGCAGGTCAGTTTGCCGTCGCTGAAACAGCCGGCTCCCCCCTCGCCGAACAGGTAATTGTTCTCGGGGTCGTGCGATCCGCCCGAGTCGAACAGCCGAATCGCGGGGACGCGTTCTTTTACGGCCTTGCCCCGTTCGAGGATCAGCGGGCGATACCCCTTGAGTGCCAGATAATAGCCGGCGAGCAATCCCGCCGGTCCGCTGCCGACGACGATCGGCCGGTCCTCCAACGGCAAGAGTCCGGGGGCGGGGTCGTCGAAGCCTTCATCGACGAACCGATCGACGGCGTCGGCGTGCTTCTTGAGCACGTGCTCTTCCGCTTCGGCCGGAAGCTCAACCACCACCGAGAAGACGAACTTCAGTTCATGACGAGAGCGGGCATCGAGACTTTTTCGCAAAATCCGCCAGCGGACGATGTCGGTGCGGGGAAGTTTCAACCGCCGCGCAATCTGTTCCGGCAATTTTTCTTCGGGAGCGCCGACGGGCAAACGGAGATCGGAGATGCGGAGCGACATGGGGGGAATTATAGAAGCCGTTCCGCAAGAGTCCAATAGACCGGTTTCTATTCCTGCGTCTCTCCGACTCGCAAAAAATACGGCGCCCCCACCGCGTTCGTCTTCCGGCGATAGACTTTATCGCCGCACGTGGCGTAGAGGTAATTGAACTCCGGTCCGCCGAAACAGACGTTGGCCATCGGGCCGGGATGCGGCTTGGCGATCGTGCCCCCCAGTCGGCCGGTCGGGTCGAACATCTGCAGGCCGAGATGCGTCGTGACGTACAGCCGGTAATCGCGATCGACCGTCATGCCGTCGGAACCAGGCGTCTTGCTATCCGATCGTAATTGCAGGGGATGATAATAACGCTCTCGGTGAGTCAGATCGCCGTCCGCTTCGACGCGGTACGTCCACAAATGCGGCGACTCGCGTTCGGTGACCACGAGCGTTCCTTCCTCGGGCCATAAAATCACGCCGTTGGGCTGAATCTCTTTCGCCACGACGCGGACTTCGCGCTCGGGCGAGATGTACCACACCTGCCCGTTCGGCGGATCGGTGAAATAAATCGCCCCCGTCGACATCACGACCAGATCGTTCGACGTCACATTCTCGGCGATGACTTCCATTTCACCCGCCGGCGTGTACGCGACAATCTGCTTGTCACCGTTGCGGCAACCGTAAATGCGGTCGTCGGGACCGACCATCAAACCGTTCGTATTCGCCGTGTTCTCGGCGAAGAGAGTGATCGTTCCGTCGAGACCGATGAGATAAATACGGTTATTGGGAATGTCGGTGAAGTACACCTTCCCCACTGTGTCCACCGCTGGCCCTTCGGTGAATTTGTATCCCTCGCCGAGCAGTTGCCAGTCTTCCCCGTCGATCAACACTTGCGAGAGTGCCATGTCTTGCGCGGGCAGTGTTGACAGCGGAGCGAGGATGAGTCCGCAGACCACGACGCTCGATAAAATCTGACGATGTCTCATGATGGAATCCAGTTCGCGAATGATGCCTGTTACAAAGTATTGAGATGGGGAGATCGGGAGATCGGGGGATAGGGAGTAAAGACCGTACGCGCCCGTTTTCATCACCCTATCCCCCTATCACTTCTTCTCGACGCGGTCTTTCCACAACCACCGCATCGACTCCGGCAGAATCGCGCCGCCGTGCTTTGCGCTGTGTCCGCCGTCACCCATCACGAACTCGTAGTCGTAACCCGCGAATTTCAGCGCCGCAGCCATCTGTTGATTTGCCAGCGGCCAGTTGCCGTGCAGGTTGTCGAGGTCGTTCGAGCCTTCCTGCAGGAACACGCGAATCGGCTTGCGTTCGGTTTTGCGGATCAGCGACGGATAGACATCGCCCCCGCGGATATTCGTGAAGCTGCCGATCTGGCTGAGCACTTTGCGAAACGCCTCGGGATGCTCCCACGCGACGGTCCAGGCACAGATGCCCCCCGAGCTGATGCCGCAGATCGCCCGCTCTTCGGGATCGTCGGTTAAATTGTACGACTCGCCGACGAATGGCAGAATCTCTTCGAGCAAAAACCGCGCGTATTGATCGCTGAGCGTATCGTATTCGAAGCTGCGATTATTCCGCGGCTTCTGTCCTTCTTCGGTGGCCGGCACGACGCCGGGACTGAGAAAAATACCGATCGTCACCGGCATGTCTCCTTTGTGGATGAGGTTGTCCATCACGACGGTGGCGCGTTGTTGTCCTTCAGGATTGACATACCCGCCGCCATCCTGAAAAACCATCACGCAGGCGGGTTTCGCGGCGGTGTACTGCGCGGGGATGTAAATCCAATAATCGCGAACGGTGCCGGGAAAAATTTCGCTGGTCCACTGCCCCTGTGAGACAGCCCCCTGAGGAACGCCTTCCTGCACTATCGAATCGGGGCCGAGGGTGTAGTCGTCGATGGCGAAGGAATTTTTGACCGTGAGCAGCAGCAAGGCGAATAACGCCATGAGTCGCAGAAGATGTCGATGTCGCGGCATGATGTGATTCCTATATTGAGCAGATTCGAGAAGCGATGGATTCTTGAGGAAATTGTACGAATTACGTCGGGGGGATTGCCAGCGTGTGCAATTTTAGGTGTCGGCTTTCTCATTAATGTATGCGAGGTACTCGTCGTGTACGTCGTCGTCAATCTGAACT
>JBBECD010000251.1:0-55045 GCA_040881995.1 Planctomycetaceae bacterium
AACCACCAGGATAACGCATCTAACCCAATCGCGCAATCGAAGAAAACTACACCCACCCGGACCGGTTGGTTTAAAGTCGGTGCAGCGTATGGCGAAGCGTTTTTCTACGGAAGCGTTGAAAAATCGGCGATGGAGTTCACGATCTCGGTGTTTCTGAATTGAAAGATTTGCGTTCGTTTGAGGGTTATTGTCATAATAGACTTGGCCATGTATCCCCGGCACGAAATGAAGCGTCAAAGTTCTTTGATGCTGTAGCTAAGATCGATCCCTCCCATGGACACCGTGCGCATTTCGTTCGCGAGCAAAGGTCAACGTAACCAGATTTATCGACTGCGTCACGCCATTTATGCCCGGGAATTGGGGCAGCATGCTCCGAATTCGGACGAACGGCTGACCGATGCACTAGACCGGTTTAACGAATACATTGTCGCCACGATCAACTCTGAGGTGATCGGCTTCGTCAGCCTGACGTCGCCGGGTAGCGAAAGTTTTTCGGTCGACAAATACTTTTCCCGTAGCGAATTGCCGTTTCCGTTCGATGCGCATCTCTTCGAAGTCCGACTACTCACCGTGCCGACGCATCGCCGCGGTCAGATTATCGCAGGACTGCTGATGTACGCGGTGTTTCGCTGGATCGAATCGCGCGGCGGGACGCGCATTGTGGCAATCGGTCGCCGGGAACTGGCCGATTTCTACCGCAAAGCGGGACTGCAAATGCACGGGCAGACGGTTCAGTCGGGGGCCGTGACCTACGAACTGATGAGCGTCACGATCGAGCACCTGCGTCACCACATGGCCCGCTACGCGCGACCGCTTCTCAAGCTGCAACAATCGGTTTGCTGGAACCTGAATGTCCCGTTTCTGGTGAACGATCAATGCTATCATGGTGGGGCATTTTTTGACGCGGTGGGGGAATCGTTCGACACTCTGGAACGCAGTCGGCAGGTCGTCAATGCCGACGTGCTCGATGCATGGTTTCCCCCGGCTCCGGGAGCGCTCGAAGCCCTGCGCGATCATTTACCCTGGCTGATGCGAACCTCTCCCCCGCAGGAAAGCCGAGGTCTTGTCGCCGCTATTGCCGCAGCGCGCGGCATTCCTCCCGAATCGATCGCCGTCGGCGCGGGATCGTCGAGTCTGATGTTTCTGGCCTTGCGCGAGTGGCTCGACCGATCGTCGCGTGTGCTGCTGCCCGATCACACCTATGGCGAGTACCTTCACATTTTCGAAAATGTTATCGGCTGCAAAGTCGAGCGGTTTCAACTCTCACCCGCCGACGGCTTTCGAATCGACCCGGATCAACTGCTGTCGCACATTCAGCGGGAGAAATACGATCTGGTGGTTCTGGTGAATCCCAATAACCCGACGGGACAATTCATTCGCCGCGAGGCTCTGCAGCCGTTACTCGACAACCTTCCGCGACACACCCGACTATGGGTCGACGAAGCGTATATCGATTACGTTGACCATCGTGAATCGGTCGAAGTGTTGGCGGCGGCGAATCCCCGAATCGTGGTGTGCAAATCGCTTTCAAAAGTCTATGCCCTCAGCGGGGCGCGAGCGGCCTATCTGTGTGGCCACCCTTCGCTTGTTCGTACGCTGAGAAAATTGACGCCGCCGTGGGCGGTCAGTCTGCCCGCCCAAGTCGCAGCCGTCGCGGCGTTAAGTGATCCAACGTATTATGCACGGCGCTACCGCGAGACGGCATTGCTGCGCGACGAATTGGCTGTCAGTTTGCGTCAAGCGATTCCACACATTGAAGTCAGTGTCGGGGTCGCAAATTTTTTGCTGTGTAAACTGCCGCCACACGCCCCGGACGCAACGTCCGTCTGTGAGCGCTGCTGGCTGGACGACATCTTTCTCCGCGACGTCAGCACGCTTGGTTCACACTTCGGAAGCCACATGCTGCGCATCGCGGTCAAGGATGCCGAAAGCAACCGGCGAATTGTCGAATCGCTGGCGAAAGCCATCACATCGTTCGGTTTGAAGTCTAAACTGACGGCGTAGATGGAATCCACCCGATTTGAAAGTGAAGCCGATGCGACTGTGGACCGTTCAACCGATCGATGTGTGGACGCAATTGCAATCAGAGGGATTCATCTACGTCGATCCCTTACGCATTAATCCGGAAGGAGAGATATATCCTCAGATAGAATGGCTGGCATGCCGGCTGCGCGAACGGATTGCCGATTCATCAGGCCATCTCCCTTGGTTCGCGTACTGCGAACGGCCTGATTTGCGGTGGATACGACATTCCCGCCCGAAGGGAAGTCAGGAAGTTCTCATCGAATTCGAGCCGCCGGACGATGCGCTGATCGCATTTCCCTGCTGGGCATGGGATGACGTGTTCTGCGGGCAGTACCTGACCTTCACCAGAACCGATTCCATAACTTGGAAACGGCGACTGAAGGACGCCACCGGAATTTCATTTGAGGGCCGCGACGGCGAACTTCCAGAACCTTGGAGCAGTGAACTCGAGGCGAGTTGGCATCGACTTTTTTTGCCCGACTTGCCGCCTCAGTCATGGAGGCGAAAACGCGAAACCGTTGTCGATTTCAAGAAAAAACGCGAAGCCGTTGTCGAAGTGTTGCGAGCCCAATGGGTACGTCAAGTTCAGACGTTTATCGGAACATGGAAGTTTCGAAAACCTTGAACGCTCACAACGAATCCAAAAACGCCACCGCTTTGCGAAAGCCTTCCGACGGCTGATTGGCGGCGGGGCCGTCGTCGTTGTCCTTGTTGGCTTCGTTCACGGTCATGTTGCGGCCGCACAGCGAAGCGCCGTTGAGGTCGTGGATCGCTTCGTCGGCATCGTCGAGGCGTTGCATGTTCACGAACGCGAAGCCGCGCGAACGCCCCGTGGCGCGGTCGGTCATCAGGCGGATGCTGCCGACGGTGCCGAACCGCTCGAAGGCCTTGCGCAGGTCTTGTTCGGTCGCCTGAAAGGAAAGATTTCCTACAAAAATATTCGTCACAAAAGCTCTTTTCTCGATTTCGTTGATGCGAAAATCACGCGCAGGGAAATCGGACCCACGGCATGATCACTCAGCAGATGCTTCAACTTCGTCGATTGCGGTCATCCATCGCGCCGGACGACTGTGGGCCGGAAGGCGCATAGGTCGAATACACGACAGGACCGTTTATGCTCCCTCGATTGGCATCAGCGTTCGCTCAAATCACCATAGTGAATCGGGCGCGCAGATCGAAGGGATTCATTGGCGAGACGGTTCGAAGGGAGAGCTGCATCGATGGCAGCCGTCGGTCAGAAACTCGCCGGAAGAAGTCTCAGCAACACGGGCGGGTACAGAAACGTTTCTATCACAAGCCGCGCCATGTGGCTGATTTCAAGTATAGGTGAAATCGGCATCCGAAAGCGATCCCAATTGCGGAATTTGCGTTCGCGCGACACGTCAAAAGTCATAAATAATTATGTGAATGTGAGTTATGTCAACATAAAATCTTTACATCGCCTTTATTTTATCCGTTCTTGCGGCGAAATGAATGTGGGAGGGCGACGGTTTTTGCCCGTCTCCACTGCAGTTAGAACGCCCGCACCCGTCGATCGCGGTGGATTCCCCTTGCTATTCCCGTCGATACAGATACAATAATTGCACATACAAAATTTGTACCGACATATTTTGGTTGTGTGGATCGGCGAGGGAATAGTTAGGAGTTCAGCATGGCGACCGTGAACGTTACACGTGAATTGTTTCTCGAAGACCGCGTCGGCAAGGCGTTTCCCGACGTCGTTAACGACGATGGACAGCCCTTCGATGAAATCCTGGTCTTTTTCAACGACGAAAGCCGGCAACAGCGGATGGAAGACTCCGAGTTACACCACGACCGTCCCCCGCTCGCCGGTGTGGTTCGCGAACTCGAAGCACAGCCCGCGATCGATCAATTCCTCGGCGAAGTTCATTCCCGCCGCAGCATGCGATTGAGGCAGGCCGTGGGAGCGCTGGTCGGAATGATCATGCATCAGCGGGGCTGGAAAAAGACCGGCCGCAAAGGATCTTTGGGCGTTCGAGGTTCGAAGGGAGATGCTCTTTCTCCCTATCACAACAGCGGCGGACTGGCTTTTTGGTTTCTGCGCGCCGAGCGTTACAAACGACCCGACGGCATGCCGTTTCGAACCGTTCGCGAGCGCTGCAAATCACAGACGGAACCGTCTCCGCAGGCAGCGGCGAAAACCAACGGCTCGACAGCGGGCAAGACCAACGGAGAGAAACAATGATTCCGTTCGAAGTCTCGATCAGGCCGCTGGGAGATTACTGTCGCGTCAAGGTGAACGGGATCGAGAATGCCCGCTGGCTGCTGCGGCAATTGAGCCAATCGTTCATTTTCCAGACGTTCGACGGGGCGGATGCGCGCACCGAGAATGCGCTGAGCATGTTCACGATCCCGTACAATCCTCCGTTATCGGCCGTCAAGTTCGAGAGGTTGCTGAGAGCGATTCCGGAAGTGACGTTAATGACCGATCCGGATTGAGCGACGATTGTCACACCATTGCAGCAAATTATCCCGCCGATCGAGCAGATTCAAAGAACATGCTCTATCGGCGGTTTTTCGTCGACCCGGCACCCTGTTATCATCGTTTTCCGAGTGCATCTCACGGAAGAACGGCGAATTCTCGGTCGAATTTCCCTTTTCATTCCATGAAATTCCGACTACAGTAGAGCGTTCCGCAGTTCATCGCGATGAAGAATGTCTTCATCGTAGCCATATACGCATGTTGACAAGAAGAAAGTAGCAAACATGGCCAAACCTGGTCGTAAATTGAAAAAAGCCAACCACGGACAACGTCCCGCCAACGCCAAGGCTCGCAAGGCCAAGCGCAAGCACATTAAGGGATAGGCCGCGGTCTTGCTCAGATCGTCGCGACGAGGATCTTCAACATGTTGAAGTCGCCCACTCCTCACGATTTCCATCGCGCATCGCAGAGGCCGCGCCTCGACTGGACGCGACGGCAATTCGTGCAGGGGCTCGGCTTCGGCGGTCTCGGACTCGGCTTGCCGCAACTTGTCTACCCCTCGGTCGCGCACGCCCTCAACTCGTCGCGCACGGCGAAGCGCTGCCTGATGCTCTTCCTCTTCGGAGGGCCGGCTCAGTCCGACACCTTCGACATGAAGCCCGACGCCGCCGTCGAGTACCGCGGCGAGTTCAGCCCCATCGCCACGTCGGCTCCCGGAATTTTCTGGACCGAACATTTGCCGAAGACGGCGAAACTGGCACATCACATCGCGCTCGTCCGCTCGGTGACCATGACCGAAAAGAGCATCGGCGATCATCACGCCGATACGTATTACATCCTCACCGGCCATCGCCCCGATCGTTCGTTTTTCCTCGAAGGGATCAACCGCAAGCCGGCCGACGACGACTGGCCCTGCATCAGCTCGGCCGTTGCCAACGCCCTCGGCCATCCCGCGGAACTCCCCGGCGTCGTGCAGATGCCCGCCCTCTCGGGCGAAGTGACAGCGTACATCAATCCCGGACAATTCGCCGGTAAACTCGGTCCGAACTACGAACCGCTGATGATCCGCGGTGTGCTCGATAAGCCGCGCGACCTCGCGGCCCCCGATTTTCTGCTTCCCGCGGAGATCTCATCCGGCCGGATGAACCAACGCCGCGACTTGCTCGCGCAGCTCGATCATTGGCAAAAGGGACTGGATCGTCAGACCGACACCGCTCTCGGCAGTCGCGCCGCGAATGCACCGGCGGGTTCGACGTTGACGAACTGGATCGCCCATCAGCGGAAAGCATTCGACCTGCTCACGTCACCCAAGGCGAAGCAGGCGTTCGACGTCTCGCTCGAGCCGGAAGAAACCCGCGCGCGATACGGCAACGATATCAACGGACAAAGCGTGCTGCTCGCCCGCCGATTGCTCGAAGCGGGCGTTCCGTCCGTCTGCGTGCATTGGATCGGCCAGCGCATCGGCGCGGGGCTGAGTTGGGACACGCATAGCGACAATTTCGGTCAGCTTAAGAATGTGCTGCTCCCCGCGTTCGATGCCTGTTTTTCGGCATTGCTCGAAGACCTGCACGACCGCGGCATGCTCGAAGAGACGCTGGTCTTCGTCGTGGGTGAGATGGGCCGCACCCCCAAAGTCGGCGACCCGCGCACAGGCGGCAAAGGCCCTCCCGGCCGCGATCACTGGATTCACCTGCTCCCCGCCCTCTTCGCCGGCGGCGGCATCCGCGGCGGCCAGGTTTACGGTTCCTCCGACCCCATCGCCGCCTACCCGGCGGACAACCCCGTCACGCCGTGCGACCTTGCCGCCACGGTGTTTCACGCGCTTGGCATCCCCGAGACGTACACGTACAAGGATGCCTTGGGCCGACCGTATCACCTGTTGGAAGAAGGGGAGCCGCTGCCGTTGTTTGGGTGAGGGGGGCAACCTCGAACGGAGCAATGGCGATGACGTGTTGCACGAAGGCATTTGTGATTGCGGTTTTCTATTTCGCCTCCAGCTACGGTGTTGTGTGCGCAGACAAGCAGCCGTCTGAGGAATACATTGCAATTCCGTTCGATCATGACGAACTTCAAGCCATACTCAAATCGATTAACAGTGGCGAATTCGATGATGACAAAGTTGTCGACGTTTTGCCGCGACTGGTGATCTCTTGCAAGCCGGAATCGACCCGATCGATTGGCATCGCGGCATTGTTGCGGCTTCATCAACGCGATCCCCAAATTGTCCGCCCCTATTTGTCTCGGTTCGCGCCTTTGCTCGATCGCGCAAAACGAATACAAGAGGTCGACGATATCTGTACGATGTTCCTCAAAATGGGCGAGATCCCCGAGGGCGTTGTTGCCGTCATCGAAGAAAAGTTCGCCGAAAGAGACGAGGACAATTTCTTCGCCAACGGCAAGATGGCCGCACTTTTACTGAAGGCTTCACCCGAGAATGCCGAAATCGGCGAATGGTTTGAAGAGCAGATGCGGCACGAAGACAAATATCACCGCCTCGGTGCATTGAGTGCGATGTCGTATGCCGGCGATGCGGGAAAGCCGAGTCTGCCGATCATCAATCGGAGACTGCACGATGAATCTCCCGCCGTGCGCGTCGCCGCGGCGTCGGCTGTGTGGCGAATCGAAGGGGATGCCGTTACAGCCGTTCCCATATTGCTCGCAACGTTGGATGTGGAAGGGGAAACTTATCGGAACCGGCCGTCTGGTTTCAGCGAGTGGTTGCCTGATCATCGTATCGTCGCGGTGGGGGCGCTCGGGGAGATCACGAAACACAAAAAGGAAATCGCACAAGCACTCCTCCCGTTGCTGAACGACGATGATGAACTTGTGCAATTCATGACTTTGCGCTCGCTCGCCCGATTAAACGAACGCGGCCCCGGCATCATTGAGGCCGTCCGGAAGAAAACGAACAGCCAAGAAAGTCTGGTTGCTAACGAAGCGAACGAGACGCTCAAGCGCATAACCGCTGATGAGCCAAGATGACGACGATCGATCGTCAGCTCTTCATCTCCCCACTCTTCTTCACACCAGCGACGTATGCCCCATCAGATACCGGTCGCATTCCCGCGCGGCGGCGCGGCCTTCGTTGATGGCCCACACGATCAGGCTTTGGCCGCGGCGGCAGTCGCCGGCGGCGAAGACTTTCTCGATCGACGTCGCGAATCGGCCGTACTCCGCCTGAAAGTTGCTCCGGGGATCGGTCGCCAGGCCGAGTTCTTCGGCGATTTTTTGCTCGGGGCCGAGAAAACCCAACGCGAGAAACACCAGGTCGGCTTCGAGAACCCGCTCCGAACCGGGGACCGCTGAAAACGGCGGACCTTTGTCGGCGGGGCGGGTCCAGTCGACCTGACGGATCGTCATCGCTTTCACGCGTCCCTGTTCGTCGCCGTGAAATTCAACCGTCTCGACCGAGAACTCGCGCGGATCTTTACCGAAAACCGCCGCCACTTCAGCATGACCGTAATCGACGCGGAAGACTTTCGGCCACTGCGGCCAGGGGTTCGTCGGTGCCCGGAATTCCGGCGGACGCGGCACGATTTCGAGATTGACCAGACTCTTGCAGCCGTGCCGCATCGAGGTGCCGATGCAGTCGGTCCCGGTATCGCCGCCGCCAATGACGACGACGTGTTTCCCTTTCGCATTGATGTAATTGCCGTCGGCATGTTCGCTGTCGAGCAGGCTCTTGGTGTTGCCGTGCAGGAACTCCATCGCGAAATGAATTCCCTCGAGATCGCGGCCGGTAATGTGCAGATCGCGCGGCTTCGTCGCACCGGTGCAGAGGACGACGGCATCGAAGTCGTCGAGCAGTTTTTTCGCGGGGAGGTCGACGCCGATTTGGATATTGGTGACGAAGTGCACCCCCTCGGCTTCCATCAGATCGACGCGGCGCTGCACGAGCGATTTGTCGAGTTTCATGTTGGGGATGCCGTACATCAAGAGGCCGCCGATGCGGTCGGCTCGCTCGTACACGGTCACTTCGTGTCCCACCGAATTGAGCTGCGCGGCACACGCCAGCCCGGCGGGCCCCGAACCGACGACGGCGACTTTCTTGCCGGTGCGCACTTCGGGCGGGTTCGGCACGACCCAGCCTTCTTCGAAACCGCGATCGATAATCGCAGCTTCGATGTTCTTGATCGTCACCGGCGGTTCGTTGATGCCGAGTACGCACGAGCCTTCGCACGGTGCCGGACAGACGCGGCCGGTGAATTCGGGAAAATTGTTCGTTTTGTGCAACCGGTCGAGCGCTTCGCGCCAGTGGCCGCGATAAACGAGATCGTTCCACTCGGGGATCAGATTATTGATCGGGCAGCCGGCGGCCATGCCGGCGATCAGCGAACCGGTGTGACAGAACGGCACGCCGCAATCCATGCAACGAGCCCCTTGGCTGACGAGTTCTTCCTCGGAGGCGTGGCCGTGAAATTCGTTCCAGTCGAGAATGCGCAGCTTCGGCGGCCGGTCGCAGGGAACGTGCCTTTCGATGGTCATAAAACCTTTGGGATCACCCATTTCAAATCATCCTGGCCGGTATAGCGGTCTTGCCTGATGCCGGTTCGTCGGCGCACAACAGGTCTTTTGTTTATGGTCAATGGAATCGTGATTCCTGAATATGCCGAAGATCGGCGGGATGCCGTCGTCGCCTTGCGTGGCAATTGCCGGATGCGGGGACGCGAGACCGGTCGATTGGAAAACCGATCGCGTCCCACGCCGCGTTTTCAGGACCATATAGCTTATCCCTGACGGCGGGGGTCACGCAAGCCTGCGGAATTCGATTACGTGGGAGTACAGCCTTTAGGCTGCTCTTCAAATCGAAAGACGGCAGGCTAAAGGCTGTACTCCAACACCTCACGGCAGAATGCTAAAGTGTTTACGGAAATTCCAAGCCTTTTCCTCTCTACGCCCCTGCGCCTCCGCAGCTCCGCGTTAAAAAATGGCCTTTACGGTTTCTTCGCTTCGACGCCGTCGTCCCCCAGTCGCATGCCGATGTCGGGGGGTAATTTGCCGACGGGTTTATCGATGGCGCCGTGGTCGTCGACGTAGTTCTCGCCGATGCCCCAGACGATCGCAGTATCTTCGTCGCGCCGGTATTGCATCGCTGCTCCGGTTGTTGAAAAGGGATCGAATGGAATATCTGCGATGATGTTTGCTACGACAAGATCCGACAAATCGTCGGGAAAATTGCCGTTGATCCTTTCAAAAATCTGCAACGCAAGCCAGAGTTCGAGCGCATATTGACGGCTTTCCTCTTTGAGGCACGTTTCGTCCACCCCGCGGTATGACTTCAGAGACGATCGGGCCAGAATCGACTTCATGTAAAACTGGTCGATCTCCGTCGGGCTCAGAGTCCCCATCGGATAACTTTGCCCGGAATCCGGTTCGAACATGGTGAGCGTTCCGGTCCACGGCCGGCGGTCTTTTACCGGTAAATCGACCTGATCCAGTGTGCGCGCGTAAAAATGCTGTGCGATCAATTGTGCCATGCGCGGTTCGAAACTGAATTTAAGGACGAACCAGACATGCAGTTTTTCTGCTGGGGTGTCGTTCTTACCGGGCTTCAAGAATCCCGCGACCATCTCTGCGTCGTTGGTCGAATTCCTGTAGGTCAAATAATCGCATTTCACAAAAACGGATTTGGCCGGCGTCGTTTGATAGCGGCGATGGACCTCATCCAAGATCTCGCGCAATAACTCCTCCGTCATCGCGGGATGTTGCGTCAGTTCCTCAAGTCCTTTGATGCTGATCACGAGATAAACTGCACCGAGCATGCGTTGCATCGGCGTGCCGTGAAAGGCGATTTGCCGGCTGGAGCGATACAACGTTCGTATCCAGATCCACGCCTCGTTCACGTTTCCTTCCGTCAGCAGCCGCGACCATTCCAATTGTGCCAGCCGCGCGATTTCTCTGACGGCATACACGTCCGGCAGAGAAAGACCGAGGTGCAAGTCCTTCGGCTGTTCCAGCAGAAAATCGGACTTCTCCGTCCCCGCTTTCCATCGCTCTAATGCCGGGCGGTTGTCGTCGACCCATTGGCGGATTTCCGGCGTCGCGGTCGGCCAGCCGTTATCGATGGCGTCGCTCATTTCGGTGCTGAGGTCGCGACCCGGTATCTTCGGCAGCGGCACCAGCATGTCAATCGCCGCCTCGAAATCGAGCCAGGCGTTGTCCTCATCGGCGATCTTTACCGTCCCGAACGCTTCGACATCGAACGGATCGCCGATATCGGGAATGTTGCTGACCAGCCGCTGAAAGTAGACGAACGGCGAGAGAATTAATCCCACGACCACAATCGCCGGGATGACATATCGCCATCTCAGAAGCCGCACAAACCAGGGCATGGGCGGAATGTCGATCGTTTCAACAGGCTGGCCTTCGGGCATGTCGACTCCGACTCGTAACAGGATATAAAGCCAAAGAATATTAACGCGAAGTCGCAGAGGCGCGGAGATGCGAAGATTAGATGGCGCGACTCTACGCTAAAATCACCTTTCAAGGCGTTGAACGAACCAAAACCGGCCCCGGTTCATCAATGGACGACGTTTTTCGGTGCATCCGTCCCTGTGCGGGGCGTTAAACCTTAACGATTGCACCAATTGCGCGGCTGGATAATCGATTCCACGCTCGCAAACGGTAAATTGGGTACGAAGGTGACAACCCGCATATCCGATAACACATGAAAGATGGATCGCCTTTTGACGCCGTGGAGTCCGCTTTCATGAGAGTTTGTTCCGATTACCTTCTCGCTTCATTATTGCTGCTGAACGGCCTTGCCGCCGGGTGTCAGACGACGAACAGCTCGGCTCATCTGCGGCCTCGGGGTGAAAGCCAACGGCTGGCGGCGCGGGGGGCCGCTTCGGTTGCCGAAGAGCAGAACCAACAACAGGATCGGAAGAACTCGGCGATCATCCCGGCGTCGGCTGAAGCTGAGGCCGATGACGTAACAACGGCTGCGGATGACGAGTTTCTCCCCGATGAACTCGATCTCACCGAAACGCTCGCAGCCACCGGACCCGTCTCGCTCGCACAACTCGAAGAACTCGCCCTCGAACACAATCCCGCCATTTTGCAAGCGACGGCGATCGCTCACAAAGCCGAAGGCTTCAAATGCCAGGTCGGGCTCAGTCCGAACCCGACAGTCGGTTATAACGCGACGCAGTTGGGCGATCAGGGGACCGATCAGCACACTGGGTTCGTCGAGCAGGAATTCGTCACCGGAGGCAAACTTTCGAAAAACCGCGACGTCCTGCGGCAGGAAGTTCAGACCAAACTCTGGGACGTCGAAACCCAACGCCATCGCGTGCTCACCGACGTGCGGCAACTGTTCTACACGGCGTTGGCCGCTCAACGCCGCATGGAACTTGCCTCGGAATTCGAGAAAGTCGCCACGGAAGGAGTTCGCGTCGCCAACTTGCGTTTTAACGCTCAAGAAGCAGCGAAGCCCGAGGTATTGCAGGCGGAGATTCAGCTCAACCAGATTCTGTTGATGCGTCAGCAGGCGGAGATCGTCTATCACAACGCCTGGAAACAAATGGCGGCGATGGTGGGTCTCCCCGGCATGCAGCCGCGACCGCTCGACGGAGCGCTCGACCTCGAACAACGCGAACGCCACTGGGAAACGACCGAGCAGGAATTGCTCGCTTCGAGTCCCGAACTGGAAGCGGCCCATTCGCGGCTGACGCGGGCGCAGTTGTATTACGAACGGCAAATGGCGCAGGCGATTCCCAACGTCACGGTGTTTCTCGGGGCGGGAAAAGACTACGGCACGAACGACGATTTTTTCGTGAACACGCAGGTCGGCCTGCCCTTGCCGATTTATAACCGGAATCAGGGGAACGTCGACGCCGCGTATGCAGAACTGGTCCGCGCCTCGCAAAACGTCGAGCGGATAAGCAACTCCATCACATCGCGGCTGGCGAAAGTCCGCAGCGATTACGACGTGGCCCGCGTGGCGGTCGAACGCTATCAGGCGGAAATTCTGCCGCGTGCGAGCGAGACGCTGACGCTGGCCGAGCAAGCCTATGCAGCCGGTGAATTCGACTTCTTCTCGGTCTATCTCTCCCGCCGGATCTATCTCGACACGAACCTGGATTACGTCAGCCGGCAACTCGATCTTCGTCAGGCCGACGCCCTGCTCGACGGCCTGCTGCTGACCGGCGGCCTCGACGACGTCACCGACGTGGAATACTCCAGCGAACTCCGCGACCAGACGTTTAGCCAGCAGTGATGAAATCGAGGGATGAAGGACGAGGGATGAGGGATGAGTCAGAAAAAATGCGATGATCGTCTTCTCTGACTCATCCTTCATCCTTTTCTTTTAGGGCCGCCCTCATTCCCCTTCGCCGCTTGCGACACGCACACGTCACTGGTACGATCAGATGACCTAGATGATCGTACCACGACCCCTTCATCCTGTTTCCAGGAGACGCGTCATGCCTGCTCGATTCACCTCAATGATTGCGTTCGCACTGTTGCTCGCGCTGCAATTCGTCGTTCCGTCTTCGCTGCCGGCCCAGAACTGGAGCGAAGAGCAAATCCCCAAGCTCCCGCGGGGAGAAACGCCGATTCACCTGTTTAACGGCGTCGACTTCACCGGTTGGACGGGGCACGTCGAGAAGTATTTCTTCATCGAAGAGGGCGTGATCGTCGGCCGAAACACCGAAGACAACGCTCCCAAGTCGAGCACCTATCTGATCACGAACGAAAAGTATCACGACTTCAGGCTGATTTTCGAAAGCCGGCTCGTCACCAGCGAAATGCATTCGGGCATCGCCCTCTGGGGCAAACCCGTTGAAAAGGAGGAAGGGCCGTTTTCGTATCAGGGGCATCTCGTGATGTACCCGTCGGCCTACGGATATTACGACCTGTTCGGCCGCAACAGCATCTATCAGGATACGCTCGGCGTCGCGCAAAAAGCGGGCTTGCAGCACGAATGGAATCAGATGGAAATCGTGGCGACCGGCAATCGCATTTGTCACGTCGTCAACGGCCGCCTCGTCGCCGACTGGTCCGACCCGCATCCCGAATTGTGCGGCGTAGGACCGATCGGCCTGCAATTGCATTCCAACAGCGTGGCACAAGACGTTCAGTGGCGCGGTCTGATTCTAACCGAAAATCCTCGTCCCGTGCTCGTGACCGCGACCAATCGCGATCTCGGTTTGCGATTCGACGCCGATCCGGTGGAAGCCGGACTGGAGCCGGCGGAATTGAGCAAGATCGACGACCGGATGCAGGAATTTGTGGCGCAGAAACAGATCGCCGGCGCGGTGACGCTGGTGGCCCGCCGCGGCCGCGTGGTGCATCACGAAGCGGTCGGTTTCGCGGACGTCGCCGCCGGTCGGCCGATGGAAAAAGAGACCCTCTTCGCGATCGCCTCGATGACGAAACCGATCACCGCGGCCGCGGTGATGATTTTGAGAGACGAAGGAAAACTCGAACTGGACGATCCGGTGTCGAAATACATTCCCGAGTTCAAAGACGCGACGCTCGCCGAGAGGAAGAAGCCGCCGCGCGAAATCACGATCCGCGATTGCCTGCGTCACACGAACGGCCTGGTGAGCGATCAGAAGAATACGGGAACGCTCGAAGAGACGTCGGTCGATCTCGCGAAATCGGAACTGGCATTTGCGCCCGGGACAAAATGGCAATACGGCCCGGGATTGAGCGTCGCCGGCCGCGTCGTCGAAATCGTATCGGAGCAGAACTTCGCAGACTTTCTCGCCGAGCGGATTTTCGTTCCGCTCGAAATGAACGACACGACGTTTCATCCGAGCGAAGAGCAAATGGCGCGGCTGGCTCATCTGTATCAGCCGACGGCCGACAAGACCGACATCGAGCCGGGACATCACTGGTTATACGATGTGACCCCCGACTCGTCGCCGAACCCGTCCGGGGGCTTGTACTCGACGGCGGACGATCTGGTGCGATTCTACCAGATGATTCTCAACGGCGGCGATTTGAACGGCGTGCACATTCTTTCGAGTGCCGCGATCGACGAGATGACCGCATTGCAGACGGAAGAGTTACAGACCGGTTTCACCCCCGGGAACGGCTGGGGCCTCGGCTTCGCGCTCATCCGCAATCCGCAAGGCCCGACGGACATGCTCTCGCCCGGCTCATACGGCCACGGCGGCGCCTTCGGCACGCAGGGCTGGATCGACCCCCGGCGGGAAATGATCTACATCCTGCTCATCGCCCGCCAAAACTTCGGCAACGGCGACGCCTCCGACATCCGCGCCGTCTTCCAGCGCATGGCTGTGAACGCGGTGCGGAACTGATTCGCTTTTTCGCTTAGTTGAAAAAATTCCTCGTCCAGGGATATTCTCCGTTGACATTTTACTACTCTTGTAGTAAAAATTATGACGCTCGTCATAAAGTGCCTCTTAATGGAGAACCAATCATGGGGCGGAATGCGATTCGCGTGACGGAAGGGGAGTTGGAACTCCTCTCGATGTTGTGGAGTTCCGGCCCGCTCACGTTGCGGGGGGCTCATCAAGAGTTCGGCAAGCTCGGGCGACGCATCGGATATTCGACGATGCAAACCCGGCTGAACCGACTGGTCGATAAACAACTCGTCGAAAAGACTCCCGAACACCCGGCGAGTTATCGAGCCGTCGTCACGCGCCATCAGGTGACGCTAGGGCATCTGCGGCAGATCGTCGACAAACTCTGTTCCGGCGACGTCGTCCCTTTGGTCGCCCGCTTGCTCGATGAGCAGGTCTTAACCCCCGACCAGATCGCCGAACTCGAACAGTTGCTTTCGCAGGCACAGAAAAAGTCCGCTAAATCCAAGCGAGGAGGTCGCCATGAATCTCGCAGTTGAATCGATCGTCGACGGCGTATTGAGAGCATCGCTCGGACTATCGCTCGCCGCGATGGCGATTGGCGTGTTAAGCCGCGTGCTGAAGCTGCGATCGCCACGCCTCGAACAATGGGCCTGGGGCATCGTGCTCTTTCACGGGGTGATTGTGACCCCGCTGGTTCTGTCGATCCCCGTCCCCTGGCCGGCATCTGCGGCGGCAACGACGCCTAATATTCGGACGGTGCAACATGAACCCGTTGTCGCAACTATCGAGTCATCATCGGACGTTGCAATTCCCGACGTCCCCGCGTCGCCGCCGTTGGATTTTGTCGGCACCGGTCAGGCGATCAACGCGAAATCGTTAGCGAATCTCCGCGAAAGTCAACCCGCCGATTCCGCTGTTGTTCTCTCGTGGCGACACATCGCATTCCTGGTGTGGGTATCGGGAATCGTACTGCTCGCCGGGGTGGGGGGACTGCGTTACGCGGCGTTTGCTCGACGGATCGATCAGTCCGGCGAGATACCCGAGGAATGGTTGGATGAATGGCGACACGTATGCTCGCAAATGGCCGTCGTCAAGAACGTTCCGCTTGTTGTTACCGATCTGATGGGACCGGCTCTGGTGCGAATGCCAAGCGGCTATCGACTGGTCGTGCCGCGCGTGCAATGGGCACAACTTTCGTCGGTCCAACGCCGGGCGATTCTCCGTCACGAAGCCGCCCATCTGCAGCGCGGCGACGTGTGGACGGCATTGATCGCGCGGACGGTGGGAATGATCCACTGGTTCAATCCGTTCGCGTGGTGGGCAGTCCAGCGGTTCGAAGCCCAAGCCGAGTTAGCCTGCGACCGCATCGCCGCCGGCGACGAGCCGACGATTTTCGCCGAGGCGCTGCTGAAGTTGGGAATATCTCGTTCGAAGCGGATCGCGGGTGCCATCGCGGTGAAAAGCGAGAGCCTCGCCGATCGCGTTAAGCAGTTGCTGAGCGACGCGCCCGGCAGCCCGCGTTGGAAACGAGTAGCGGTTGTCGCCGTCGCGGTATTGGCGTTGCTTCCCGCCGCGATTCGTGTGCAGGGTGTGACGTATGGGGAACCGAAACTTGAGTCGATTGCGACGGCAGAATCGTCGCCGGATGAAAAAATGATTGCCGTGCCGCTCAACGACGTCATCGCATTGTTCGACGCGAATACCGGCGAGAGGCTGCATCGCGACGATGGGATTTTGGAAGAAGACAAGTCGGCTGATTACGATTCAGGCCGTGGCGTGACGGAGGAAGACGGTTCAACCGAAAACGAGACTTCCGCGCGGTCGGACGCTCCAGATTCGGAATCCCAAGCGCCTGAATCAGCCGTCGAAACAAAGGAACCGGAAGAATATGAAATTCCGATCAATGTCAGCGGCAAAGCGATTGACCATATCGGCCGGCCCGTTTCTGCCGCCAAGATTTATCTCACATCGCCCCGTGATCGCGGGAAGCCGCTGGCCGTGACCGAGACCGACAAAGATGGCCTCTATCAATTTGAAGCGGTTCCCCTCCCCATCAAACGGTCCGACACGAAGAGTGGTCAAGATACCGGATCCTTCGAAGTTATTGGAGAGGCCGATGGTTACGGATTTGCCTGGAGGCCGCTGAAACGGGTTTATCCCGATGTCGAAAATGCCGTCGAACCGAATTGGGATACGAATAGCGTACGTGATTTACCGACGCGTTACGGACTAAAGGACAAAATCGAACTCGATTTGACGTTCCTGAAAGCGTCGAAACTGAGTGGCCGCATCGTCAATGACCTCGGCGAACCGATCGGTGGAACGGCTATTGCCATTCGACACTGCGACACAGAATGGGATCGGGAAGATCTAAATCGATTCGGGTCGCAATATGAGCTGGAATCAATCAATTGGCCTGAACTTGTCCCACCGCGAATCAAAACCCGTCGAACGGATGCCGATGGGCATTTCGAGTTTGATGGTCTCCCGGCTAATTGTCGATTTTGGATCGAGGTACGGCCGCCGGGGTATACGCCAAGAAATATTCATGCCGTCACTCACGACAGGGCCGATGTCGATGAAGCGGGCAACCGTGTCTATAACGGGAATTTCGAGGTTGATTTCGTTCGACCTCACAAGGTAAATATCCGCGTCGTCTATGGCGATTCCGGCGAGCCGGCACCGAAAGTGGGAATTGGTGGCAATGTCAGTGAGGCCGGATTCTGGGAGACGACAGACGAAAATGGAATGGTTGAAGTTCCGCTTCCGGATGGCCGCTATAAATTGCGTCTCTTACCACGATACGGCACGAATTACCTCCGGACGGAATTTGAACTCGCCGTCTCCGCTGACTCGGTCAAAGACATTGTCGAGATCAAACTGCGTCCCGCCGCGGTCGTGGACATTACGGTGTTAGACGTCAAAACGAAAAAGCCGTTAGCCGACGTCGATGTGTGGCTTGCAGACGAAGGTTCAACTCCACAGCGGCTGAATCGACGGGTACACGGTTACCGCAGTTGGGAGGTCGAGACGCGTATCTCCCATTACGAGTCCCCTCGCTCGGACAAAGAGGGGAAGATGCGAGTGCTCTTCGAACCTGGCACACACCGCATCGGCGTCGGTTTGGAGGCGAGTCCCAGTTGGTATATTCCCGTTGAAGGTGACGGACGATCGATCGACTGCAAAGCCGGCGAGACCGTGACGGCAGAGTTTCACCTGAAAAATGTGAAAAAAGCCCGGTAAGTGTCGATGAACAAGATTCGCGCAAGAAAACCAGATCGGGATGAAAATGGAGTGGAACAATCGACGTGTGAGTTTCTAAGATGTATTCCGTATGTCTGAAAGCGTCGTATAGCCGCTTTCGACTCGATGGAAATTTGAACTCATCATTGATTGATTCCCTCATGACCGCTCTGCAATCTCTCTTACTGCTCACCCTGTTCGCCGCCGATCCGCTTACGCCGGGGAATCATACGCGGACGCTCGACGTGGGCGGGCGGGGGCGGTCTTATCTGGTGCATGTGCCGGTGGATTACAATCCCGAGACGCCGACGCCGGTGGTGCTCGCGCTGCATGGGGCGGGGATGAATGGCTGGATGATGGCGTTTTTCTCCGGACTGTCCGAAACTTCGGACAAAAACGGCTTCGTCGTCGTGTATCCCAACGGCACCGGGAGGGGGCCGTTTCAAGTGTGGAACGCCGGCGGGTTTGGTTCCGGCGTGCGCGAGCACCTGCCCGATGACGTCGCGTTTATCGATGCGCTGCTCGACGATCTCGAGACCGTCGTCCACGTCGATAAGAAACGCGTCTTCGCCTGCGGCATGAGCAACGGAGCGATGATGAGTTACCGCCTCGCCGCCGAACTGTCGCTGCGGATCGCGGCGATCGCTCCGGTGGCAGGGACGATCGCCATCAGCGAATCGAAGCCCCAGCGTGCGGTTTCGGTGTTGCATTTTCACGGCACGCTTGACAACTTCGTCCGCTACGAACGCGAAGACGACGGCTCCGAAGTCTGGCGGATGAAAGGCGTCGAACCCTCGATCGAAATCTGGGTGAAGCGGAATGAATGCGACGAAACTCCCTCCGTCGACGTGCTGTCGCCGGAGGGGGACGAACTCAAAGTCATTCGTAAAATCTACAGCGGCGGGATCGACGACACCGAAGTCGTGCTCGTGACCGTCGAAGGGGGAGGGCACACCTGGCCGGGACGAACGCCGGGACTTAAAATTCTCGGCAAGTCGGCGATGAGCATCTCGGCGAGCGAGATGATCTGGGAGTTTTTCCAGAAGCATCCGATGAAGTAATGTCGGGGTGTTTGTGTAATCACATCGACAATAAAAAGATCGAGTGGACGACACTCCGTGAGATTATTCGTGGGTGATGATCAGTCGAGCATCGAAGATTTCGTCACTCGACCGAGCGGATTCTCCACCGGAATTTCCCATTTTCTCGGGTGGGCAATGCATATAATGACTGAACGCAACCATTTGTCGTCGCACGGTATGACAGTTGCATCGATCAAGGTAGAGTGTGTGTGCTACGCAGGGAAGAGCGGCACGGGAGTCGTAGGAATGGCGACGATCGATTTTAGGAACGCTGGGCCACGAGGAAGAAGCCATGTTACCTTTCAAAATAAGAACTTGGGGTGCCGGATTACTCGGCCTCGCGCTGATTATCGCCACCGGACCTGATATCTTCGCGCAGCGCGGCGGCGGCGGAGGTGGTGGAAAAGGTGGAGGTGGAGGCGGCAGTTCGCGCGGGGGCGGCGGCAGCGTCCAACGCGGTGGCGGTGGTGGCGGCAGTAGTTCGCGCGGAGGAGGCGGGGGAGGTAGCGTCCAACGCGGCGGCGGCGGTGGCAGTCAGCGCGGCGGCGGCGGCAGCAGTTTCCGTGGAGGAAGCGGGGGCGCCGGTTCGCGCAGCGGATCCAGCGGATCCAGTCGCGGCTTCTCATCTCAACCACGAGGCGGCGGCTCGCCGGGTGGAAACTTCAGCGGACGCAGTTTCACTCCGCGAAGCGGAGGGAGCAGTGTCGCTCCCCGCGGCGGAAATCAATTCGGCCAAGGGTCAAACCGTGGCGGTCAAGCGTCACCCCGCATCGGTAACAGCAATAACATTCAACGCGGTCAATCCCCGCGCGGCAACGTTCAGCCCAATCAAGCGCCGCGGTTCAACGTGGATCGCAATCCGGCGTCGCGAGGCAACGTTCAGCCGAATCAGACCCCGCGGTTCAATGTGGATCGCAATCCGGCGCCGCGAGGCAATGTTCAACCGAATCAATCGCCGCGGTTCAACGTCGACCGCAATCCGACGCCGCGAGGCAATGTTTCGCCGAACACCGGACGCGGACACGCCGATTTCTCAAACCGAAACCGCAGCGGCGACGGCCCGGACGGCAGCCGGGGTCCAGGATCGTTTGACCGAGGGAATCAATTCGGCAATCGTGGTGACGGCGACCGCGATCGCGACGGCAACCGAATCGATGGCAACCGGGGCGATAGCAATCGCTACCGCTACAATCCATCGATCGTGAACCGAAACAACAACAACTTCAATTACCAAAACCGCAACTTCAACTATCGAAATCACAACTTCGATTACCGCAGCGCCTACCGCGGAGGATCGCGCAATTACGGATACAATAACTTCGGTCGCGGCGGATACAACTCCTCCATCTGGGTGGGGAATAACCGCAATCGCGGCTGGAATTCGTTCGCCTTTAATCCGTGGCGAAACTCGTGGTCGAATCGCTGGTACGGCGGCAGGGGATACGGCTTCGGCGGCGGCCGCTCGAACTTCTATCTCAGCTTTGGATACGGCGCCCCGTATTACGCCCCCTACTTCAATAATTACTTCGGCTATTACGGCGGCTACTCGCCGCTCTATTCCGGGTATTACGGGTATGGCGGCTATTCTCCTTACACGGTCGGTTCGTATGGTTATTATGCACCGTACGTGAGTTATGCTTCGTACTACAGCCCGGCCGATACGTCGGACGTGGTCTACGTCGGGGATAACGAATACGCCTATGCCAACGCGGTTCAGATCGACCCGGATTCGAATGCGCCGACCGATGTCGCCTCGCAGGACGATCTGGGGATTCAGTTCTTGAACGCCGCCGCCGAAGCGTTTTACGGCGGTGAGTTCGGGCAGGCGATCCGCATGGGGAGCCACGCGGCGATCGAGCTTCCGGAAGATCCGCGGGTTCATGAGCTGTTGTGGATGGCGTTGTTCGCTCAAGGCGATTACCAGAATGCGGCAATCGAAGCGCACGCCGTCGTGCACTACAAGGGGGATGCGACCTGGGAAAATCTGATCTCGCATTACAACAAGTCCGAAGATTTCACAAAGCATCTTCGCGCGTTGGAAGCCGAGGTTAAAAAGTCTCCCGATTCTCCGTTTGCAACGTTTCTGCTTGGCTATGTGTATAAGATTATCGGCCACGAGGAACACGCCAAGAATCGTCTCGAACAGACGTTGAAGCTGGTTCCCGACGACGAGATCGCGCAGCAGTTGTTTACAGAATTGGGCGGCGACCCGAAGTCGGTGACGCCGGTGAAACGCCGGCCGGCCGGCGAAGGCCCCTCGCCGACGCCGCCGACGCCCAACGCAGAAGGGGCTTCTGAGGCGGAACCTCAGGAGCAAGGAGCCGCGCCCGCGAACGATTCGCCCCCGGTGATTATCCAGCAGAAAGCCAGTTAGGACCTATCCGGAAATGTTCGTAGAAATAACGACCCCGCACGGCGACTCGCCGTGCGGGGTTCTTGCTGCGCTGTTCAATCGGCCTGGTCCGGGTCGGCCATCAATTTAGCTGGCGGCACGTTGGCCGCGATCTTGCTGAACGCGGCGAGCAGTTGCGCGTCCATCTCGCCGACGGAAGTCCCTCCGGGGCAGTCGATCCATTCGCCTTTTCCCATGTAGGCGATGGCCTGCATCAGGTCGCGGTCGGCGCCGGCTCCGACGGTCAGCGTGTGGATGGTGAACCCGAGATCGACCGCTTCCTTAGCCTTGATGAGAGCGGCTTTCTTATACGTATCGCTGGTCGAATAGTCGGCGGTGCCGTCGCCGTCGTAGTCGGTCAGTTCGTCCCAATCCCAGCCGGCGGGGGTCGAGACGCCGGCCGGCTTACGGTTGGCTTGGCCGTCGGTCATCAGCAGAATCGTCGGTTTGGCTCCGGCGCGTCGGTGATTGTTGAGCAGCGTGATGCCGTTGCCGATGCCGTCGGCGATGTTCGTATACACGTCGTAATGACCCGCCTGCTTGTGATTGATGATCGTGGAAACGTCGGCGTACTGGTTCGAAATCGGATTCGAACTGAGGTCGACCGTTTCGGGAAAACTCGCGTCGCTTAGAACGGTTTCGATGCGTGCGGTCTCATCGTACGTCACCAGTCCGACGTGATCGCCGAAATCGAGGCCCGACAGGAAATCGTTGAACAGAGAGGCGCCATTCCGCATCGCCGCGACGGGGTATTGGCGCACCTTCCACAATTCGTTGGTCTGGTCGAACCTCGGTTTGCTGTAATTCCAGTAGTCGATCAACGTCAGCATGCCGAACTTCCGGTGATGCCCGGCGTTGTAAACGTTGTTGCTGTACCCCGAAAGCGAAGACGATTTGCCGCGGCAATACTCGACGTAGTCGTCCCAACTGCCGCTGTCATAGGGATAAGGGACGCTAGTCAACCCGAGGCCCTTCTTGATGGTGTAATTGCTGTAGAAGTCGAACGGTTCGCCGCAGCCGGAGCATTCGCCGCTGCTGTTCGATCCCGATTTGATCCAGCAGTTGGTAATGAGCTTGCCGCTCTTTGAGCCGGTTCCCTTGAAGGTGCCGGTCTGGCCGGTCAGGCCCTCGAATTTTTGCGTGCTTCCCCCCTGGAATTCGAGAACCACGTTGCTCAAATCCTTCGTTGAGACGACGTAAACCTCCGTCGCTTTCCACGTGACGTCGATATGAGGAACCGCACCGGAAGCAGGCTGCCCCGGGATGGTAACCCAGTCGGGGGTGAAGCCAATGTTGCCGTAGGCGGGCGAACCCAGGTCTTGCCAGATTTCATAAATGTTGGCCTCGACGCCGGCTTGACCCAGCGTGTCGATCGCGCCGAGCTCGCTGTCGTCGTTCATCGACGCCGAGTAGTCGAGCACGAGTACGATGTCGCGCGGCTCGACGTAGGCGACGGCCGAGGCGGACAGCTCGGCAGTCTGCTTGCCGAAGACGCGGGCGAAGAACAGCGACAACTTCGAGTCGGGCTGTCCCGGTTCGGGATTGTCTTTTCGCGCGGTGACTTTCACCACGTTAAACGGGGCTTCGTCCCACAGGACGTCGAACATGCCCGTGTCGTCGTTGTAGTAGCGCTTGCCGAAGCGGACGTCGCTTTCGGCATTGACGTAGACGCCGTTCAAGTTCGCCACGGTCGCCGCCATTTGGCGTGCCGATGCTTCCGCGGCGGCGTTGGCATTGGCCGCTTCTTCCCCGCCGCCGCTGGTTTGTCCCACGTTCTCGACGGCGGCGATAATTTCCTGAGCGCCGGCCAGCGCCGCGGCGTCGACGGCGTTCTGAAGTTTACTCTTCGTCAGCGAGACGACTCCCAGGTCGACTCCCAACGCCACCAGACTCAAGGCCCCGACGAGCGTGAAGAAGGCAAGGACCATAAAGGCGCCCCGCCTCTTCGTACCCGCGCCCGCGGGATGCGCCGCCCGTTTGCGTCCGAACTGCTGAATCATTTGACTGACCATGTTTCTCTCCCCTGCCGTTTGTTTCTCTCTCAAACTGTTGATCTCTGAAGGTGACCGTCGTACTTAAACTCGATTTGCGTCGATCTTTGCTGCGCCGCGGCTTGCCGGGGATGCGATTTGCAGCGCGGGTGACTTTGCTGGTGTTTTCCCCGGGAAACGCGGCTTTCGACGTCTGCTTCTCCCCGATCCGCCGAACTCAATTCACCAGACTGGCGTTTCCGGCGCGGAAGACGATCGACATCGAAATGTCCTTGCCTTCCATGAAATGCAGCGGATACGTGCTGACATTCTCGAAGGGAATCGTCGCCGTGATGCGGAACAATTGCAGGCGGTTCTCCGGATCCGAAAGTTCGAAATTCTGGCCCGCGTTGTCGCCGTCTGCGGCGGTGACCGTGATTTCGATGGCGTCGGCGTCCATCCCTGCGGCGGAGAGAAAGTTGCGGATGTCCTGAATCACTTTGTCGTTCGTCGATTCGCTCGACGACACCACTCCGTCCCAATCCATGCATCCCAGCCGTCCCCCTTCGCGAATCGCCGACGAAAGCAGGTTGCTGGCTTCGAGGGCGTTTCCCGATTCGATGGTCCCCAGGAGCAGGACGAGAAACACGGGCGCGATGATCGCAAATTCGACCATTGCCGCCCCGCGCCGCGAGACGTGCGCGCGCAGCGCGTTCAAAGCATGCACTCCGCGAGCGCACCGGCTTCCGCCGATTCGATTCACCGTTGTCTCTCTGCGGCCCGATTGCCGTTGATAACTTCTCATGGTCTGTTCTCCCCTGACCGTCACACGTCCTGGTTTTTGCACTTCCCGGTTTGTTGTCGTTCCGTCGAGAGCCGATGGCCGGCTCATGCATCACTCATGGCGCATCACCGACTGGCCCGACAGCCGCAGCGACTCGACCCACATCGGCGGAAATAACGCCACCTTTTCGTAGTCGACCTCGGCACGCACGATGAACAACTGACGCGACTCCGCCTGCGTCAGGTCGATGTTGGGCAGACTGGCATATTCGATGGTTGTGGGATCGGTGCTTCCGTCGTCGAACACCCCCGCGTTCTTCACCATCACCGTCACGTCGCCGGTGTTAAAAGCCGCCGTCAGAATTTCCGTGACGCGCTGCTCGACTTGCGACGTGGAGGCCCCTTCCACAATTCCTTCGCGAGCGGCGGCGTTCGTCGCCGCCTTCAACATGTTCTGCACCATGAAAACGTGGGCGAACTCGAACAGGCTGAACAGGAACAGAAAAAAGACCGGCAAGACGACGGCCATTTCGACGACGGTCGTGCCGCGACGCCGGCAAACGGGCTTTGCGTTTTCAGCGCAACGACCGCGATTCGATGTCGATCGATAGGTTTTCACCGCTTGATCTCCTGATTGAGGGCCTCTAACACAACCGGTTGTGCTTGTACAAATGCCTCAAATTCAGCGGAAATCGCTACGCGCAGAGGTTAAGTTCTATTAAGAGCCTCATCCCGACACGCATTGCGATTCCTGAATTCGCACATGAAATCATGTACCTATTCGAAACATAGATCACAAATTTCGCCTCTCTCGACGGATTACCCAAAAAAAAGTGAAAAATTAACACTTTCGCCGAATGGCGTGTTTTTGCAGCGGTCCAGCCATAGCAGCATGTTGAAAAATGCAAGAGAACGGTTTTAGGGGGTGACTCGCGGCTTGTCCGCCCGTCCCTTCTTCGAAAAGGGATCAAGCGTTTGCAGCCCAAGGTGAATCGATGACGGAAGAACGCGTCATATCTGCTGAGAAAAGACACACTGGCGGGCAAGCCGCCAGTGCCACCCGGCGCGCGTGACCGAGGACACAGCGTCAGGTGATGACACGGCCGCCTTCGCAAGTTCGTCGCGGGAGGGGTTCACTCATGCCGCATCGTGGCGGAGCCGGTGATGTTTTTTCCCGCGAGGTAATTGCCGTCGATGAAGCTGACGGCGTTGAAGGGGATCGACACCACGATGTTGACTTCGTCGCGCACGTTGGCATTACTGACATTGTTGCCCGGGTCGGGATTTCCTGCCGCGGGCGTGACGGTGATGGCGATCGACACGTCTCCGCTTCCGACGTTGGCCGAGCCTTGCAGAAAGCTCCGGATCTCGGCTTCGATTTCCGGATTCGTCGTGCCGTCGAGCGAACCGAGCCGGGCTCCCTCGCGGGCGGCATTGGTCACGAGTTGCGAGACCATCATTGCGCGTCCGAATTCGATGATTCCCAGAGTGACCGTCACGAACACGGGAAGCACCAGCGCCATTTCGACCAGAGCGGCGCCGCGGCGGCGATGGGTGTTGGCTGTGGTTTGCTTGATCATGATTTCGAGCCTTTATGGTTTCACATGTGATGCGGCGGATCGCGGACGTTTCTCATCCGCCATCGCACCGACCGGGTCCGGCCCAATTGCAGGATGGACGCCGGTCACGAGAATGTTTGACTTAGTAATCCTGACATAACCTCTGTACTACTAATGCTCAGAATTTGCGCACGGCAACTTCACACTGATTCGTGATTTTAATCTGCGTCCGTCTGCGAAAATCTGCGGACCATGCCCGACGTCTGCCGCCAGTGAAAGGCAGGTTTCACGCAAAGGCGCAAAGAAATCCACAACTATTGCCTCGGCAAGTCGAACTCTTCCCCTTTGCGTCTTCGCGCCTTTGCGTGACAAGCCTCATCTGGTTTTCGGTCTATCAAAATCTTGGGTTGCGGGCAAAGCCCACGCCGTGCCTCACGATTTATTGCAAACGTTCAGGCGTTTTCGAGAAGCACAACCGGTTGTGTTAGAGTTTCTTAACGAATGCTCCGCGGTTTCGAGAAGATGAACGCGTCTTCGACGGTGGTGGTCTTGCCGTCGTAAGCGACGCTCGTATCGACGAACGGAGCCGGCTGAATGATCACCCGTTTCGGGTTTCCCGTCAGCTTGACGTTCATGATGCGGACACCCACAAATTGCGGAACCGTATACATGGCGTTGTTGCCGTTGCCGGACGGGACGCCGGTGAACAACGGAATGGCGCGCGGCTGCCCCTTGATCGCTTCGAGTTCGGCCTTGATGCCGGCGCTAAGTCCGGTGTCGCCGTTGATGATCAACGGGTTTTCGTTCGTCGCGCAGAGCTGGCCGCCAAAGTACGACAAATCGGTTTCGTTGAGGCCGTACAGAATCTGACGTTTGATGTCGGCGGTGCTGTTTCCCGCGGCTCCCAGGTCGACGGTGCCCCGATTACCCGGAGGCAGCGAGACGTTGCCGTGCGGATAAAAGTTCTCCTCGAAGATACCGTCGGGGCCGTTGGTCACGGCTCCGGTCGAGGGATGATAGGTGTAGTCGTCGGCGAATTCGGTGCTGAATCCCGCTGCGTTGTCGGCGACGAGGCGGTTCCACGTCGGGACGTCGAGCGTAATCGGCAGCACGCCGACGGTCTGTCCGCTGCCGCCGGCGATGCGGAATCCCCAGCCGGGGACGATGGCGGTGATCGTCGACGCCGAGACGTTCGCCGTCTCGTGCCCGATAATCGGGGCGAAGAACAGAGGCAGCGGACCGCTGCCGCTGCCGGCGCCTTCTTCGCGCAGCACCGAGACTTCGACCATGTTATAAGGGGCGACTCCCCAGTTCTTGACCCAGGTGTTGGTGTTTTCATCCCAGTTCACCTGTCCCAGCCGCACGTCGCGGCTGGCATCGACGAACGCGCTCGGCAAATCGCCGGAGCGATTCCGGGCGGCGACGGCGACGGCGGCCTGCTTGGCCAGCGCTTCGACTTCGGTCGATGTTTTTTCGGGCGCCGGGCCGAGACCCTGCGAGAGTTCGATCGCCGCCGCCAGAGAACCGGCATCGGCCGCGGTCTGGAGTTCGGATTTCGTCACCATAATAAACCCGACGTCGACGGTGAACGACGTGAACGCGAAAATGGCGACCAGCATCGACGCCGCCACGACCAATATGCTGCCGCGCCGAAATCGCGGCGATCGCAAGGCGCGGAGGCGATTGTGGAGATAGCTTGTTTTCATGATTGAACTTCCTTAGAGGCTTACCAGGCTGTTGATAAATGACGAATTGCGCGATTCCGGGTGGCACGGGCGGCTTGTCCGCCCGTGTTTTTCCGAAGTTTATCGTTCGCACTGGCGGGCAAGCCGTCAGTGCCGCCCATTTTTCAACAGGCGGCTAAGGGCTTTCCGCGAGCACGTGCACCCAGCGGTCGGTATAGTCGGTTTTCACCAGTACGTTGCCGTACGTGTAATAGCGGACTCGCAAGATGCCGAAACGATTGACGCGGTGCTTCGCAAATGCAATTCGCGAATTCGCCACGGATTCTTCGGGGTCGTAGAGGTTCAGCCTCGTCTGAGTCGTCGTCGTCCCCACCTCGAGCCATCCCGACCATCCGAAGTTCGACCACGTCTCCGAATACCCATTCTTAACGGCGAACTCGACGTCGCCCTCATCGAGTTTCATGACCATCGTGTAGTAAATCGATTCGTTGGGAAAGCTCAACTTGGCCGTCTTGGACGAGACGCGCAGGTCGATCAACTCGTCGTGACTCCACAGCTGCATTTCCATGCCTCCCGCGGCGAAATCGGGCAGCGTGCGATGATTCAGCTCAAACACGGCGTGCACGTCGGCGAGCGCGTCGGTCGACGACATCGACGTGATGATCTGCGGCGAGCTTTCATCCGCATCGGGAGTCGTTACTTCGACGAGCCAGTCTTCTTCGATGCGAATGATGTCCGGTTCGGAATCGCTCGCAAAGACCGAGTTCGTCATCAGGCAGATGAGACCCACGGCTACGGCTACGATAGGCCAGCGGGTGTTAGGCGGCGTCGAAAATTCGACGGCGGCGCTCGCCACAGTTCTGAGTTCGCTCATTGTTGTACCCTCCTTTAGAGACTTCCCATTCGGCAACCTGGCGATCTCAGCGCGGGCGAATCGGCGTTCGAACGAGCGCCGTTTCTCCCGCGGCGAGACCCATGGCTTTGCGTGCCGGCCTCGCGGCCGGTTTGCTCTTATCGTGGTCACCCCCACACGGAGCGGCCAAGCGAAACGTTTGACGACGACAAAGTGACCGACTTAATGCTATGCATCGTTTGACTCGTATCCCTGTACCGCGGACGTGGAGACGTCCTGATAGGAAACCATATGAGATTCGAGCGTCACGGAGAAAACGGTTTGCCGCATCAGGCAAATGAGGCAGACCCCGATCGCGATCGCCACCCAGTGCGTCGATTGCGTCCTCGGCGGCTTCGTCGATGTGGCGGCGGTCATGTCGGTCGAAATGTTGAGTTCACTCATCGTCATCCCCTTTCTTGAGATTTACCATTCGGCAACCTGGCGATCTCAGCCGCGCGCGATGCATCGAAAGAACGACGTTCTCGCGCGGTGAGACCCATGGCTTTGCGTCCCGGCCTCGCGGCCGGTTTGCTATTATCGTGGACACCCCCACACGGAGCGACCAGTTGAACTCTTTAGAAATCCTAACATAACCTCTGTGCCTCACGATTTTATTGCAAACGTTCAGACATTTTCGAGAAGCACAACCGGTTATGTTAGAGTCTCTTAATGATCCTGACACAGCCTCTGTGCGTGACGATTTTCTGCCGAATTTGCGGCATAAATTACCGGCACAACCGGTTGTGTTAGAGTCTCTTTAGAAATGCTGAGCGATGTGACGGTGCGGTTGACAGCCGATGACGAACGGGACTGTCGAATGATTGCCGCTAGGGGTGAATGCGTCGTTGTACCGGCTTTTGTCTCCGCATCGACCTATTCTCCGTTAGTAAGCGTAGGTCAAGAAATTGACGGCTTCAGTTTTTTTCGAGAATTCCAGGAAAAATTGTAAGAAATTTTCAAGTCGCTCTCGTGTCCCCTCAAGTTCTAACGGTTCTCCTCAAATCGCACGCAAAATCGGTGCGCGTTCTGCCGATAAAAATGATAACGCCGGCCGGTTTCGGTCTCGGTCCATCCGTCCGGCGCGAAAACCGCGTACGGAGGCGGCGCAAATTCCTGGCGGCGATGAGGCGGGCTATGACGACAGCACGAGAAAAATTACAAGGACGAAGCCGTCCGGCCTGGCAACGGACCTGTTGGCTCGGCATTCTTTGCGCGATGATGTTCGCCGGTTGCACCGCGTTCGAACGCGACTGGCGCGCCTCCGAACAATTCGCGAACCCCTGCGACGGATTTTCCAGCCGCTGGGAAGGGACGTGGAAAAGCGACGTCAACGGCCATCACGGAAAACTCCGCGCGCTGATTACTCCGACCGACAACGAGCGCATCTACAATGCGCGCTTCAAGGCGACGTACGCGTTCATCATTCCGTATCAATTTGAAATTCCGATGACGGTGACCACCGACGAAGACGGCGTGCATTTCGAAGGTCAGGCCGATCTCGGTTGGCTCGCCGGAGGCAACTATACCTACACCGGCAATGCCCATTGCGGAAAATTCGATTCGGTCTACTGCGCGGATAAGGACCACGGCGTGTTCACGATGTCGAAACTCGACGCGTGTTGCTCGCACGACGGTTTCTACGCTGACAAAGATCAAACAGCCGACGAGACGTCCCCCGCCGCGCCGCAAGAGTGATATTCCTCTCGTTCCCAAGCTCCGCTTGGGAACGCAAGTCTTCGAAGCTCCGCTGCGGAAACCCTTCGCATCGCGGCTAAACGTAGCGCTTGACACGCGGCTCTCGATCCAGAATCATTCAGGCTCGCGTCTTTGTCACTCGAACATTGCTGGAGATTCTGCGATGCCTGCTGCGTTCGTCTGTTGTCTCACCGTGGCGATTCTGTTCGTCTCGTCTCACCGTTCACTTCGCGCGGATGAGACCCCCTCGACGACGAAACTCACGTCTCCTCTGCCGTATCAGGTCGTGCAACGGGAAGGATACAACGTCAAAGAATCGCATCCCCACGCCGTCGGCGGAGCACAGCGCGGTGCGGCTGACGTACGTGTCGCCGGTTCGTTGCCGGCTCCGCTCGAAGGTCGCATCGAATGCCGGACGGTGCTGCTCGACGAGGCGTTCGGCGCCGCCGTGGATTGGACCGACATCCAGGCCAGGACCGACGCCGAAAACAAATTCACCGGCAGGCTGAGCGTTCCCGCGGGGGGATGGTATCGGCTCGAAACGCGGATCGTCCGCGCCGATAATTCCACCGATTCGCTCGGCGACGTCGAACCGTTCGGCGTGGGGGAAGTTTTCGTGGTCGCCGGTCAATCGTACGCCGAGGGGAGCAACGACGAACTGTTGAAAGTGAACGAACCGCAAGGGCGCGTGGCGGCGTTCAACCCCTTCGACGGAACATGGCGCATCGCTCACGACCCGCAGCCTCACGTCGGCGACGGCGGGACGATCTGGCCGCCGACCGGCGATCTGCTCGTGCCGATCCTGCAGGTGCCGGTCGGTTTCGTCAACGTCGCCGTCGGCGGCACGGCTTCGGCTCAATGGCTTCCCGGTGAAAAACTTTATCGGCGGCTGCTCGAAGCGGGCCGCGCCGTCGGCGAGTTTCGCGCGGTCCTGTGGCAGCAGGGAGAATCGGATGTGATCGCCCGCACCACGACCGAGACCTACGTCAAGAACATCAAGACGATTCGCGAATCGCTCGCCGAGTCGTGGAAGTTTTCACCGACCTGGCTTCTGGCGAAATCGACGCTGCATCCCACGGTTTACAACCGGCCCGAAGACGAAGGACGCATTCGTGCGGGCCTCGAAGAGTTATGGCACGAACCGGGATTTGCTCCCGGCCCCGATACCGATCTGCTCGACGGACCGCACCGGGGCCCGGTCGGAACGCGCCAACACTTCAGCGGCCTCGGCCAGCGAACCGCCGGCGTGATGTGGTTCGCCGCGATCTGGAACCACTTGCAGGATAAATGACGAATCAAATCCGAATGACGAAGCATGAAATCATTCGACATTTCATCTCCGCCACGCTGCGTTTAATTGTCTTTTCCGAGTTCCCCAGTTCTTGCTTCGCCTTTTTTAGCCCCCGGTCAATAATGCGGCGGGCGTTCGGAGAGGGGGTCGATCCCCTCATCGCCGGCACCGACGTCTCTCACTTGCGTTTGCAGCCGCTCCAACTGCAACCGCATGGTTTTCATTTCGCTTTGCACGGCGAGCAATACTTGACTCATCTGTTCGACGTCGTGTTGCAAGTGAGCGCACAACATCTCGACGTTCACAAATCGATCGGTAATCTGTTGATCCATTTTTCAAATCCTCTGCGGCGATGGATTGCCGAAAGGCGACGGCTCGGCGTACGATTGTGCATTCTCGCATTCCATAGTAACCCGAAGCGTGAGCGAGGGAAATCTATCACGAATTATCGCGTCGGTTAGCTCCCTCGCTGACGCTTCGGGTTACCAGAAAAAAAAACTTTGCGAAAGTTTCCGTTCTCATGAAGCTCATGCCCCCACTCCGCCGCCGGCGGTTTTTGTTGTTCGTCGGCCTATTGACTCTCGGCGTACTATACCAAAATTCGCAGGCGCATGCCGACGAGTGGTCGTTCCGTGTGACATTCGACAAGTCGGTGCACGCAGAGCCGTATTCGGGGCGGGTGTATCTCTTCTTCAGCCGGCTGAATGAGGAACCGCGTCAGGGGCCGGACTGGTTTCATCCGGAATACTTCATCGCTGAAGATGTCAAAAATTGGGAACCCGGCACTCCCTTAAAATTGTCCTTCGATATGCCCGGATTATTCTGGGTTTATCCCGAACCGCTCGACAAAATGCCGATCGGCGGTTATCGGGCACAGGCCGTGGTGCGCTTCAATCCATGGGAACGTGAAGTCGGCACCGGTGCCGGGAATGGGTTCAGTCAGGTCGTCACGCTTCCGGAAAAGGCTCCCGCGGAATCGATCGAGTTTAACGTCGGCGAACTTGTCCCCGCGCCGAAATTCAACGAGTCAAAATGGTGCAAGCTGCTCGCGGTCAAGTCGCCGCGGCTAAGTGAATTCTACGGACGCGACGTCACCGTCAACGCCTCGGTGTTACTCCCTGCGAGTTACTACGACGAACCCGACCGGCGATATCCGGTGATGTATACCATCCCCGGTTTCGGCGGGACGCATTTTCATGGGCAGAGCGATCAGCCCCTCGTCGAGAAAAACAAACAGGGCGTCGAGTTTATTCGCGTGATGCTCGACCCGAGTTGTCCGCTGGGGCATCACGTCTTCGCCGATTCGGAAAACAACGGCCCGTGGGGGACGACGCTGATTAACGATTTCATCCCTGCGCTGGACAAAGAATATCGTAGCGTCGCTGCGCCGACCGCGCGGTTTTTGGCGGGGCATTCCTCCGGCGGCTGGAGCAGCTTGTGGCTGCAGGTGACCTACCCCGAACAGTTCGGCGGGGTGTGGAGCACCGCACCCGATCCGGTTGATTTTCGCGATTTTCAGCGAATCAATCTCTATCAGCCCGGCGAGAATATGTACGAAGATGCCGCTGGCGAGCGCCGGCCGCTGGCCCGCAACGGCGAACAGGTGCTGTTGTGGTATCAGGACTTCGCCGACATGGAAGACGTGCTCGGCCCCGGCGGTCAACTGCACAGTTTCGAAGCGGTTTTCAGCCCGCGCGGCGAAGACGGCACGCCCGAGTTACTCTGGAACCGCAACACCGGCGAGATTGAAACCGACGTCGCCAAAACCTGGGAACGCTACGACATCCGTCTCGTCCTCGAACGCAACTGGGAGACGCTCGGCCCGAAGCTCAAAGGCAAACTGCACGTCTACATGGGCGAAGAAGACACGTTCTATCTCGAAGGAGCGACGCGACGGCTCAAGGAAAGTCTCGCCAACCTCAACAGCGACGCCGTGGTCGAGATGATCCCCGGCGGCACGCACTTCAATCTGCTGACGCCGGCCCTGCGGAACAAAATTCGCGCGGAGATGGTGGAAACGTTTTTGGAGCATCATCCGTAATCCACCTCTCCCTCCTCGATTCTCCTCTCCCCCCGGGAAGAGGTCGGCCGCCCCCGCGGCCGGGTGAGGGCACCTTCTGCGGTGAGACCCTTCGCATCAATCGACAGCAATCCATAATAGCGTTTGGGCGACCGCCTCGCGTGTTTCTTGTGACGAAGCCTCATCGCCGCTCACGTCAAGGAGCAGCCGAATCGCGGGTGAGGCATCCGGGCCGATGAATCCGATAAGTGTGGCCGAGTATGCGTGCAAACTTCGCTCTTCCCCTTCGAGTACCTCCATCAACTGGGGTAGCAGTTCGGGTTCGATATGAACGATTGAGATCAGTGCGAGGCCTGCGGTATGTCGGACGTGAGGAGTGAGTTCTTTGTCATTGAAGAGTTGCATAAGAGATCCTGCGTGATTTTCCACTGCTCCTTTGGCGTAAAACTCGTTAATATGCACGTGAAACATGAGCATCAAAAATGAGTTCAATGCGGTATCCCTAATTTCATCAGAGTTCTGCCCATCTTGGGCGACCCTCAATAATACCGACAACAATGCCCCACAACGCTCCGGGAAATAGAACACCGCTCCACTGGCATATTTGACCGTACGCAACCGAAGATTGGGTTCTTCATCATGGCTCAACATCAATCGAGTTATCAGCGAGAAGTATTTTTCGGGATCAGCTCGTAGATAAAACAGGTTCGAGACAGCGAAGAAACGAACATCGACCGATTCCGATTGTCGCTTTAATAATTCGATACAAATGCTGGCGATGTCGGCGTCTTCGGGATTAGTAGAACCGATCCGCGACAACCCTCCCATCGCATATTCCCGAATCTGCTTTGACTCCGAACGATCAAGCGAGAGGCGACTGATATTTTCTTTAAATGCGTCGAGCGACGTCTCTCTTTCCAACAAAAGCGTCATCGCCGACACTCGCGTCTCAGCGAATAACTTCGAATCGACAAAGACCGCCATCAATTCTTTTTGCACAGCCGTCGAAAACGCTTCTTCATCGAAACGGTTCAACGCCGAGATGATGGCGTCACGATCTTTGTCATTCGAAGCGCGAAGTTGCCCGATCAGCGAGATGATCTGCTCATCGGTCTTGTTTTCGTCGTCGGCGCGAATATCACGATCGGTCAGCCAAGAGACACACACAATAAGGACGACGACTGTCAACTTGATGAAATCAGACATTTGACAATGACCTCCGATATGGAACGACGCCAGCGAACGGGCGGCCATGATATTTCGCGGGTGCGTTTCTCACAATACGGATTGCATCGCTTCAAGGAACGAGTTCAAGACGCCTTTTCGTGTTCGAGGGTCATCCCCCAGACTCGAATGGACTTGCACAGGCGGCATGTTAATGGCACACTTCTCGTCGAAGCTCGGTTGCCGCTGACAGGAGAATCGAATGAGTCGCCCATTTCACCATGTCGTCCTGGTTCGCCGATCGATTCTCCGTTTCCCCTTCATCGGCTTCATCGTATTGGCGGTCGTTTCCCAGATGGCTTCGACCGTGCAAGCCGCCGAAAGCGAACTGACCAACGACGAAAAGGTCGCCGCTATTTTGAGCGAATTGAATTCGTTCGAGTCGCTTTGGGCGACTTATTCGATTACCTCCGGCCCACTGGAGGTGAATGGCAAGGTGGTACGCCCCGGCGGAGAAATTTCAAATTACGAGTGGGCTATGCAAGGAAATAAAAGACGTGAATTGAACATCGGGAGAGACCATTCGACCTTTTGTGACTGCGATTTTATTTATGGATACATCCAATATGATGAACACCCTCATCAGTTAAGTTTTATACGAGTAGCAGACTCGGATCGAGAAATGGGAGGTTTTTCACCGCGACTGTTGATCGGATCGTCGTTACACGTCGCTGCCGGAAGCCTGGCCGAGTTGATTTCGCGAGATCCAGGACGAATCAGCGCTGAAAAAGTGAACGGCGTCGAATGTGTGAAGTTCCATTTTGATGCGGTTCGACCTCTTTTAGGTAAAAATGATTTTCAAATTGATGTCTGGTTTGATCCGAACCACGATTTTTTACCCGCGCGAATTCTGGCTCGTATTTCACCGAATGCCACATCACCGGCGGCGTATATTGCGAAGTTCAAGTCTGATCTTGAAATCACCGAATTTCAACGAGTCATGGACCACCGCCGCGGCGAGGATCGCTGGTTTCCCAAATCGTGCGTCATCACACAAGCAAGCGATTACAAGAAGCAGTGGGTCTTCAATGACGTTCGGTTGAACGACACGCTTGAGGATTCGCTGTTCGTTCCCGACATTCCCGACGGGACATACGTGTATTTCCGAACTCGCGAAGAATATGCCGAGATCGTCATCAAGGCCGCAGAGGAAACCTTAGCGGAAGTCGTCCAGCGCGCGGAAGACGCGCCGCGGAAACCGATCCCGCGCGACCCGAAGTTGGAGCCGGTGCAAATACCTGATCTGAACGCAATCGACGAAACGACGGCAGGAACCTCCTCGATGTTCACGGCATTGTTATTGGCGAATGTGGTTGCCCTGATCTTGGGGGTTGGATATTTCATCTGGCGACGTTATCAGAACAACGTGAATGCTCGCTAACGTAGCTCATTCAATATCTATCTCGGCGACCGTCTGCTCCAACAGCGCATTAAATTCCTTCGGATGCTCCATCATCAAAAAGTGACCGGAATCCGGCAGGGTCACGACCTCAAATTGCGGGGCGTGTTGTTTGCCGTCGTCGACTTTCTCCTGAATGCGTTTCGCATTGATGCAGACAAAAGGGACTTTCACCTTCGCCATCAGCGGGCGTTGGCGCTCGTTCGCGAAATCGAGCATTCCTTGAAACGCGCCGACCCCCATATTCGGCGGGGCGGAGGTCATTACATTCGTGATCCGTTCCTTCAATTCCTCGCTCGTCGCCTCGGAAAAGAAATCGTGCTCGTGATGCAACGCATCGTGCATCGCCGTCGGGAAGTCGTCTTCGAACGGCTTGCGGAATTCGGCCATTTGACCTTCGGTGTACGATTCGTTCGGATCTGTGAATGCATCGACGGGAATCAACCCGGCGACTTTGTCCCCCAGAATGTCGGCTGCTTCAAGAATCACCGGGCCTCCCATCGAATGCCCGACGAGAATGACTCGGTCGGCACCGACGTCGTTTACCACGGCGGCGACGTCCTGGCCGAAGGCTTCCATCGTCCAGTTCTCGCGCCCGGCGTCGGACTTCCCATGCCCCGCCAAATCGACGGCGACGACTTGAAATCTCTTCGCAAAGTGAGCCAGTTGCGGTTCCCAGAACGTGCGGTTGCAGCACCAGCCATGAATAAAAACCAGCGTCGGCTGTTCGGCGTTCTCGTTCTCGCCGCGGACTTCATAACGGATGACGACGCCGTCAGCCGATGGGACTTCCGCCGTGCGGGTTGTGGGTGTTTTTGCCTGTTCCGGCGTTGAAGCCACATCGCTCGATTTGATGGATGCATCAGCGGCATCCTTCGGCGCGGGGGGCGATGTGGAGACATCCTCCGACGACGAACACCCGGCGACAATCAAAAGACCGATGCCGAGAAGGCGCATCCAGCACATGACGAGGATCCCTTGTCTGACGTTCGAGACGGACGAAAAGACCCATCGTAGCTTGCAGAAGATCGCGGTCAAGTCCGGGGAGGTATCCTCTCACGGAAGTTTCAACGCCGCCGGTTCGTCGGCATAGAGTTCGACGAAGCCGCACGCGGCGCAGACCCAGGCGGAGAGTTTGGTTCGCTGTTCTCCGTTAAAGAATAAAGCGTCGGGGGCGGCATACGTCGCAACGCACAGGTCGCAGTTCACGTTGTCGATCGCTTTCGCATCGGCGATGACGTCGTGCGAACCACATTTGGGGCAGGTGTTGGTGGATTTCATGGTTGGTTGGTCTTTGGAGGAATTTTGTCGTGCAGGCTTGTGATGTCCGCACCATCAATCGTCTTCCGACGGCGCACAGCCCAGAATATTCAGGACTTCGTTTCGAACGTCGTCGAGTTCAAGACCCAGGTTCGTCAGTACTTGGTGTGCCACGCCCTCGGGTTCGCGCAGGAGGCCCAATAGAAGATGTTCGGTTCCAACGTAATTGTGATTGAGGTTGCGGGCCTCTTCCATTGCATATTCGATGATTTTCTTGGCCCGCGGCGTCTGTTGGTTCTTTGGAGGCAGGTTCGACGGAGCGAATTGGCCGAGCAATAACGAAATCCAGCGGATTATGAAACCGCTCTGGTCAACTATCTCCTTTTTCGGACCACGCTGGACGATTTTTTCCACTTCACGACGGACGATTCCGCCATCGATTCTGAAGTTCTTGAGCACGTGAGCAGCAACGCCGGAACCTTCTGCCATTATCGCCAACAGAATGTGCTCGGTGCCGATGTATTCGTGGTTCAGGCGGATCGCTTCCGCATTGGCCAGTTGCGTGACTTTTCGCGCTCGATCGGTAAATCGTTCATACATGACTGGGCTCCATCGATAACGCCACTCACGTGCCGATGACCGGGTGCATGGGCTAGCGCTCCTCTCCGCAGAGCCTTCGCGTCGCGGCTTAAACGAAGAAGTCTTCCCGCACCCCGCATCAAGCATTCTCATCCCAATGCGCCACCTGACCCGTGCGGTATGCGACGTTGCCTAACTGCGCCGCGGCCGCGGCAGAGACTCCTGCCTCGACCGGGGCGCTTGGTTCTTTTCTCGTGCGGACGGCGTCGACCCAGTTTGTTAAATGGACCGTTTCGCCGTCGGGGACGTCGTAGAAGTCGGCTCCTCTGGGGCCGGTGCCGAGGATGAATTCTTCGTATTCAATTTTCTTCTTGCGTTCAGGGTGAATCTCGTAGCGGCCGCGGTCGAGGTACAGCGTTGCTTCGCTTCCCATGAATTCGAGCATCGCGCCGTTTCTTGCGTTGACGAATGTTCCTTCGAAGTAGATTTGCACGCCTTTGGGATATTTCAGCAGGCATTGGATCGTGTCGGGGGTTTCCCACAAGCCCTCGCTGGCGAAGTGGTCGCCGATTGTCGTCGCCATGATCGGGGCGCCGAGATCGAGAAACCAGTGGGCGACGTCGATAAAGTGCACCATCAGGTCGGTGAGAATCCCGCCGCCGAAATCCCAGAACCAGCGCCAGTTGCGGAAGCGGTATTCGTCGAATGGTTGATCGGGGGCGTTGCCGAGGAACATTTTCCAGTCGACCGTTTTCGGATCGACGTTGAGGGGCGTGCGCTGGAAGCGGTCGGAGTTGCGGTTCCATGTCAGGTGGACTTTGTGAATCTCGCCGAGAACGCCCGATTGCACGATCTCGCGTCCTTTTTGAAACTGCGGCATGCTGCGCTGCTGCGTGCCGACTTGCACGACGCGCTTCGATTTTTTCTGAGCGGCGATCACGAGTTTGCCTTCTTCGAGATCGTGCGTCAGCGGTTTTTCGACGTACACGTCTTTCCCCGCTTCGCAGGCGGCGATGGTGATAGGGACGTGCCAATGGTCGGGCGTGCCGATGACCACGGCGTCGACGTCCTTGCGATCGAGAATTTTGCGATAATCTTTCTCGGTGAAGGCTTTCTCATCGGCGAGTTTTTTTCCTTCGGCGAGATGATGGTCCCACACGTCGCAGACTCCCACGATTTTGAGGTTGGGGAATTCGCGGAGCGACTGCATCAAACGCCGGCAACGGCCGCCGGTGCCGATGCAGGCGACGCGGAGCGTGTCGTTGGCCTGATATCCCAACGCCGATTCGAGGTTCCAGGTCGACCAGACCCCGGCGGCGATTCCCGCCGATTGCAGAAATTCCCGTCGGGCCAATGCGGGAGAAACAGTTTGGCGAGAACGATCAGCGGGCTGTTGTTGAGTCATGCGACGGTCTCCTCAAATTGAGATATCAGGCGACGACGAAGTGAAAGCGGATGCCGTCTGTTATACAAAAAGGCGCGGGGAAATCCCATGACGGAGAAGAAGACTGGGGAGATGGGGAGATGGGGAGATGAGAACAGAATTGTTTAACCGCGACGCGGAGGCTTTGCGCAGCGGAGCGCTTCGAGTGTTTGGCGCGACGAGACGAAACGAGAACGTTGATCGCTCATCAAGCACTTGAGCCGTCAAAAATCGAACAACGGTGGTATTCAGATTGGATTCAGGATATTCCCTAAAAAAATATCAGAATGATGGGTGCTCAATTCTGCGGGAAGGGGATACAATATGGGATGAGCGCCGCATACCGTATCCACTTCTGACGGGCAGGGCTTATGTGGACTTATCTTTTTTTCGGGCTGTTCGGCGTTGCAGCAGTAATTGCAGGCGTATTGCTGTTTTTGCAGTTTTTCGTGTCCTCGATGGACCAGATTGAAGGATCGGCTCCTTTTTTTGAAAAGGACGCCTCGCTGACGTGTTATCACTGTGGAAAGGAGACCATCGCCAATCGGAAAATGTGCAGACATTGCGGTCATGAATTGCAATGACCGACGGTAAACCGTCGCTGCCTCCGCACGACGCGCACGATATTTGCTCCCTGAATGGTTCGATGTTTTCATCGTTTTTTGACAGGGACGGTCCGCGTTGTCGTAAACTGCTCCGATTTGGCGAGTTCAATATATGTATAGCTTAACTGTCGAAAATTATCTGAAAGCTGCCTGGCAGATTTCCGATCAGCAGACAACGAATTACGCGACGAATCAGAAAGCGGACTCTTGGGTGTCGACGGGACAATTAGCTGAAGCATTGGGAGTTTCGCCGGGGACCGTGACGAGCATGCTCAAATCGCTCGCCGAGTCCGGGATGGTGGAATACCGCCCTTATGAAGGAGTCAAGCTGACGGACGCCGGCGAGGCGGTCGCGCTGCGGATTCTGCGCCGGCATCGGTTGATCGAACTGTTTCTCGTGCGGACGCTCAACCTCACTTGGGATCAGGTGCACGACGAGGCCGAGCATATCGAACATGCGGTCAGCGATTTTCTCATCGACCGCATCGACGAGTTTCTCGACCATCCCGAAGTCGATCCGCACGGCGATCCGATTCCCAATGCGGAGGGAGTGATGCGGGGCGGCAATCAGCCGACGATGCCGCTCTCCGATTGCCCGGAGGGGTCTCATATCCGCATTGCGCGGGTCATGAATCAGGGAGCCGAATTCTTGCGTTATCTGACCGACGTCGGTTTGACGTTGGGGACGGAATGCGAGATCACCGACCGCAACCCCGAAGCGGGAGTCGTGACGGTGCAGACCGAAACGCAGCGCATCACGCTCGGCTTCCCCGCCGCCCAGCAATTGCTGGTCGAATCGGTGGAATCCATGGCGAAGAAATAATCGTTCCGGTGCAGGAGCGGCAGCCGCGTCGAAAAGATCGATGTTTGAATCGATCCGGGGTGTTGGTGTGCGCATGGATGAAGCGGCACTCGCGATACGTCGTTATCGTCCCCCTTCTTCGTGGGAATGAATCAAGAAACGAATGGACTGCTCTTGATGTGACGGGTGTAGTTGTGGTGTGATATAGCAGAATAAAGCACGCCTCAATTTCCCGAAAAGGGTGACTATGCCCGATCAACAACGTCATCGTCAATGGAATTTCGCCTGCGGGTTGGCGTTGTTACTCGTCGTTGTCGCGGTTGGGGGCCGCTCAAGTCTCGCGGAGGAGGCGACCGAATCCGCCGCATTGCGGCCACCGCCGGCACGCGGGGTGTCGTGGCCCGAGCATCGCGCGCTCGAGCAGAGTCTCGGGAGGCTGCTGAATGGTGATCCTGCAATTGCGTTGTCAACGCGGTTGAATATCGTGCGCGAGATGCTGAAGGTCGATCCGCTCATTCTCGTTCCCGATGGTGAGATACGGGTTCCGCTGCACCAATTGATGCAGCGGTGGGTCGCGGGTCTCGAGGGCGGCGCCCGAGAAAGTTATCTCGACGCCTTTGAAAATCTCGCCGCCCAGGAATGGAAGGCCGTGGCGAAAAGATCGTTGGAGGCGAGAATTCAATTCGCATTGCGATATCCCGAAACGTCAACGGGAGGCGAGGCCGCTCATGCGATCGCCGCCGAAATGATCGATCGGGGCCGGTACGCCGAGGCGTTGTCGTGGTGCCGCCGCGTCCGCGAGCATCGATTGACATCGGCTGACGACCGCCGTCATGCGTGGTTGCGGCAGATCGTCTGTCACCTGCAGTTGGGGGGCGACGATGTTCGCGCGGCCGAGACGTTGTGGCGCGAGTACCAGACGTTCGCCGGTACAATGGCCCCGCCCGACACGAAACAAGGGACGCTGTTCGCGGCGTGGATCGAAGCCGAGTTCGGACGTCGGCAACAACGGGCGACGTCATCCGTGGCGTTGCCCGAGCGAATCTCGCGCGAGGCGGTCTGGCAGCAGCGGGCGGTCATGGTTACGGACATTCAGGAACTGTTGAAAGACGCGCTGACGGAATACCGCGAACAGGGCTGGCTCGATTTGCCGATCGTGCAGCCGTTGCTGCTCGGAGAGCGGGTGGTGATTCCGCAACTCAACCGCCTGGTTTGTTACCGGGTATCGAACGGCGACGTGATCTGGCAGACTCCGCCCGAGACCTCGCTGTTCGAACACGGTGAAGAGAGCGCCAAAGTCCTGCAGAATTCGGGCTACCGCCACATGCTGGCACAAACGCTGGTGCAACAGGTGCAGCGCGACGCGATGACGGCGACGCTGAGCACCAACGGCGAATTGATGTTCGCCGTCCGCGAATGGCCCACCGAATCGCTCGCGTCGGCGGATGCGAACTCGCAATCCGAGAACGCCCGGCAAGAGAACGGCAAAGCATACGGATCGCGATTCTCGCGTAACCGGTTATTGGCGTACGATCTGGCGACCGGCCGGCAGCGCTGGGAATTGCGGCATCTTTCGCGAGAGTTGCTGGCATCTCTGCAGATCTCGGTCGACGAAGAAGGGGGTGCCGATCTCCCCTCGGTGTTATTTCTCGGTCCGCCGCTGGCCGTGCTGAACGACATCTACGCCGTGGCGCAGATCGACTCGGATTTGATTCTGGCGGCGGTCGACGCGGCGGCGGGAAAGGTTCGCTGGGTCTACCGTTTGGCGTCGATCACCGACGATGCGAACAATCAATTGCCCCGCCGCGGGACACGGGCTTTGCTGCATCATCGCGGCGGCATGCTTTATGGAGCGACGGGGCGGGGACTCATCTTTGCGTTCGATCTCAGCAGCCGAAGTCTGGCGTGGGGGAGCGTCACCGTTCGCGATGACTGGAACCGGCCGGGGAGCCTCCAGACCGGGCGGTTTCAACGCAATGCGGATGAAGAGTGGTGGACCGGTTGGCGCGACTCGTTTCTGGGGATGACCGAACGCGAGTTGATCGTCGCGACTCCCGATATGGACTGGGTCCGCTCGTTCGATCTCGCGTCGGGACGGATGAACTGGGAATATCCCCGCGGCGAAGGATTGTTCGTCTCCGAGCCGCTAAACGATCGCCTGTTGATCGTCGACCCGACGCGCGCGCAGGCGATCGGCATCGCTGACGGAAAGCAGATCTGGCAGCAGCCGGTCGCCACCCCCGCGGGCCGCGGCTGTGCGTTGGCGTCACATTATCTGTTGCCGCTGCAGAATCGGATGTGGGTGCGGCTGTCGCTGAGCGACGGCGCAGTGCAGGCGATCGATCGGCTCGATCCCCTGCCGTTGGGGAATTTGTTCACGGTCCCGGGCGGAGTGCTCTCGCTGCAGCACGATCACGTGACGATGTATCCCGACTGGAGCACGTCGTTCGCAAAAGTCGAAACGGACCGCGCGGCGGCTCCCGACGATCTGTCGTTGCTCCGGCGTCAGGGCCGGCTGGAATTTGAGGCGGGAGACTTCGAACTTTCGGCGTCGCGCTGGCAGGAATATCTGCGCCGGCAAACCGACGCCGCTCTGCTCCGCGCGGGTCAGCAGGAATTTTTGCACGAACGTCTTGCCGAGTTGAAAGTTCATCCCGATCGCCTGCCGGCGCTCCGCGGCGAATTGCTGTCGTTGAGCAAAGCGACCGACGTCGAGCCGGCCGTTCAATTGCAGATCGCCGCCGCTCATCGCGAGCGAGGTGAACTGCCGGAGAGCCTGTCGACTTTGCTGAATGTGGCGGAACAAGCGGCGACTGATCGCGAAGTCGATGATGACGTCACCCGGCGGAGAATCCGCTGGGATCGGTACGTGCAAGGGCTGATACTCGATCTCCTCGCACAATCGGAAGGCGAAACGCGGCAGTCGCTCGACCGGCAGCTTGCCGATGCCGCCGCGCGGGCGCAAGCCAGTGCCGATGCCTTCGCTCCCTCGCGGTTCGCCGAACGTTTCAATTTTCTAGCGCCGGGGCGGATGATGCGACTGAGCACGGCCAAACACTGGGGCGTCGGCGCGCGGCTGCATCATGTGGAACTGGCGCTCCGCGATCTGTCGCTCAACAGCGACCCGGCGGTCGCGTCGCAGGCTTACATTGCGCTCGGCGAGGTGTTATGGGAGAAGAGCTTTCGTTCCGATGCGGTGGCGAGTTATCGTCAGTTAAAGAATGAGTTCGCCGGCAAGACGCTCGCCTCGGGACAAACGACTGAGCAGTTTTTATCGGGGCTCTCGCTGCCGGACCGCTTCGCGCAAGAACTCTCCGCGGGCAAAGCCGATGCCTGGCCGCCGCATCCGCCGCTGGTCGCGCAGTCGGACGAGATGTATTCGGGGAGCGTCGACTGGGTGATGATTCCGCTGGAATGCGACCGCTACAGCCTGTGGAACCGCGTGTCGGTCGGCGTCGATCGTCGCGGGCGCACTCTCCGTTTTCATTCGTCTGAAGAACCGGAAGCCTGGGAGTTGAAACTCCCCGCTTCGTCGTCGATGTTTCGCTTCGTCTTTCCCATGCATCGAAGCTGGGGCGTGGGACGAATGCTGGTGCTGCAAGTCGGCGCCGATCTGATGGGCGTCTCGCCGTGGAACGAACGGGGCGAACCGCAGGCCGAGGTCGTGTGGTATCTCGAAGGATATCCGCGGCGGCAACCGCAGCTTAACGATTTGGGAATTCGCCGGATTCCCGCCCGCATCGGCGTCACCGAGCCGATGCTGGAAGTGCTCGATCAGTACGGGCGCATCGTCGGCGATTTCGGCCCGGTGGGAGCCGGCCAGTTTTATCTGTTCCGCAACGGGCAACTCGAAGCCCGCGAAACGGCGACGGCATCGCTGGTGTGGGAGCGGAAACTGATCGAGCCGTTCACCCGTTGCCAGGCCGATGCCGAATATGTCTTCTTGTATCGTCCGGAGCATCGCGAACTCGAAATCTTGCGCGGGGTGGATGGAAAAACCGTCGCCGTCCGCGCCACGCCGGTCGATCCATCGGAATTCCTGCTGGCGCAGGGGCGGCATATGCTGACGTCGGAAACCGCTGCCGACGGCAAAGTCACGGTCGGTTGGTACGACCTGTTCGCCGATCGTTTTGTGTGGCGATACGAATCGCCCGCGAAGACGACGCCCTTCACGGCCGATCGGGAATCGCTCGGGCTGTTGGGTACGGACGGCACGCTGAAACTGCTGCAATTGCAGACCGGCGCCGTCATCTCGGAGCAAAAAGTCGAATTGCCGGAAACGGTCTCCAACATTCACTGCACGGCGACCGAACGTCAACTGGTGATGGCGATCACCGGTCCGCTCAACGATCCCGCGAAAATGGCGGCGACGGAATTTCGAATCGATCATCGCCGTCCGCTGATCAACGGCCGTTTGCTGGCGATCGAACGCACGTCGGGCCGGTTGACGTGGGAGCGGCCGATCGGGGATGCGGCGTTTCCGCTGGAACAACCGCGCGGCGTGCCGGTGCTCGTGTTCAATCACTGGGAGAATCGCTCGACCGGCAACGATCAGCAATCGGCCGTCGGAGTGATGAGATGCCTCGACCTGCGCACGGGCAATGACATCATTCAGGTCGAGGGAGACAGTTGGGGCGACCACTACGCCATGACCTTGCACGCCGAACAAGGCCGGCTGGAATTTCACAGCCCGAACAAGACGATCAAGCTGACTTACCCGGCGAAATAAAGTTCTTTTAGCCCCCGGTCAATGACCGGGGGGATCGAGCGTCGATGGCGCAGAACCCCCCCGGCGACTCGCCGGGGGCTAAAAGACAACGAGAAGCGCTCATCTTATCTGGCTCTGGACCCTCGACCCTGGACCCTCGTCCCATTACCGAATGGCGGCCGGGACTTTCTGTCCCGCCGGGATCAGCGTCGTATATTGCCGGCCTTGCATGCGCTGTTCCCAGTCGGCGCGGGCTTCGGCGATGAGTTCGGGGTGTTCGAACAGTTGGATCGCGCTGACGGCCAAAACTTCGGTCGCGTAGATGATCCCCTTTTCGCCGATCGTCGAGCCGATGCTGGCGACGTTTTGCCAACTGTGTCCCGGACTTCCCGCCGGGAAACAGGCGGCGCGAACGCCCCCCGTGGGGACGTACCAGCTCACGTCGCCGACGTCGGTCGAGCCGGTGTTCGCATCCATCGAAACGTTGATCGGGTGAATCGATTCATCGAGGGCCAGTTCGAATTGCGTGCCGAATTCTTCGAACAACGGCATTTGAAGCCGCCGCGAGAAGGCATGTTCTTCTTCGGTAAACGTCGGCGGCGAGACCGTCTGCAGATTGCGGTACAACATTTCGGAGAGAGGCGTATTCGGAATCAGCTCGTGGCAGTCGGTATCGACCGTCACGTCGACCTCGGTGCGCGACATAATCGCCGCCCCTTTGGCGATATCGCGAATCCAACTATAATAAAAGGCGGCGTCGCTGTGTTGGTTCGCGCGAACGTAATACCAGACGGTGGCCTTGGCGGGGACGACATTAGGAGCGGCTCCGCCGTTGGTGATCACATAGTGAATTCGCGCGTCGTCCTTCACGTGCTCGCGCATGTAATTGACGCCGGCGTTCATCAGTTCGACGGCGTCGAGGGCGCTGCGGCCCTGTTCGGGGCTGACCGAAGCGTGGGCGGCGGTTCCCGAAAAGGTGAACTTCGCCGAGACCAGCGACTTCGAACTCCCCGACCAGACTTCATTGCGCGATGAGGGATGCCAGTGCAGACAGACGTCGAGATCGTCGAATTGACCGTCGAGCAGCATGTAAACCTTGCCGATGACCGTTTCCTCGGCGGGCGTGCCATACAGACGAATCGTGCCGCTCAGGCCGTGCTTCTCCATCGCCCGTTTGACGGCGACGGCGGCTCCCATCGCTCCCGCACCGAGTCCGCTGTGACCGCAGGCATGTCCGGGCTCTCCCGCGTTCACCGGTTCGCGCTGCGTCGTCACTTTTTGTGAGAGACCGGGCAGAGCGTCGTACTCGGCGAGAATGCCGATGACCGGTTTGCCCGATCCGTAACTGGCCACGAACGCCGTCGGCATGTTGGCGACCCCCGCGCTGACTTCGAACCCCTGGCTGCGAAGTTTCGAAATCAAGAGCGCCGACGACCGGCTTTCTTTCAGACCGACTTCGGCATAATCCCAGATCGAACGATTCGTATCGAGAATGTCGCGGCGGAAATCATCGATCTTTTCGAGGGCCGTTCGCTGCGCTTCGGAGAGAACCGGGGCCGGCTCTTCCGGCGTCTCGCTCGCCGGTTCTTCGATCGGAGCCGGAGATTTCTCGGTGGACGCGTCGGCATTCTCGTCGGACGGCTTGGGTTCTTGCACGGCGGAGGATTCGCTGCTCAACGAGACCTCGGCGCGGGCCGATTCGCCCGATTCCGTTGCCGTGATGTCCGTCGTCACTTCTTCAGGGGGAGCCGCGGCCGAGTTCTTCAATGGTGTTTCATTTTGGATCGCCGGTTCCGCAACGGCGTCGGCTTGCGTCTGAACCTTCGGTTGTTTTGCATTTTCCCGCGAGTCGAGCAAACCGGTCACCATCACGACGGACGCTACCAGGAGCAGTCCGAACAAAACCGCGAGAGCCATGCGTAACATAAAAACTGTCTTTCCGCGTGTGCGTTCTCAATGGATGGACAAGGCGTCAAATGACGGGAGAGGGGAGTCGGCGGCAGACCGTTAAACGATCGCGCCCTTCTTTTGTAACATTCGCACGGATCCGCGATCCAGACATTTTTTGCGACCGCAGACGATTTTTGTCGATTCAATCGTTACGAAAGGCAAGGCCGTTACGTTCGAGAGCGCTCCGCATCGCGGCTAACTTAGCGAATCCCTCGCTTACGCCTCGGATGACAATAGGCGTCCCTTCTGACTCATCCTTCATCCTTCATCCCTCATCTTTCGACTTCAACTCCGCGATCATCTTTTGCGTGGCGGCGACGACGGCGAGTTCCCACTCCTCGGGAGAAAACTGCGAGCGATACGGCTCTTGACGGAACGCAAAATTGATGCCGCGGGAATTATTAACCAGCGCGCCGAGACCTTGTGCGTCGAAAGCAGCGGCGACGTCGGCCGCGGTTCCTCCTTGCGAACCGTAGCCCGGCACGAGCAGCGGAACGTGCGGCATCACGTCTCGCAGTTCGGCGAGTTCGGCGGGATAGGTCGCGCCGACCACCGCGCCGACGCAGCCATAGTCGTCGTCGCCGCGCAGCGATGAAGAGAGTTCTTCGACGACCTGCGCGACATATCGATAATGCGGCACGCCGTCGGTGACGCGATCTTGAAATGACCCGGCCCCGGGATTGCTTGTGCGGACGAGCACATAGACGCCCCCCCCTCGTTCGTGAGCGACTTTGATGAACGGTTCGAGCGTGTCGCGGCCGAGATACGGATTCACCGTGAGGGCGTCGGCTCCCCACGGGGCCGCTTGCGGATCGTCACCGGCGATATAACCGCGGGCATATGCCTCGGCGGTCGTGCCGATGTCTCCCCGCTTGGCGTCGCAAATGACGAGCAGTCCGGCCCGCCGCGCATGTTGGATCACCCGCTGCAATGCGATGCATCCCGGCGGTCCCCACTCTTCGAAAAACGCGGCTTGCGGTTTGACGGCGGGAACCAGCGGCGCCGCCACGTCGATGATGCGGCAGCAGAATTCCTCGAATGCGGTCGCCACCATTTCCGACTCGGTCCCGCCGCGGCCTTCCGCCGCTTTGATGATCGATGGCGGTAACAAATCGAACCGCGGGTCGAGCCCGACCAGAGCCGGCGTCTGTTTTCCCCGCATGTGTTTGTGCAGCCGGCTGATATACGACGTCATGTTTCGAGAAATTCTTTCATTTCAAAGATCGACAAGGTCGGAAGGATGAAAAAACGCCGTGGGATCGGCCGGCGGCAATTTCAATGCGTCGGCGACCTCATCGGTCACAAACACCGCGCCGGTCGTATCGGCATACACCAGCCGCCAGCCCGGAGTTTGCATCAAGCCGTTGATTTGGCGTCGCGAATAGCGGCTGTCGAGCAGCACCGCCGGCAGTTCTCCCGATTGCGCGACAATCGCCGTTCCCCACGCCGGATTTCCCGTCGTCATGGCCTGCATCACGAACTGGTTGAGCTTGAAGGTCTCCACGCGGGCGACTTCCAGGCGTCCATCCATAAACACCCGCCGCTCCGGTCCGTTGTGATACAGATACACGGCTGCTTGACCGAAGTTCGACACGTAAGCCGCCGCCGGCATTCCCGGCCGGCCTGCAAATCGAGCCGCATCGTGCATGTACCAGTCGCGCTTTTCGTGCCACGAAAAATACTTCCCCTCGCCGGTCCACGTCCCCCAGTAATTCGTCACGACGCAAAGAATCAAACCGCAGGCGACGGCAAGTCCCGCCTGATCGCAGCGGCGACAACTTCTCCACCATGCCGGCCGATCGGCGGCGATAACCGCTTGCGGCCGCAGCAGGTCTTCGAGATTCGCCACGAGTATCACGCCGGACACCAGCGAAAAAATATTCGTATTCCGCGACGCTTCCCACGCCAGATGCGAAAATCCGGCGAACAGCAGCATGCGATAGACGCTCCATTTCCGTCGCGACGCCAGCAGCCAGAGAAAACTGATGAGCGTGACGGCGAACAGAAACAGTTCGGCATCGAGATAGAAACTCTTCAGTCCCACGGTTCGCAGATGATGTGCCGGTGAGAGAAACTCTCCGACGATCCCGCCGTAAATCTCCTGATCGATCGAAAACTTGCGATACAGCGTCGCCGGAAAGAGCGCCCCTTCCTCAACGTATGGATTCACAAAACAGGCGAGCAGCGTCAGCAATCCCGCGCGAAACAACGTCATCGGCCGGGGACCGTTCCGTAGCGGCGACAACCCGAACCGATGGCCGATCATGCCCCGGACGATGCGGTCGGCGACGTAACAGCCTCCTACCACCAGACCCAGGACGAACAGCGCGTGACAATTCACCCAGACCAGTTGCACGGCCGGTAGCGTCCAAATAAGACCGGGACGCGATTCCAGCCGAGGAATGACCCATAACCAGTATGCGAGAAAAAACAGCGACAGCATTTCCGGCCGTTCGAGCGCCCGTCCCGACATGCAGATGATCGGCGCGATCCAGCAGAGCGCGCGGACCGTCGGCGACAGCGACTTGCCCGTCGCGAACCAGCCGAGGGCGACCGCCGCCGTCAATGCCGCCGCCTTGGCGAACACGAGCCCCGGCACGCCGGCGATGTTGTATACGGAGAGCATCAACAGTTGAAAGCCCCAGTGCAGGTCGATCCACGGTTGATCCCAGTCGACGTAGGTGAACCAGTCGGTCTGCGGAATGGTTTTTTGTTCCCACATCAATTCCGCCGTCCGCAGATGCCACCAGATGTCGGTGTCGATCATCGGCGTGACGCCGAGCACGAAAACCCACGCCAACAGCGCGGCGATGAATCCGCGGCTCAAACGCGAGAGCGGCGCGGCGTGCAGCGGCGGCTCGACAATCGATGTCGAAGCCCCCGTAATAGCGTTCGCCATCGCGAGGGACTTCGTGGATTTAAACGGCCGTTTGCGGGACATATCACAGAACCAATCGCGAAATCGTGCCGGATGAATTACGCGTCCCAATTGGTCTGACGCTGACTGATGAATTGCTCGACCACCGGTTTAGCCGAACCGTCCGCGCGAAACAGACCAGCGTGCGGACATTCGTGCGTTCCCTGGTCCGAAAGATGCGTCCAAAAAATGCCGACCACAGCGGGTTTCGCGAGCAACAGCGGCAGATACAACTCGACCCACGCGGCCTGGCTTTCTTCGCTCCAGTCCGCTTTCCAGCCTTGCGTCCCGACTTCGAGATCGGCACAACACAGCGGATCCTGATCGGCGCCCGACGGAAAACCGAGCGTGAGATAAATCGGGATGCCGAGCGAACTCCACAAATCGATCAACCGCGAAAAGTCGAGCACGTCGCGCGACGCCGTCCCCAGCGGACGATAACCGATATTGATTTCGAGATTGATTCCCGATAAACCCAGCCCCGACCGCACCAGGGCATCCACAAACTGCAACGGCGACAGCCGATGCTGTCCCCGCGCCTGATATTCCCCCCACGGCTGATCGATGCGAATCAGCAGTTGCGTCTCGTCGTCGACCTTGCGCGCCGCTTCGAGCACCCGCGCCGCCAATGTCAGCCGTTGCTCTTCGTTGAGCGTGAGCGCTCCCCCCGTGTTGACGCGGCAGGCGATTTCCCAATGACGAATCTGACTGACATACCGCGAGATCGCCGTCTGCACGAAATCGCAGACGAAGTGCTGCATGTTGAGAAAATCGTGTTCCCACTGCCACAACCACCGCGGCAGGCCGTCGGCACCCAAATCGAGCAGCGGCCCGCCGCGAATCAGCAGCCGTTGTTTCGTCGCCCATTCGACCTGTTGATCGGCTTTCTCCCAGAAGTAGCTTCCTTCTTCGGGTTCGATCGATTTCCATTCGATGCCGACGCCGACCGCCTGAAACGCCTTGAGGAAGAGTTTCTCTTGCTGACCCTGCGGAATTTGATCCGCGAGATTACAACCGAGAAACGCCGGCAATTGCGTCGTGCGGCGTTGTCTCACCAGCAAACGCTGCCGCGCATATTCCTCGACGATTAATTCCGACGCGGCGAAGGCTTTTTCCAACGCCTTGATGGCCAACCGGCTCGCCTCGTCGATATCCGATGATTGACCGGCGGTGGCTTTGGCAAACAGGTGATGAGCCTCCTTCATCAGCGGCGCAACGGACGCGGGAATCTCCATCCCGGCGATTTCCCACGCCCCGATCTGATCGCGAAGTTGCGAAATCTTCCCCCGCGCCAGTTCGACCGCGAGAAGGTACGGCTCATCCTGCTCGCGCAGCGACGAGGTGCCGATGACCGGGTAGCCGAATCCGGGAATCGGAAACGCGACGTGCAATCGGCCGCTTTCCGAGGTCTGCCGTCGGCAGGCGAGGATCTCTCCTTCGAGGTCGACGCGAATGGGGAAGACCCGGCTGTCGATGCCGGTGATATAGGCGCGATGCAAATCCGGTAACGCATCCACCAGACCTGGCGGACGAACCATAAATCGCATGACACCCATGGAGGTTTACTCAATTCACGAGGAAGTGCAGAGGAGACTCTAACACAAGTGTAGTCATGGGGGGGAGGGACTTCAACTCGCGAGCCGCCGGCGTGAAGAAGAGGGGGGGAGGGGGGGAGTGGGAGAGAGGGGGATAAAACCGTTTAGCCGCGACGCGAAGGCTCTGCGCAGCGGAGCGCTCTCTTCACCTCTCCCCCCAGGGAGAGGTCTTTCGTCAAGCGATCAAGTCCTGCGCCTCAAAAATCGTCATCGTCAAACTCGTTCGAAATGATGTCGAATTTGATCTCGATGCAGCCGCGGCTGCATAGCCAGCCGGCGATTGTCGGCAAGGCTTCGTAGGTGTCGCGCGCCGAGAATGTCAGTTCGAGAAACAGCCCGGCTCGGCTCATGTATCCGTAATGCAGGGCGTATTTGTCCGATCCGGGAATCGGCTTGCCGTCTTGAAGCGGCAGTTGTCCCAGCAGCTTGCCGAGCTTCAGATTGTGCTCCGTTCGCTGGAGTTCCCATTCCTGATATTGTTCTTCGGTCGCGTCCTCACCTAACAGTTTGGCCGATTCCAGATTGTCGAAGTACATCGTGACCACGTCGAGATCCCAGTCGGCGTCGGGTGACTCTTTCATCGATTTCCGGCGCTGCTCGCGCAACTCCTGCATGCGGTCGCCGTATTGCTTCGTCAGCGCCGTCAGTTTTTCTTTGTCGCCGCGGCGAGAGGCGTCGTTCTGCTCTCTGCCGAGCCTGGCGAGTTCGGGGTCTTCGTAGTCGATGATGCTCCGTTCGTTCAATTCGATCAGCGTCTTTCGCGCCTTGAGGTGCCGCGCCCGCTCGGCTGCGTCGCGCGAATCGCCAACCTCCCACGGGGGAATTGTCAGCATTTCGGTCGACGCCGCGTATTGTTGGAGTTCGTCGTCCAGCAACTCGCCAGCGTTCTCGTTTTCGGCAATACACGAGATGCGAACCATTCGCGGCAGTTCAGCCGTAATCACGAACACGTTCGGATCGTAACGTTCCAGGTTCGACAGCCATTGCTGGCGGACGGCGTTGTCGTCGGGGATGCCGATCAGCAGCGTCTGGCTCATTCGCCGCATCGCCGTCTGCGGCGGCAACTCGTTCGACAGTTGATCGAACAGCCGGGCCGCCGACTCTTCCTCGTCCCGCTTCAGCACGATGGTGTTTCGCGGAATCGCCCCCGCCAAGTCGAACTCCTTCCCCTGCCACGAGACCGTCGAACCGCAGACGAAAACTTGTTCCGGCTGTCCGGCGATCATCCGTGCCACGTTTTCCAGTCCTCCGCCGTGTTTGGTCACGAAGAAGACCGACAAAAACACGACCGCCGTCGCCAGGCTCCCCGCGTGCAGTCCGAGCAAACTGAGCGAGGCGAACCATCCCGGCGGCTTGCTGTTGAGCGTCTCGTACACGTTGAGCGTCAGCGTCGCGAGCACTTTCGCATCGTACGACTGGCTCGATTCCTGCAATTCGCCCACGATGCGCGCGACGGCGTCCAAAGGGACCGAACCGTCGTCGGTCGATGAAAACGTAACTTTCTCGCGGCGCAGCTTGGCGGCGATTTTTCCGCAACGATACGCATGCATCGACCCCAACAGCATCCAGGCGCCGACGAACATCATTCCCCGCGCCTGCAGCGCCACTCCCAGTCCGATGCAACCCACCGCCGCCGCCGCGCGAAACATCACATCGAGAAACGGATGCCGCACGAACAGCACGGCGTGCAAATTCCAGCCGCCGTCGAGCGGCACGAGCGGCAACAGATTGAATCCGTTGACCAGCAACGACAGCAAGCCGATTTCGAGCAGCATGTCGTTATCGATAAACGCGCCGACGGTCCCCACCACACAGCCGATGGCAATGCCGGGAAGCGGTCCCGCGAGCGCCACGAGCGATTTCTTCCAACCGACCACATTGTGATTTCGTCCCGTCACCGCCGCCCCGAAGAACGGGATGAAGAACATCTTCAAATTGCGATAACGGAAAATCCACATCGCGATCAGATGCCCCAGCTCGTGAATGAACAACACGGGAATCACAATCGCCAGAAACGTCCAGTCCCACTGCGCGGCGCCGGCGCCGACGTACAACACCGCCGTTACGATCAACAGTACAATCGCCGTCCCCCAGCTCGACGAGGACTGCTGCTTCTTCAACTGCGCCACGACCTCGGCGTAACGCTCGGGAACCGCCGTGCCTTCAGGGAGTTCCGGCTCGTCGTCGAGTTCATCATCGTCATCGTCGTCGAAGACTTCGCCTTCCGCATCGACCGTTTCGTCGCGTTTACGTTCCTGATAGTCGATCAAAGCGGGCGACGGCTTGCGGGGGGCGATCGGTTTGGGAAGTTCGATCGTCTGCTCGGCCGCTTTGCCGAAGACGCCGCGTTCGAGATGAAAATCGCGTTCGACGACGTGGAGTTCTTCGGTAATGTCGAGGGTGTCGTTTGAGGAGTAAATCGTGACGACGGTTGATCCAAACGCTTCGCCCAAACGCTGCTGATGCCGTTCCCAGACCGCCTGTCCCGATTTGCCCGTGAGATATTCGGAGTGCACGGCCTCGGGATGAATCATGTCCCGTTTGCCGCCGGACGTGAGCAAATATGTGCCGTCTTTAAACGCCGTGATGAACACGGGGAAGACATACGTCCGCGGCGGCGACACGCCGCGCCAGTTGCGGTAATGCAGGCGGGCCATCGTTTTGCCGTCGCGGTCGTACAACGTCTGCCAGCAAATCGTGGCGGCGTGCACCGGGTCGACGATCAAATGCCAGACCGCATGATCGAAACCGAGCGACCGCAATTGCTGTTCGAGCGGTCTCATCTTCGCGCGGATGTTGGCCGGGACGGCGCCTTCCGCGACTTCGAACGGCCGCACGTCGTCAACCGGCGGCACGTCGGTCGACGAGGGAAGCCGCAATCGCAAGAGTTTCACGATCAGGCCGAGAGGAATGATAAACGGCCAGAGAATCCAATGGCCTTCCCAGAGATATTCGCGCCATGAGGCTTTGTGACTGATCAATCGGTAAATCATCGGCGGCCCCCCGGTAGATTGCCCAGAGATGAAGAGGCAAGAATCGTCACGCGAACGCGAAAAGAATGATCAGTCTATTCAACTGTGGCGAGGGGAGTTCGTCAAGCAAGAGCCGGGAGGAATTCAAAAAACGGCTATTGACTCTCAGGTTTAATAATGTCACAAAAATGAGGCTTGGTGAGGGACAACCTCGTGTGCATTCAACGAGTCGAGCATCGGTCGATTGACGC
>JBBECD010000252.1:0-10469 GCA_040881995.1 Planctomycetaceae bacterium
GAATTGTACCACCTTCGCTCGTTTTCAGAAATCCCTCATTTATCGCCACGGGCGGCATAAATAACAGGCCCAACCGGTTGTGTTAGGGTCTCTTAAAACATCTTACTTCTTCGCCGCGGTCACCGTGGCGAGCAGCTTTTGTGTCAGAACAAACAGTTCGTCGCGGGTTCTGGGCTACCAGATCCCGTGAATATTTCCGCGGTGCAGAGGTTCTGGTCATTCTGGTGTTACTGGAACATGTGCGAATCGGTTAAACTGGCGACAGGGTTGCACAACGCGGCCGGGAAAGGAAAAAAATATGAAGCGGTTGATCTCGTTTGTATTCGTTCTCGCCCTCATCGTGACGGGCGTCGGTTTTTACAGAGGCTGGTTCACCGTCGCCAGCGAAAGCGATGCCCGGAATCATAAAGTCGACGTCCATCTGACCGTCGACACCCAAAAGGTCAAAGAGGATTCCGAGGTGCTGAAGGTCAAGGCGAAGGCGTTGAAGGACACTGTCAGCGAAAAAACCGAGTGACAGGGACGGACAGGGACGGCAAATATGCTCATCAAAGCCGGTTTCGAGATCGCATTGAGTTTTCCGCAGCCGACCGCGGTGGCCTTGATGCTGCACGTCCATCCGTCTCGATTGTGGTCTCTGCGCGAGCCGGAACAATTCGAGGTGGAACCCTCCGTCCCCGTTTCCAACTACATCGACGCTTTTGGGAATCGCTGCGACCGCTTGTTCGTCACATCGAATCGTCTGGTGGTCCGCAATCATGCGATCGTTGAAGACAGCGGCGAGCCCGACCCGCAAGTCTGGAATGCAATCCAACACAATGTGCAAGACCTGCCCGATGAAGCGATCGTCTTCCTCCTGGCGAGCCGGTATTGCGAAGTGGATAGCGAACTGAAAGATCTCGCCGGCACGCTGTTCAACGCGACGGCGCCGGGCTGGCCGCGCGTGCAGGCGATCTGCAACTTCGTCTTTCAGCATTTGCGTTTTAACTATCTGCAAGCGCGCGCCAACCGAACCGCGCTGGAGGCCTTTCGGGAGCGGACGGGCGTCTGCCGCGATTTTACGCATCTGGCGATCACGCTGTGCCGCTGCATGAATATTCCGGCTCGGTACTGCACCGGCTTTCTGGGGGATATTGGCGTTCCGCCCTCGGCCGACCCGATGGATTTCAGCGCCTGGTTCGAGGCGTACCTGGGAGGAGCCTGGTATGCCTTCGACCCGCGAAACAACGTCCCTCGCATCGGCCGCATTCTGATGGCCCGCGGCCGCGACGCGGCTGACGCCGCCCTCACCACCACCTTCGGCTTGAGCCAACTGGCGTCGTTCAAAGTCTGGACCGACGAAGTTTCCAGGTGAGGAACGTGTTACGAGTTCTTCAAACCGTGTCCGTGCGTTTTTCGTCGAGAACCTTTCGCAGCAGCGACAAGAGAGTCAGCGGTTCGTACGGCTTGGTGATCAGATTTTCCTTGAGATCCGCCACTCGTCCCACCGTCGCGGAGTGGGGATTATAACCCGTCGAAAAGATGATCGGCAACTGCGGGTTCCGACGCCTGATTTTCGCGGCGACGGCGTGGCCGCCGAGGCGAGGCATGATGATATCCAGAATAGCCGCATCGATTTCGCTTTCATGCCGCTCGAACACCTCCAACGCCTCGATACCGTCCTGCACCAGGAGCACGCGATAATTCGCCCGGTCGAGAATTCGTTGAATCATGACGGCGACGAGGGCGTCATCTTCAGCGACCAGAATCGTCTCGCCGTTGCCGCTGACCGAGACGACCAATTCCTTTTCGACTCTGATCGTGGGAGGCATGTCGTACGCCGGCAGATAGATCGACACGGTGGTTCCCGAACCGGGTTCGCTTTCCACGTAAATGCCTCCGCCGTGCTGCGTCACCATGCTGTAAACCATCGGCATGCCGAGACCCGTCCCCTTGCCGACTTCCTTCGTCGTGAAGAAGGGTTCGAAGATTCGCTCCATGACGTCGGGATCGATACCGGTTCCGGTGTCCGTGATCTTCATAAGCAGGTGCCGGCCGATTTGAAAATTGTCGCGCGTGTACCCGTGTTTCTGATCGAGTTCGATCCGTTCGAGCGAAATCGTAATCTCGCCCCCCTCGGGCATTGCATCGCGCGAATTGATGCATAAGTTGAGTATCGCCTGCTGAAACTGTGCGACGTCGAGGTGAACGGTTCCCAGATGTTCGCCGACGTTTTGTTCGACAGCGATGAAATTGCCCAACAACGGCCGGAGCAATTTCACCGTGCTTTCCAGAAATTCTGCAGGATCAACGTAAATCCTTTGCAACGGCTGTCGGCGCCCGAACGATAATAATTCCTTCGTCAGCGTCATGCCGCGTTCGACGGCCTGATTCACCATCTGTAAATCGCTCGTAATCGAGGTTTCGTCCGGCAACGTTTCGAGAGCGAATTCGATATAGCCGCGAATCGCTTGCAATAAATTGTTAAATTCGTGCGCCACGCCGCCTGCCAGCTCGCCGAGCGCCTCCAGCCGGTGCGCATGCCGCAAGTCGTCGTCCCGTTGCCGCACGAGCTCCTCGCGGGACCGGCGTTCCATGACGATCCCGGCGAGATACACCGCGGAATTGACGATTTCGTGTTCCCGTTGCGTCGGCTCGCGGTCTTCGGCGGGAAACATGCAGAACAAGCCGAGCCTGGTTCCGCCGGTGCCGACGATCGGTTCCACCCAGTTCAAGGTTTTACGATCGGCGTCGCCAGGGGTCTCGGACGATTTTCCGTTCGGCGGATGCTGCGAATAACTTGCTAATTCCAGCGATTTGACGGCGAATGCCAATTCTCGAAATGCATCGACGCCGTCGTCGATCCTCAGTTCGTTGACGGCTTGTACGTATTCTTTAGGAACGTGCGGGGCCACAAGGGTTTTCAAGCATCGGCGATCTTTTTCGAACGACAGCACGCAACAACGTGCGCCGAAACACGACTGTTCGACGTTGATAACCAGAGCGGTCAACACCTTTTCGAACGGGTCTCCACGGACGACCTGTTCGAGGATAAGGTTGCTGTTTATTTGCAGCGTTTCGAGAAATCGAAACTCCGTGTCGTCGCGAAAGGTGGCGACGACTAACAGACCTTCCTCGGCCTCGATCGTTCCCAGGCTGACTTCAATGGGCACTTCGCTCCCGTCCGCTCTTATGCCATAGAGCGCGGCACGCGTCCCCATCGGACGCACTGAAGGTTTTTCCATGTAACTGGCGCGGTGCATGGGATAAGCTTCGCGAAACCTTTCGGGAATGAGAATCTCCACAGGGCGTCCCTCGAGTTCCCGTGCAGAGTATCCGAAGAGCCGTTTCGTTTGTTCGTTAACCAACATGATTTCGCCCGAAGGCGAACAGACCACCATGGCGTCGGGAGAATAAACTAACAGGCGGCGAAATCGTTCTTCGGCCAATTTGATGCGGTGGATATCCACGAACGAAAGTACGACGCCTTCGCACTCGTTCGTCTGGCCGTAGAACGGAGACATTCGCAATCGAAACCATTCCCCGCCGTGAGTCTGCAGTTCGTATTCCTGCATTTCGGAGTCCGCGAGCACGTTGTTGATTTCCGCAAACAGCGAGGGGAAATCAAATTTTAGCGTGAGGTGTTCTAGCGGACGGCCGACGTCTTGCGGCAGGAGACTTATGTAACTCACGGCTCGGGGGGTGCAGAGCCGGATGGTGTGATCGCGAGCGAGAAAAATCTGTCCCACGTCGCTGCGCTGCACCAGATTCTGCAAATCGTTGTGCAATTCGGTAATGTGATGTAGGGTCGTTTTTTGCTCGTGATTGGCGACGCGGAGTTCTTCGATCGACGCTTGAAGCTCCTCGTTCATCGAGATCAGTTCTTCGTTGCTGACTTCCAGTTGCTCGATCGTCGAGTGAAGATGCGATTGAACTTGTTCCAGTTCGAATTCCAATTGAGATATTCGTTTCATCGATTGATCTTTGTGGTCGAAATCGATGTCCGTGCGCGAGCGTTCGGCCGCCGGAGGCGAGTCGGGCTGCAACAATATGGCGTAAAAGGGTTCAAACGGGTCGGCCTTCAATTTTCTGAACGTGACGCTGACCGTGCTATCCGGCTCTGGAAATTGCACCGGAACGCCCAATATTCTTAAATCGCCATCGTCGTCGCGATCCTTCAGAGCCAACAGCGCGTTGCTGATGGCCAGCGATAACTCCGGATGAACCAGCTTCAATAGATTTTCATCCCACCTGCCGGGATGCATTTGAAGATATTTGTGCCCCTCGCCGAATACATGAATCAATCCGCCGTTCAGGTGGAACAAGAAGCCCGAGCTCCCTACGAACGACAGCAACCCGTCATACGCCTTGTTAATGGCGAACAATCGTTGCGTTTCACGCATGATGGCCGGCTCCTCGATGGGTGCAGCGCTCGGGCGCCGTTGCTCCATGCTGAATGGAAATTGCAGGAATCGAACGGCGTTCCGGACTTTTCGGAATATTTTCCATTTGACGCTTAAAACTTCAAATCCGGTTTGCTCGTCGCCCGGGTGCCCGCTGGCGCCGAGCACGAGAACTCCGTTTAGATTGAGTCTCATTTAAAAGGTGAACAGCACTCCGTTTGTCGTAACACATTCGACAAGATCTTTTCCAACAAGTGCAAACAGCTTTGGGATCGCGAAAAAACCGCGTGATTTGAATGATGAAATCCTTTGCGCGGTTGCATCTCCTGTTCATCGGCTTCAACCGTGCCGGGCGTCATCGGAAAGGCGGCAATGTTTTTTAGTTCCATGCGTCTCAGACGATCTTCTTCTTTGAACGAAATCTAACATTATTCACTGATGGTTAGAAGCCGTGGAGTGACATCGTCGTTTAAGATACGACGAGGCCGCCGGCGGATTTTCAGCATCGGGGCCGTCTGCAACGCGACGGAGGCGGCCACCGGTTGTACGGGAAACGGGCGCGCGACGGAATGATGGTCTAGCGCGTTCGGGAAGCGACGTTTACAAGCCGCGCATTCTTTCGGCTGGCGCTTGCGACCGTTTCAGTCGCATCAAAATGGCCCTGCACCGCGTTCAATCGTTGTGTGACTGGTCGACGGGGATGCGGACCGAAAAGGCCGCGCCGCTGCCGCTGTCGCAGTCGACCCAGATATCGCCATTGTGAGCCCAGGCGATCTGTTGAGCGATGGCAAGACTTAACCCATCGCCATGATTGAAGAGAGGCGAATTCGGATCGCCGAACGGTTCAAACACGCGCGGAATCAGATCGTCGGCGATGCCCGCCCCCTCGTCTGCGACGGTCAAATTCATCACCCCCCCGCTTTGCACGAGTTCGATCTTGATCGCTCCGCCGGGATCGCTGAATCGAATCGCATTGTCGAAAAGAGCTTTGACGACAAAGTGCAATTGCTCTTTGTCGACGGTGGCGACGGCCGAGGCGGGTAACGAAAGTTCGACGTCGATTCTCCGTTCATCCAGCCGAGATTGAAACTCGGCGTGAATGCCGTGGATCACGTCGCACAGGTCTCCCAACTGAAACAGAAACGGGAACTGCCCCGCTTTCATGCTGGCGAGCATCTCTCCTTTTTCCAGCAGTTGCTGGAGCCGGTACGCGTGGCGGAGAATCACCCGCGGGGCCATCGCGCGAGTTTCGTCGTCCAAGCCGTATTCGTGCGAAAGCAGTTCCGCGTACGAGATGATGTTATTCAGCGGCGTCCGGTTCGAATGTTGGAGGACTTCGATCGTCCGGTTTTTGACCTCTTCGATCTCTTCCACCGACTTCAATTTCAGATAGACGCGGACTTTGGCCAACAACTCTTCGCCGTCGAACGGTTTAGCGATGTAATCGTCGGCGCCGGCTTGATATCCCGCCAGCCGTTCGTTTACCTCGGATTTGGCGGAAACCATGATGATTTTCGTGTGACGCAATGTGGTGTTCCCTCTGATGCGCCGGCAGGTCTCATAGCCGTCGATGCCCGGCATCACGATGTCCAACAACACGACGTCGGGACGAAAGACCGGTGTGATTTCCAGAGCCTCCCGCCCGGACGAAGCGGTTTGCAGCGAGAATCCCGTAAATAACGACTTCACGACCGCCAGGTTGACGGGATTGTCGTCGACGGCGAGAATTTTTGCCGGCCGCTGCATCGCAAGTTTTCTTCCGGGAAGCGAATGGCGTTCGATCAGTTCGGGCATGTTGCGGACTCCTTGAGTGAAACGCCAATAATGTCTTGAAGTGTGGCGCACAGCGATTCCACCGCCGCGCCGAGGTCGTCGATGATTTCCGAATCGCACATCGGGCTTTTCAGCCGAGCCAGCGTCTCGATGTACTGCGCCAGTCCCACCACTTCATCCGCCGCCAGAATGGCCGCCGAACCCTTGAGTTTGTGGACCGAACATTCCAGCATTTCGAAGTCGCGCATTTCGGCTTCTTTGTGGAGATCGCTCATGATCGCCGTGCTTTGATCGAGGAAGATGTGTATGACTTCGCACAACAGCTCTTCGGAGCCTCGCAGCCTTTGAAGAGCCGTATCTCGGTCAAAAACAACGGCCGGTCCCGGCCCCGGCGGTTCGGCCGCGGCATTCAAAGCCGATTCGACCGATAGCGGATCATCAGCCGGCTTCCCCCGCGTGAGTTTATCGATATGTTCATACAGCCGTTCGCATTGAATCGGCTTGGACAAATAATCGTCCATTCCCGCCTCCAGGCAATGCTCGCGATCGCCTTCCATCGCATTGGCCGTCATCGCGATAATGGGTACGTGACGCCCCGTCGCGGCTTCCCGCTTTCGAATCGCGGCCGTCGCCTGAAAGCCGTCCATTTCGGGCATTTGCACGTCCATTAAGATCAAGTCGAAGCGATCGCCGCCGTAAGCCTCGACGGCCTCAATTCCATTGTTTGCGATCGTGACGGAATTTCCGCAACGTTTCAACATGTCGGATGCCACCCGTTGATTGATCAAATTGTCTTCGACCAACAGGATGTGCCACCGTTTGACAAACGGCGGAGCCGAAAGGGACTTGATATCAGCGGGGAGAGGAGCATGGATGTCCGCTCCGCACAACGCCTGCACGACGGCGTCGTACAGGTCCAACTTTTTCACCGGCTTCGACAAGCACTTTTCGACGCCGAATTGACGGCATCGCGCGAACGTCGAATCTGCGGTCGGCGATAACATCACAATTCTTGGATTTTCCCGCTGAGGATGTTGAGAGAGCCACTCCACGACGTCGAATCCGTCGATGCGCGGCATTTGCGTATCTAGCAAGACGAGTCGATAATCGGTTCCTGCTCGTACCGCCGCTGCAATTTCCTCGATTGCCGCTCGACCGCCAGCAACAAGAGTCGCTGGGATTCCCCAGTCCTCGAGAATTTCGCCGAGAATGTTGCGGGTCGTGAGATTGTCGTCCACGACCAGCACTCGGCCCTTCAGCAACGACTGGGGAAAGGGATCTGACGGCGCGAACGCAACGGCTGGAGTTGAAAACGTAGCCGTGAAGTGAAACGTGCTTCCCTTTCCGGGTTCGCTTTCGACCCAGATTCGGCCGTTCATCAAGTTGACGAGTTGCGCCGAGATAGACAAACCGAGTCCCGTGCCTCCGTAACGCCGCGACATCGAAACGTCCGCCTGGTGAAATGCTTGAAAGATGGCTCCTTTTTGCTCGTCATTCATTCCGATCCCGGTGTCCCGGACGCGGAAACGGAGGGAAAGCTCACGATCGGCGCGCGATTCTTCCTCGACGTCGAGAACGACTTCCCCCTGTTTGGTAAACTTGATGGCATTACTGCAAAGATTCGTGATGATCTGCCGCAGCCGGCACGGATCGCCGATCAACGCGTCGTGAAATTTCGGCGGAATGCGACAGGCGAGCTCCAGCCCCTGTTGCGCGGCGGGCATCGCCAGCGCCTGCATCGCACTTTCGAGGTTTTCGCGGAGATTGAATTCGATCGATTCCAATTCGAGTTTGCCGGCTTCGATCTTCGAGAAGTCGAGAATGTCGTTGAGCAGCCGTAATAACGAATCGGCGGATTGTTTAACGATCGTCAGTTGTTCTTTCTGCTGATCGTTAAGCTGCGTATTGAGCAGCATCTCGGTCATACCGATGACGCCGTTCATGGGAGTGCGGATTTCGTGGCTCATGTGGGCGAGAAACTCGCTTTTGGCGCGGTTGGCTCGGTCGGCCTCTTCCTTGGCGGCCTCCAATTCCACTTTGGACTTTTCCAACTCGGCCGCGACTTGCTGCAACTCGTCGTAGAGCGTCGCCCGCGCTTCCGCCGCTTCTTTTTCCGCCCGCGCTTTAATGGTTTCGAGCTCTTTGTTCTTGAGTTCTTCAAGAATTCTTCGGTTCTCTTGCTGATAAAACTTACGCCGTAACAACGCCCGGATGCGTCCCTTCAGCACGGCGATATCGCTCGATTTGCCGACGAAGTCGTCAGCGCCGGATTCGAGGGCGCGGGTGAGTTCGTCTTTGCTTTCTTTTCCGGTCAACATCAAGACGGCGATGGGGTTGTCGAGCCGGGCCCGGAGTTCGTTGATGCGCCGACACACTTGAATGCCGTCCATTCCCGGCATCACCAGATCGACCAAAACGCAGTCGAATTCTTTCTTCGTCAAAAGCTCCAGGCCGACTTCGGCTGACGAAACCTGCTCCACCTGATAGCCTTCGTTCGTCAATTCGCCGTGCAGGAACTGAAGATAGGTTTCGCTGTCGTCGATCGTCAGTATTCGCGCCCGTTGAAAGCAGGAATCGGTTTGCTGCAAGATCGACGACTGGACATTGCACTTGTTCAACCAGGCGCGAATCCGCAACAGCAGGATATCGGGGTCCGACGCTTTCTGGAAAAAGTCGTCCGCGCCGCTTTCCAATCCCCGAATCTCTGCATCGGACTTCTGGTCCGCCGTCAGCATGATGATCGGAATGCTTCGCGTGTTGATGTTCATGCGGATTTTCCGGCACAATTCATCGCCGCGGACGCCCGGCAGATAATAGTCGACCAGAATCACATCCGGCGCATGGCGATCGATTCCGATCATCGCTTCTTCCGCCGACGCGGCGCGGATGACCTCCCAGCCCTGGCGTTCGAGGAGCAATTGCAGTTTCAGCGCCTGCGTTGGCGAGTCTTCGACGATCATGATCCGTCGTTGAAGGTTCATAGGTGCGCCCCCACGCATTCGGGAATGAGATTCAGTAAGCGAGGTCCGATCTCGTCGAGAGGCAACTGCTCACACGAGGCTCCCAGGCGGGCGGCCAAGCCCGGCATCCCGTAAACCACCGCCGTCGATTCGTCCTCCGAAATGGTGAAACCGCCGGCCCGGCGGATACTCAGCAAGCCATCGACTCCGTCGTCGCCCATTCCGGTGAGCACAACGCCAGCGACGTTTCTGCCCAGGCTGGACGCCATCGATTCGAGCAATACGGTCCCCGAGGGCTGATGAGCAGAGATCGGCTCGTCTTGGCGCAAGACGAGTTGCCTGCCGTTCACCAGCAGATGAAAGTCCGGCGGCGCGACATAGACGTTTCCGGCTTCCACCAATTGTCCGTGTTCGGCCGTCACCACCGAGAGTTGGCTGGTATCGTTCAGCCATTGGACGAATCCATAATGAAAACCGGGAGTGATGTGCTGCACGAGGACGATCGGCACCGGGAAACTCGGGGGCAGACTCGAGAAAATGGCCTGCAAGGCTTTGGGGCCGCCGGTTGACGCCACGATGCCGATCATCCGGATATCGCAAGACTGTTTTCCGGAGTCCTTCGCCCCGTGGAAACGAATTCCATTTTGACGCGCTCGCTTCACACGCGGCCGATTGAATCGTTGCCGAATGACTTTCACCTGACTCATGATGGCCAGTTGCGTGCACAGCCGCTCGGCCATCGCTTCGAAATTGTTATGCGTCGTGCCGCGGGGCTTTTCGACCACGGTTAAAGCCCCCGCTTCCAGGGCGTTCATCGAACATCTCAACTCGTGAGATTGAAGGCTCCCGGAGACGATGACGATCGGCGTCGGCCGTTGCTCCATGATTCGTTGCGTCGCCTCGAGACCGTTCATTCCCGGCAGATGAATATCCATCGAGATCACATCGGGAGCGACCCGCGCGAGACACCGCAGGGCCTCCTCGGCGTTTTCCACGGATGCGACGACTTCGAGGCGCGGATCGTTGCCGATGATGTTTTCAAGGAACTGGCGGATCGTGCGCGTGTCCTCGACGATCATGACGCGAATCTTATTCATAGTGCTGCCTATTCTTGAGGATTTATTCTTCAGGGGTGAATTGGCGATGGGGCAAGTTCAACGTGTACGATTTGCCTGATCGTGGTCAATAAGGCTTGATGGTCGAATTTTTGCTTGACGATATAGGCGTCGGCTCCCAGGTCCAGACCTCTCTCCTGATCTTCGAGGCGAGCTCGGGACGTCAACAGAATGACCGGGGTCGGATTCAGGCGATGGTCGGCTTTGATTTTCTCCAGCAGCGAGAAACCATCCATTCG
>JBBECD010000253.1:0-10392 GCA_040881995.1 Planctomycetaceae bacterium
CGTCAATGGTTGATTATCTCGACGCGAGCCGATAATCCATATCGGCCTCACAATAAAATTTCGCCATTCTTCAAAAAAGGCAAACCGGATGCCGCAACTGAATCCGAAACGATCATCGATACACAACTCCCAGATGTCCGACTCAATGACCGCCGAAACCACCGCCAGATCAAATGCACAGTCAGTGCCAGATTCCCAAAGCATGAGCTTCATGAGATGACGTATAACAACAGCTCGCGTTTCACGGCGTGGAAAAAGACCCTTAAAATCTTCTTTTGCCTCCAGAGACATCAAAATCCGCCGTGAGGTTTCCACAATTGCGCCCAAAACTCTTGACTTTATATCGGCACAAATATAACATAAATATAACATCGATATTCGCAAGGGTCAATGCTTTTTATGGATCACCTGAAAAATGAGACGATTCAATTCACAATTGAATTTTCGCCGGTGGGCGGGAACCGAAAGGTCGGCCACAAGCCTTCCCCACATTGTGCGTCGCTTAGTCCAGTCAACGGTCAAAAGTGTGGCGAAAATTGATTTTCCCGCTTACGAGTCCGGACGACGACCGGGATTTGACGGTGTGGTCGAATGTGCCGATGAACACAATCCTTGGGTTCCCTTCGGGCCATCAGTATGGGAATTGAGCACGCGAGACCGTGTCAAGTCTAAGGCCGACGAGGATTTTGCGAAGCGTACCGATGAGACGTCCGTCGAGTTCCAGATCGCAAGCTATTTTGTTTTTGCAACGCCTCGGCACTTTCGTGGCAAGAAACAGTGGATTCAAGATAACTCGAAGGTGGGGCATTGGCGAGGTGTGAAGGCGCTCGACGCCGACGACTTCGAGCAATGGTCGGAAACGGCTCCGGCAGGTCTACGCGCCTGGATTGGTCGAATGATCGGTGCCCGCCCAAACGACATCGATGATGTTGCCGAGCGTTGGGAAGCCATTTCTAAATCGACAACCCCAGAACTCTTACCCAGCGTTTTCCTTGCCGGACGTGAAGGAAGTATCGCACGGCTTCATCAATGGCTTGCTGACACGCCAGGTAGATTCAACATCGAAAGTCGGTCACCTGGAGAGGTGATCGACTTTTTTTGCGCGGCCGTAGCGGCAATGGACAAAGACCTGCGTTTGGCCACTGAGTCGCGTACCGTCATTGTTTATACGGTGGATGCGTGGCGCGAATGTCGAGACCTGCAAACAGCTTCGGTTCTTGTTGTTGAGCCGTCAATCGATCTAACGTCCGAAGAAATCGGACGCGCGATTCGGAACGGACATCACGTTCTCTCATTCGCCGAACCGGCCATTTTCGACAACTCAACAGGCGTCGAACTGGAACGGGCCAGCACATTTGATTTGAGCAAAGCTCTGGAATCGTCTGGTTATTCACCTGTTCGCGCGGGACAACTTGCCCGCGGCGCAGGTGGGAGTCTTGCAATTCTCAAATGCCGGTTAGAACCTTCCGGGAAAGTAGACCGTCCAGCATGGACGCCCAGCATTTCGTCTGAAGTGTTCGCCGCCTGTCTTTTGCTTGGTGGCTGGTCAGATTCCGACTCTGATCGCGCGGCGTTCGGAAGAATCGCCGGAAGGGAATACTCGTCGTGTCAGGCCGAATTGCAGCAAATGGCCAATTCGCGCGATCCACTGCTGTTACACGCGGCTGGCAACTGGCGTCTGATCTCCAAAGATCATGCTTGGGCACTTTTTGGAGACCGCGTCTCGACGAATGCCTTAAAAGAATTCGAGACGCTGGCAGTAGAAATCCTTGCGGATGACGATCCACGATTCGGATTTCCGGAGAACGAACGATTTTACGCGCAATTTCACGGACATGTGGCAATTTACTCTGACGTCATCAAGAATCACGTGGCTGAAACGTTGGCAGTTCTAGGGACGTTTTCACAAGAACTTGCTTCGGTGTTTTCCGTAGATATTAGCGGCGCGGTCGACCGAATCGTTGCGAAATTGCTCTCTCCGACAACAACGTGGCATCGCTGGGCGTCATTGGGATCGCAGCTTCCGCTTCTCGCGGAAGCCAGTCCTTCATCATTTCTGCACGCCGTTCATGAAGATTTGAATCGTGCAGAGCCGGAACTGGGAAAGATTTTGCACGAAGAGGAAGACACGCTCTTCGGTCGTTGTAATCATGCCGGTTTGTTGTGGGCACTTGAGGTTCTCGCATGGCCCACACAATACGTCGGTGATGTTGTCCGCGCATTGCTGAAACTCTCTGCCATCGATCCGGGCGGCCGGTGGGCAAATCGTCCAATGAATTGCATTCGCGAAATCCTCTTATATTGGATGCCGCAGACGATGGCGACGGTTGACGACAGAATCAAAATCCTTGACATGATGATCAAGAACGATCGCAAAATCGCTTGGTCCGTGATGTTGGAATTATTGCCAGGCATCACAAGTGATTCATCCACGCCCATTCGTCGGCCATATTGGCGCGCCTGGGCTGTCGATTGGAAGCGGCTCACAAATCGCGCCGAGATGTCGCGATTTGTTTCTGCTGTTACCGGACTGCTTATTCAAGAAGCCGGGCAAGATTCGTCCTGCTGGCTGCGCCTCTTTGAGAATCTTGCAAAACTTCTTAAGAATTTTGCAAAACTTCCCGACACCTTGCACGACATCTTTGTAGAGGCAGCCGAGCGGTTTTCTGATAGCGGTCTAGCAGATCAGGATCGGCGCGCCTTACACGAGGAATTAACGAATCAACTCCACCTTCATCGTGAATACGACGATTCTGATTGGCCGCTTTCGGAAGAGTTTTTGAATCGATTAGATGTGATCGCTCAAAAGCTGCAACCCGAAAATGTGGTATTTAGGAACGCATGGTTGTTTAATCCTAATCGCGATTTTGAACGTGGCGAGGTACAGGACGCCGAAAGCGAACTCGCAAGAGACAGGCGAACCGCCATTTCTGAGATTCTAACGTCGGAGGGTTTCGCTGGGATCGAGGCATTGGTAGAAAACGCCGCCTCGCCAATGGCGGTCGGCAGTGCGCTTTCCAGTTTGACCGAGAATGATTACGTTTCAGATGTCGTTCCCTCGCGCCTCAATGGTGAACGGCGCGACCTCGAATTCGCTCACGGCTACATCTGGAATCGCTTTTGGCCTGATCATTGGACTTGGGTTGATGAGACCGCACAGCTTTGCGATTCCGACAGCAGCACGGCGTGGTTTTATACCATGTTGCCGTTCGACCGGCCTGTTTGGGAGCGAGTTACGAAATCGGGCGAAGGCGTTCATCGGCTCTATTGGGAGCGCTGCCATCCACTCCATTCATCCCTTTCCGCTGCTTCGATATCCATTGCCGTTGCTGAATTGATCTTACACGCCCGCCCCGTAGCAGCCGCAGATCTCCTTGCGATGGGGCTCTACGATAAACATTCTTTCGATTTTGAGACATTAATCTCTCCTCTCGAATCACTGCTTCAACTATCACCTGAAAAATTCGAGGTACAATTCAAATCGAGGGATACGCATGACATTCAGCGATTAATCGAGGCCTTACAAAAGCATCCACAACGGGATGAAAAACGGCTGATCCAAATCGAATGGCATTATCTCCGCGTACTTGATGATCATCGTGGTCAGGCCCCCCGCACGCTATTTCAGCATTTAGCGAAGCACCCAGAGTTCTTCATCGAGGTCTTAAAATATAGCTGCTACCCGCAGAGTGAACGGCACAGCGATGGACGACCGGTACCGACGGCACACGAACGTTACATGGCTCAGCAGGCATACCATTTGCTTACCGATTGGGATCTGTTGCCTGGAACACAGTCGGACGGGAGCATAGACGAATCGGCTTTGCGAGAGTGGTGTCATACCGCACTCAACCTCGCGGATGCGGCTGATCGACGCGAGATGTGCGAGCTGCGAATCGGAGATGTTTTTGGCAATGCAATTTACAATATGCTGCACTCGCCTGATGGAAAATGGCCGTGCCCGGCAGCACAAAATGTCATTGAAGAAATTGCAACGATCACGACGTTGTTGAAAAGCGGAATGGGCTGCGCCATTCACAATGGGGGCGGCGCTGTATTTCGTTCGTCTGGCGGCGGTCGCGAAAAAAATCTGGCGCAGCTTTACCGCTCGAAGGCGGAAGAAATTCGATTCGATGCCCCGGCTCTTGCATCCGTTCTCGACACGGTCGGCGAGACGTTTGAGGATCATGCAAGGAGGTCGCAAGAGCACGATCGATGGGCGGGGCGATGATTGGTGGGCGGTTCCCCCGCTCGTGTCTTTGGTCTTCTCGCATTCAGATGTGGCCGCTTCAATCAACATTGGTTCCTTAAAGCCAAAACGATAAGACCGCCCTTGTCATATCAGTGGCAGCCAAACGCGGCGTCTTTGCGTTTCTGGTCGGTGAGTTGTTCAGTTGGGGGTTGGGGGACGCGTGGTTTGTTGTTGCGCAACCGGTCGTGTAATTGGGGTATTGGGAGGGGTGATTTCGGGGTTCGACGGTCGCTTTGTGGTGCGGAGAATTTTTGCAGGGTGCCTAAATAGTGATCATACGTTCCAAGGCATCAAATTCCCACCAATTTACAATACCAGGTGCCAAGTGAGCACGAATGAGTACCGAACATCGCGCGAGTGAGCGTGAGAAGCGCGCCAGTGACCGCGAGTTGGTCCTGAATAGCACGCGAGTGACCGCGAGTAGCGTGTGAGTGAGCGCGAGATGCGTATGAAAGACAATAAAAGGTCGATTTGCGCGCGAAAATCATGGTTTTTGCGCGCATTTTTGGCGATTTGAGCGTCTTAACGCACCGAAATCGCGGCACCCCGAACCCCGATTTCCTCTGCGACCGCTCCGCGATGCGTCGCGGCTAACCTAAGAACTTTGTTCGCTCGCGATTGGATGCCGTGTGCCGTGCCGCAACTGACCACTGACACCGAACGACCGACGCCTCGTGACGAAAAAGCCCCCGGTCACCGAAGTGGCCGAGGGCTGAAAGATGCGTGCTGAATTCGAAGAATCAGCCGTTGTAGTAGAGATCGAATTCGTAGGGATGCGGGCGGAGGCGGATGGGATCGATTTCGTTGTCGCGCTTCCACTTGATCCAGCCTTTGATCAGGTCTTCGGTGAAGACGTCCCCTTTGGTGAGGTAGGCGTGGTCGTCTTCCAACGCCTTCAACGCTTCGCCGAGGGACGACGGGCAGACGTTGGTTTCGGCTAGTTCTTCGGGGGTCATATCGTAGATGTCGCGGTCGAGCGGTTCGCCGGGGTCGATCTTATTCTGGATGCCGTCGATCATGGCCATCATCAGCGCGGTGAAGCTCAGATAACCGTTGGCGAGCGGGTCGGGGCAGCGGAATTCGACGCGTTTCGCCTTCGGGCTTGCCGAGTACATCGGAATGCGGCACGACGCGGAGCGGTTCCGCTGCGACATGGCGAGCGTGACCGGGGCCTCGAAGCCGGGGACGAGGCGGTGGTACGAATTGACGGTCGGAGCCGAGAAGGCCAGCAGCGAGCGGCCGTGCTTCAAGATGCCGCCGATGCCGTACATGCCGAGTTCGCTGAGGCCGGCGTAGCCATCGCCGGCCATCAACGCCGTGCTGCCGTTCCAGATCGAAATGTGGGTGTGCATGCCCGAGCCGTTGTCGCCGAAAATCGGTTTCGGCATGAACGTTACCGTCTTGTTATGCCGCTTGGCAACGTTCTTGATGATGTACTTGAACCACATGAACTGGTCGGCCATCGTCAGCAGATCTTGAAACTTCATGTCGATTTCGCACTGACCGGCGGTCGCGACTTCGTGGTGATGGGCCTCGACGACGATGCCGAGCTTTCGCATCTCCTGCACCATTTCGGTGCGGATGTCGCCGAGCGTATCGGCGGGGGCGACGGGGAAATAGCCCGCCTTGTAAGCGGGTTTGTGGCCGAGGTTCGGCGCTTCAGGGCGGGCGGAATTCCAGGCCCCTTCGGACGAGTCGATCTGATACATCGAGCCGCGCTGGTTCGATTCAAAGCGGATGTCGTCGAAGATGAAGAATTCGGGTTCGGGGCCGATGTAACAGGTATCGCCGATTTTCGTCTGCTTGAGATAGGCGACGCCCTTCTTGGCGACGTAGCGAGGATCGCGCGTGTACGGCTCTTTGGTGATCGGATCGACAATGTTGGCGATCACGCTGACGGTCGGTTCGGCGAAGAACGGATCGATTTTGGCCGACGCCGATTCGGGGACGGCGAGCATGTCGGAGGTGTTAATCGCCTGCCAGCCGCGGATGGACGAGCCGTCGAAGCCCATACCGTCTTCGAAGGTCCCTTCGTCGAAGATGTCGATCGGGTAGGTACAGTGCTGCCAGGTTCCGAGCATGTCGCAGAACTTGAGATCGACCTGCTGAATGTTGTGGTCTTTGGCGAACTTAAAAAACTCTTTCGGCGTCATCTGACTCTTGCTCCTGAATCAAAAAAATTCCGTTACCGATCCCCGACCAGACGGCACAAGTTGTGGCCAATCGAGCCGGTCTACACGATACACATTCCCTTTCCGCACATCCATCAACAGCGACGGGAGTTTGCGCGGAAATTGTAAGAATTCGAGTCCAATTTTTCGAAAAAATTGAAAAATCCCGTCGTTGAGATCAATCCGCCACCGTCACGAGGCGCAACTCTGCTTAGAAAGTCCCCAGCGATGCCTGCTTTCGGGGCACCATTGATGGGGCCTTGCTCGTGGATTTCATCAAAAACCGCTTTGTTCCGACTCCTGTTCCTCCGCAGGTTCGAATTAACCGTCGCAATTGGCAAAGCCCGTGCCAACGGTCGGGCTCGTTTTCTGAATCCTCCCCTTCTCGATTTTATGAGCTACATTTGAAAGGACCGATGAAGTGCCGATGCGCGAACGCGTTTTTCTCATCGGATGACGCCGACCCTCTGTGACAGGATCAGAAACTATGTCGCTCACCGCTCGCAAACGATCGCTCCGTAATTCGAAAATCGCCCGCCAGGGGATTATCTGGGGAGGCGGACTGTTCGGCGGTTGCCTGCTCGGCATCGTCGTGGTGGTGCTGCCCTGGGCGACGGACCACGAGGATGAAGCGGCGACGCCTGATCTTGCCGCCGCCGAGGTTTCTCAGCCGATTCCGCAGCCGGCGACGGTTCAGCCCGAAATCGCCTCGGCCCCGAAGCCTCTGCCGCAGAAATTGGCGTCGAACGATGACGTGCAGGAACGGGCCAGCGTTTTGATCTCGGCATCTGATGAAGAACGCCGCAAATTGGCGCGCACCGCCCGACGGCGGGCAGCGCAGCGGTCGGCACAAAAACTAAGCGAATCAAAGGCGGCGGTGAAAAAACCGCGGTTTCCCGTCCCGCAAAAGCTCGGCCCAGGCGAAGCGACGCTTGCTTACTGGAACGAAATGAACTCGATTATCGCGGAGGAAGAGCAAATTCGAGCCGTGCCGTTCGGCGGGTTGAACAAATTCAACGCGCAGAACTTTCTCAGTCGCCGCGTTCAGTCGGGGGAATTCGCGGCCAACGCCTTGTCGCAACTGGGAAGGGCGGAAGTCGACCCCGAAGCGATCGCCTTGGCGAAATCGCTCGGCGACTGGTACTTGAGAGGCTCGAAAATCGCTCAGTCGGGTGAAACGCTGCTGGTCAAAGGCAATGCCAACAGCCGCAATGGAGCGCAGGGGAACCAATACAAGTCGTCCGAACTCGATCACAGCAAAGCGGTCGAAGACATCAACCGCAAGGGAAGCGAGCTGCAACAGAAACTGAGCAAGAAGTACGGTCTCGAATTTCCGCCGCTGAAATGACGATTGGTCTTCACCGTTTAGCCGCGACGCACAGGGTTTCCGTAGCGGAGCGCTTCCCTCTCACCCTTTGAGGAACCCCTCAATCCGATCGAACCCGTTCTTCAGCGTCTCCAAGTCCGTCGCGAACGACAACCGGACGTAACCGGGAGCGCCGAACGCATCGCCCGTCACCAGCGCCACGTGAGCCGTTTCCAATAGCGCGGTGCAGAACTCGGTCGCATCGTTGACGACTTTTCCGCCCCCCAGCGGCTTACCGAAATGCCGGCTGACATTAAAAAACCCGTAAAACGCCCCCGCTGGCGGAGCGAAGCTGACATCCGGCAACCCGTGCAGCCGCTTGAGCACATACTCCCGCCGCTCGGCGAATTTCTTGCGCATCTCTTCGACGCAATCCTGCGGACCGTTCAGCGCAGCGATCGCCGCATACTGGCTGATGCTCGACGGGTTCGACGTCTCCTGACTTTGCAATTTATCCATCCCCTTCGTCAGTTCGACGGGGGCCAACGTCCAGCCGATCCGCCAGCCGGTCATCGCATACGCCTTGCTCACGCCGCTGACGATAATCGTGCGGTCGTATACGTCCTGGCCGAACGACGCGAACGATCGGAACTCGGCGTCGCCGTAAATCAGTTTTTCGTAGATCTCATCCGACAGCACCCAGAAATCGTGTTCGACGACGACGTTGGCGAGGGCTACCAACTGAGCCGGCGTGTACACGCCGCCGGTGGGGTTGCTCGGGCTGTTGAGCATCAACAGTTTCGTGCGCGGCGTGATCGCCCCTTTCAATTGTTCGGGCGAAAGCACGAACCCGCTCTCTTCGGTCGTGCTGACAATCACCGGCGTCGCCCCGGCGAGTTCCACCAGATCGCTGTAACTGACCCAGTACGGCGCAGGAATAATCACTTCATCCCCCGGCCCGCACAACGACGTCAGCACGTTGTGAATCGAATGCTTCGCCCCGTTCGAAGCCATCACCTGCGCCGGCTGATACGTCAACCCGTAATCGCGAGCATACGCCTCGCAGATCGCCTTGCGAAGTTCAGGAATCCCGCCGACCGGCGTGTAATGCGTATGCCCGGCGTCCATCGCCTTTTTGGCGGCATCGCAAATGTGAACCGGCGTGGCAAAATCGGGCTCCCCCAGCGTAAACTCGTAGACCTTCACGCCGGTATTTTTCAGCTCCTTGGCCTTAGCGGCCGCGGCGATCGTGGCGGAGGGCTTAATCTTCTGAACGGTCTGCGACAACACAACTGACGGCATCGGTCGACTCACTTTTCCATCTCAATGACGACATTTAATCGGTTCACACGGGCGAAATCAGCAACACACCCCACCGTCGCCCGCTCCGGCACATACTCTGTATTCGGCAGGAGAATTGCAAGCGACCGGCCGCGAGATTCGGAGAACCGTAGGTCGTCGTCCGCCTCGGTAGCAGGTTCCCTCATTCCCTCGCCACCCCGGTGCACGGCCGGGCGTCGGGTCTGAGTGCGAAGATCTCTCCGAGGGGCTTCGTCATGGCGTTTTCTCGATCACTTTCCAGTGGCCGGTCTTGTCGGAACCAACCCGCTTGAGCCAGCCCTGATCTCGGAGCGCCTTGAGATGGCGCTTGACGGTTTTGTCAGTCACGCCTAGAGCGAGCGCCATCTTCTGGGCGGTCGCACGGGGATTGGCTCGCAGCAGGATGAGTATCTTGCCTGCGACCTCGTTTACAGGGACAAATACAGGGACAAATACAGGGACATTTACAGGGACATCGCCTGCCGTTTCTGCCGCTATGTCGATGTATTTGTACAGTGAATTCCCGATGCATCGAGCATGAAGTCGATGAAGGGGCGGCAATCCACCGTGCCGGCGTGCGAATCCTGGAGCGAATTGTAGTACAGCGCCTGGTTGTGGTGGATCAGGGTTTCAACCGGCATCCAGGCAAACAGCGGATTCCATCCGGAGAGAATCAGCGTCTGCCAAAGCCGCCCGATTTGCCCGTTGCCGTCGCGAAAGGGGTGGATGTACTCCAGCATGTAATGGATGGCGGAACTCATAATGAGCGGGTGGGATGCGGTGGTTTTCCCCCAGTGCAGGAGCTGCTCGACGAGGGCGGGAACCAGCTCCGCCGGGGAGCCGCGGTGCATCACCACGCCGTCGCCGCGCACGACGGCAACGCCGACGGTGCGGAACCGGCCCGACTCCTCGATGAGCGTGTCGGTCAGGTGAGCGTGGGCCTTGAGCAAGTCGTCCGCAGACCAGGGGTCGTAGCGGGTCATTTCGTTGTAGGCCAGCCAGGCGTTCTGTACTTCTTTGACGTCTTTGGGCGGCCCCCAGACCGGCTTGCCGTTGATGACGTCTGAAACCTGGCCCAGCGTGAGCCGGTTGCCTTCGATGGCGGTGGAGGCGTGAATCGAGAGGATGCGGTTGAGCTTGCGCAGATGCAGAACATCGCCGGAACGTTCCTCGCTGAGTTTGACGCGCTCGAGCAGGGCGTGAACGTTGCCGATCTTTTCGTACCACCCGGGGGGCGGTCTCAAATCTCAAACGCAATCGAGGCTCGACAACTGAGCCTCGAAAACTGATCTAGTGCTGTGTCAGGCTTAAAAAGTGGGGTTGGCTTGGATTGTTGATTTGAG
>JBBECD010000254.1:0-54205 GCA_040881995.1 Planctomycetaceae bacterium
CCTATTGACGATTTTCAGTCCGCACCTCTGCGCGCAAAAGCTGACGTGCACCCTCCTTCATCCTTCTCTTCTATCCCCTCTTGACGCATTGCCCAAAATCGGAATACTCTCTCCCCCTCAGGTCACTCTCGCGGTTTTACGGAGCAGGCTGTGTCTCATCGGGTTTTCTTTTCGGTCGGCGAGCCGAGCGGCGATCAGCATGCGGCGTGCTTGATTCGCGAATTGCATCGTCGCGTGCCCGACCTTCAGTGCGAAGGCTTCACAGGGCCGCAGATGGAGCAAGCAGGCTGTCGGTCGTTGTTTCGTCTGACGAACCTGGCCGTGATGGGGTTTCTCCAGGTTTTTCCGCTGATATTGCAGTTTTATCGGCTGGTACAGCAGGCCGATGCCTGGCTGCGCGAGCACCGCCCCGACGCCGTGGTCCTGATCGATTTTCCCGGATTCAACTGGTGGGTCGCCCGCAAAGCGAAGCGGCTGGGGATTCCGGTCGTCTATTATCTTCCGCCGCAGTTATGGGCGTGGGCTCCCTGGCGGATCAAGCGGATCAAACGCAACGTGGATGAAGTCATCAGCGGGCTGGGCTTCGAACGCGACTGGTATGCCGAACGGGGCGTGCCGGTGACCTATGTGGGGCATCCCTTTTTCGATGAAGTCGCGGGGAAGGAACTGGATCAGGCATTTCTCCAGAAGTGGTCGCCGAGCCGGCATCGCGTCGTGGGCATCCTGCCGGGGTCGCGGACTCAGGAGGTGACGCGGAATTTCCCGGCGATGCTCGAAGTGATGCGCCGTTTGCACATTTTACATCCCGACGTCACGTTTCTCGTGGCGAATTATCGAGAATCGCACCGGACGATGTGCGAAGCATGGATTGCCGAAATGCCGCAGCCGCTGCCGATCGTCTGCCTGACCGACCACACGTCGGAAATTATCCAGAGCGCCGAATGCGTGCTGATGGTTTCGGGCTCGGTCAGCCTGGAAATTCTGGCGCGCGGGACGCCGGCGGTCGTGCTGTACCGCGGAAACTTCGGCGTGTATCTGCTGGCGAAACTTTTGCTCACCTGCAACTACATGTCGCTGCCGAATCTGATGGCGGGCCGCGACATCATGCCCGAATTTCCCTTCGTGCGGCGTTTAGACTACCACGCCGGCCGTATGACCGATGTCATCGACGGCTGGCTCGTCGACGAACTCGCGCGTCAAAGGGTCGTCGAACAAATGCTGCAACTGAAGCATCGCTACGGGAAAACCGGAGCAACGGCACGCACCGCCGAGGTGATTCTGCAACGGCTCGGCCTGGGGGATCGCGATTCCTCCGCCCCGGCAAAACGCGCGGCGTGAGTCTTGTCGGGTGACACTGGCGTCGAGCGGCACTGGCGGCTTGCCCGCCAGTGGAATCTCCGGCAATCTAAGGAACACGGCTGGGCAAGCCATCTGTGACACCCACATCGGGTTTCGGGGCAAGTTCCATTGACGACCGCTCGTCGTTCGCAAAAATCAGCCGGAAAACGAATTTCTACTTCGTTGTGCGTTCGGCATTCGGCTGGATAGCGGTCTGTTTTCGCGGGCGTTAGAATCGCGGGCGTGAGTATTCTGGTCATAGTTCAACTCTAAACAGGTTAAGGCATGGCGGTTAAAAACGTTCGCATCGGCATCGTTGGAGCCGGGGAAAATACGCGCGTTCGGCATATTCCCGGTTTTCGGGCGATTTCGGGAGTCGAGATCGTCGGGGTCGTCAACAGCACGCCGAAGTCGTCGCAGCGCGTGGCGCAAGAGTTCTCGATTCCCAAGACGTATCCCGATTGGCGGGCCTGCATTGCCGATCCCGACGTCGACGCCGTGATGATCGGCACGTGGCCGAACCTGCATTGCGAAGTGACGTGTGCGGCCCTCAATGCCGGAAAACATGTGCTGACGGAAGCCCGGATGGCGCGCAACGCCGCCGAGGCACGGCAAATGCTGGTGGCGGCGCAGGCGCATCCCGAGCTGGCGGCCCAGATCGTCCCCAGTCCGTTCGGACTGAGACATCTCGACTACGTTCTGCAGATGATCCACGGGAGTTACCTCGGCGAGTTGCGGGAAGTGGTCGCCATCAGCGTCGACGACATGTTTTGGGACTACACGCAACCTCTGCATTGGCGTCAGGATGCGGACATCAGCGGTTACAACACGCTGTCGCTGGGGATCATCCACGAAGCCCTGCTGCGCTGGGTTCCGTCGCCGACGCGAGTTTACGCGCAGACGTCCCTCTTCGAGCCGACGCGACCGGTGCTGGGCGAACAGACGCCGGGAAAAGTCACGGTTCCCGACAGCGTGCAAGTCCTGACGCAGCTTGAAAATGGAGCGCGGGGCATCTATCACGTCAGCGGCATCGATTTGTGCGGCCCCGGCCGGCATCTTCATCTGTACGGCAGCAATGGAACGATCAAACTCGAATTCGGCGAAACGGATCGCCTGTTCGCCGGCCGGCGAAATATGCCGCTCGCCGAAATTGTCGTCGAGCCGGAAAAACTGGGAGGTTGGCGCGTCGAGGCAGAATTCATCGGTGCGATTCGCGGCGAAGAGCAGGTCCGATTGACCGACTTCGAAACCGGCGTTCGCTACATGGAGTTCACCGAAGCCGTCATTCGCAGCGGCCAGACCGGCCTGGCGATCGATTTACCGTTGAAATAGCGTTCCCGCGCCGAGCAATGTGTGAAAAACGATCTTCACCGAACGGCGGTATTCTGCTATTTACTACCCGACTATGAACGCGCCTCGATTCATCCCGGAACCGAACGGCAGAATATGCCGATGCATGACGAACTTGTTGAATTCCGCAACGGATCGGTTGTGGAATTGAATTCTCCCCCTTGACGAAAATCACCGACTCTGCAACATTCCCGCTTCTAGTGCATTCATGCGAGGACGTGCCGAAATTCCATCAGCCGGATTCGCATGTTCTGACACAAATCCGCCTTCATAGCCTCCGTCCAACACCTCCACTCGGTCGATTCTGACCATCCGACATCCCTCCTGACTCTCGTCAATTCACGTCACGCGTCTCATTGATTCGTTGCGTACCTCGATCGCCTCTCCGCATCCGTTTTTCTATGCAGGCCGGTTGCCTCCCCCCTCCCTCAGCTCATCTCAGTAAATCACATCTCAATTTCGGCGTCGACGGCCGGACAGATCAGAAACCCCCCTTCCTCGCCAGCAAGTCCTCATCAGCCTAATCGCCTTAAATCATATTAAAATAATGACTTCCAACTATGGGATTGAACGCAATGCCGTTGCGGTCGCCGTCGTCGGCGTTCGTGCCGACCGCTAAAGATCCCCAAATGTGTAAAGTTTCTGCAAACTGACTGTATTACGAATCCGGCAAGTGCCGAATATTCGAATTAACCGTCAAAGTCGTCGTAATCAGCACGCGCTTTGGAACGAGAATCGATGAACATTTGTAGTAAAGTTTCCGCCGTGGGATGTCGCATGATCAAAACTCTCAGAGCCAGAACCGCACTCTTCGCCGGTTTTTGCGCACTGGTGTGCTGCCTCTTGCAGAACACCAGTGCCTGGGCGCAACCGGGAACTTTCGATCCCGGCGTCGATGGCTACACCGAGGACTTCAGTGGCAGTGTGTCGCTGGGGAACAACGGGACGTACCTGATGATCGACCAGAACATCGGCGACCGCCTGGGAGGTCAGGACGGGTTCTTTCGGGGTAACATCTTCACCCCGCTGTTCCAACGCGATCCCGACAATCTGATCTTCGGAGCGGCGAACCTGCTCGTCAGCGATCATACCCGCGTGGGAGCCGTCGGCACCCTCGGTTACCGCCGCTTCCTTCCCGACTACGGGCGGATCCTCGGCGTTCACGGATCGCTCTTCACCGACGACAGCATGACCGGTAACCGTTACCAACAGTTCAGCTTCGGTGCCGAGTGGCTCGGCGATACCTGGGACTTGCGATCCAACATTTACATTCCCACGAACCGGCAGGACAACCGCCTCGGCATCGTCGAGCAGGGAACCACTCCGGTCTTCCGCAACGGACAGCTCGTCGTTCTCAATCAGCGGGCGTTCGAAGAACAACTGACGGGAGGCGATCTGGAAGTCGGCGTTCCGATCCCCACCCAATCGTGGATCAAAGCCTTCCTTGGAACCTATTATTATGACACCACAGAACCCGCCGACATCGTCGGCGTGAGCGGCCGCGTGACCGCGCAAGTCTCGACCGACATGAACCTCTACATCGGCGTGACCGAAGACAAGCGGTTCGGCACGAACCTCACCGGCGGCGTGGCCATCGCGTTCTCCGGCGGCACCGGATACCAGTACTTCCCGACCCGGACGGTCGATCAACGGATGTTCGATCAGGTCGTGCAGAACTACCGCATCGCCACCAACGTTTATACGGCCGAGGAAGAAGCACCCGTTATCGATCCCGATACGGGACGCCCCTTCGACATCATCTGGGTGGATAACAGCAATCCGAATCCCGGCGACGGTTCGTTCGAGAATCCGTTCCAGTCGATTCACGAAAAAATCTGCTCCAGCATTATTTTCGTCCGCAACGGCACCACGTCGGCGGGCAATCCGCTCGTCAGCGAGTTCTTTCTGTGCGACGATCAGCGTCTGCTCGGCGAAGGCTTGCCTCACGTGATTTTCGGCACCGTGATCGACGTCCCCGGTGTCGCGATCGCCGGGCCTAACCCGTGGGTGACAACCGGAGCCGGCGGTGACATCGTCACCCTCGCCAACCGCAACGAAGTTGCCGGCTTCAACTTCATCGCTCCCGCCGGCGGCACCGCCATCACCAACACCTTCGCCATCCAGAACACCAACATCAACAACGTGCACGTCACCGGATCGGGCAGCGGCATCGACCTGCGCAACATTCGCGGCGTCGCCAATATCTCCACCTCGACGTTCGACCTGAGCGGCGCTCCGTTCCCCGGAGCGATCAGCATCGTTAACAACATCCAGCCGCCGCTTAATCTCAATCTCGACAGCGTCGACATCTCCGGCGGCGTGAACGGCGTCCGCCTGTCGGCGGTCGGCTCGCAGATAAACACGCTGATCAACAGTGTGACGGTCGACGGCAGCGGAACCGGCCTCGCGCTCTCCGCCGCCGCCAACGGCCAGATCAACATCACGATGAACGACAGCAACTTCATCAACTCGACGGGAATCGGGGTCGCCGAAGGGGACGGCATCGCCGCGACAGTCTCCAGCGGCGGACGCGTCCTCATCGATGCCACCAACACCGGCCTCAGCGACAACCTCGATAACGCCCTCGGTATCGCCACGTTCTCCGGCGGACGCTTCAACGCCGTCTTCAACGGCGGCGACCTCAGCGGCAGCGGAGATAACGGCATCGAATTCCTCGCCGACGACTCGCTCAATAACTCGCTCATCATGACGAACGTCGACGTCAGCGGCAGCGGAGCCGACGGCCTCCATGCCGCCATCAATAACGTCTCCACGTTGCTCATCGACATCACCAACGGCAACTTTGACAACGCCGGCGGGGACGCGATCGACGTGTCGGCCGACAACGGCTCGGCTCTGGCCATTACCGTCGACCCGACGCCCGGAATGAACGCGGGCGCCAACGGCATGCTGCTTCGCGCTCTTGGCGGTTCGCGAATCACCGGGTCGTTCGAAGACGTCGACTTCTCCGGCGCGAACGACGACGGAGTCCACGTCGACGTCATCGGCGTCGACTCGATCGCCAACCTCACTTTCGATAACTTCGACTTCTCGGATACCGTCACCGACGACGGATTCGACTTTATCGTGAACGGCGGCGAAATGAACGCCACCTTCACCAATGGCTTCTTTAACAACGCGGGAGACGACGGTATCCGCGGCCTTGTCGCCAACAGCGCCGTCGCCCGGCTGTTCGTGACCGACGTCGACGTCGAAAACGCCACGAATTTCGCCTTTTGCGTCGACGTTCTCAACAATTCAGCCTTCACCGGCGTCTTCACGAACGTGTCGTTCGCCAACGCCGGCATGGGACCGGTCTGCATCAACGTCGACGGCGGCTCGACCGCCACGACGATCTTCGACAATGTCGACTTCGGCCCCGGCGGCGCCGATTGCGCCATCGAATTCCTCGTGCAGGGAGGCAGCACGTATAACGTCTCGGTCTTCAACTCCAACATGTCCAATTTCCTGAGTGCGGTCTGCGGCGAAGTCTTCGACACCGGATCGAGCGCCACCGTCACGCTGGAGGACGTCTTCGCCGACAACAGCACCGCGAGCGGCATCGACGTCTCCGCCGATGAAGGCGAAATCACCATCAACACCGCCAACGTGTCGCTCGACAACAGCGGTGTGGACGGCATCCAGATGACGCTCACCAACGGGGCCGCGGGTGACCTCAACATCGCCGATACGTCCATCGAGAACTCCGAGCGCCACGGCCTCTTCGTCGACGCCGCCAACTCGACCATGCAGAATTCCTTCGTCACCAACTCGTCGCTCGACAACAGCGGCGCCGGCGGCGCGGGCCATGCGATCTTCTTCGATCTCGACAACTCGGACGTCCCCCTCTTCTCAATGATCAACACCTCCGCCGAAAACGCGGCCGATGACGGGCTGTTCGTCAACGCCCTCAACGGTTCGAGCTTCACCGGCGACATCTCGGGCGGATCGTTCGACAACGCCGGCGATAACGCGATCCACGCCAATCTCGTCGATAACTCTATCGTGACGATTCAGACCGACGGAACCTCGGCCGAGGGAGCCGGCATGAACGGCGTGCTCTTCACCGCCACGCTCGGCTCAACCGTCAACGGCGATTTCCAGAACGGATCGTTCGACAACGCCGGACTCAACGCCGTCCACATCGATCTCGATAACTCCGACGGCACTCTGTTCATGGACAACATGACCGGCGCCAACGCCGGGCTGAACGGCTTCTTCGCCGATCTCGACAACGGTTCCGAACTCATCAGCACGGTCAACAACGGCTCGTTCAGCGACAACGGCGGCAACGCGATCCGGCTGCTGCTCGACAACGCCTCCTCCGCCACGACCGTCTTTTCGAACACCCCCGGTGAGAACAGCGTCAACGACGGCATGTTCATGAACGTCGACAACGGCAGCGACCTGACGGCCTCGGTCATCGGCGGCAGCTTCAACAACAGCGGACTCAACGCCGTCGTCGGCACCATCGATACCAACTCGCTGCTCAACCTCAGCCTGGCCAACACCACGGGCGACAACGCTCAAGAAGGCGGTATCTTCATCACCGCGACGAACAATTCGGCTCTCAACCTGACCACTCTCGGCGGCTCATTCGACAACGTCGGCCAGAACGGGGCCGCCGCCAACCGCAACGGTTTGAACCTGGACTTCGACAACTCCGACGCCCAGCTTGATATGGACGGCACGACCTTCGAAAACGCCCCCGCGAACGGAGCGTTGCTCGTCTTCGATAACGGTTCGACCCTCGGCACGGCTCTTGCCGCCGCGTCGATTGCCAACGGTTCGTTCGACGGCGCCGGTGAAGACGCCGTCCGCATCCTCATCGACAACGTGTCGACCGGTTTCCTCGATCTGACTGCGACCACGGGCAACAACGCCGGCGTCGACGGCATCTTCGCCAATATCGACAATGCCAGCGAACTGACGCTCGGCGTGAATGCCGGCTCGTTCGAAAACGCCGGCAACGACGGCATGCAATTCAACGTCGACAACGCCAGCACGTTTAACGCCGAAGTCGTGGCGACCTCGTTCAACACCGCGGGCAACAACGGGATCATCGGCGACATCGACAACCTCTCCTCCGTCGAGCTCTTGCTCACCGGAACGACCGCCGACGACGCCGGGGCCAACGCTTTCTTCATCACCGAGAATAACGGGTCGGACTTCACGGGGATCGTCACCGGCGGATCGTTCACGAACGCCGGCCTGAACGGTCTCGGTTTCGATATCGACGACTCGACCGCGGCCTTCGCGCTGAACGGCGCTCCCGCCAACAACGCGGGTGAAAACGGCCTGTTCTTCGAACTCACCAACGGCGCGGTCTTCGGCACCGCCTTGCAGCCGGTGGCGATTCTCAACAGCAACTTCGACAATTCGGGCATCAACGCCGTCCGCGGCCTCGTCGATACCGGCTCGACCGGTGCCTTGACGATGGATAACACCTCCGGCGTCGAAAGCGGATTCGACGGCCTGCATCTGGAACTCGACGGTGCGTCCGACCTGATCGTCGACATCGCTAACGGATCCTTCGCCGACAGCGGCCAGGACGGCGTCTCGCCGCTGACCGAGCGCAATGCCATCAATCTCGACGTGACGGGGGTTTCGAACCTCGATATCACGTTAACCAACGTCGACGCCAACAACACGGCGGGCAACGTAACGCAAGAGAACGGAATGCTGTTCGACGTCGACGCCGCGAGCACGCTGACGGGGAACATCAGCAGCACGATTCTCGGTGCTCCTTCGAATTACTCGAATAACAACGTCAATGCCGTGCAAGGCGTCGTGACCGGAGCAGGCTCCTCGGTCGATCTGCTGTTCGACGGCGTCACCGCCGACGAAAGCGGAGAAGAAGGCTTTAACATCGCCGTCAGCAATCTGGCGACCCTCGATCTCGACGTGCTGGGATCGGTCAACCCCAGTTCGATCTCAAACAGCGGCGGCGACGGCATGTTGATCACCGTCGCCGGCAACGGCGCCCTCAGCGACACGACCGCCTCGGTCACGCTCGATAACACATTCATCGACGAGAATGGACAGGATGCGCTGCTGGGCGGCGACGGCGTAGACATCAGCGGCGCCAACGGCGGGGCCATCGACCTGACGACCGCAGGCGGATCGGTCTCGCGAAACCGCGACGTCGGGATTCGCATTGCGGTCGTCGACGAGCTCTCCCCCTTCACCTTGAACATGAACGGAACCGCGGTCAACGCCAACGAGAACGGCGAAGGACTGCTGGCCTCCGTCATCAATGGCGGTCTCTTTAATGCCACCATCGTCGACGGTTCGTTCAGCGGCAACGGCGTCTCGACCCCCGCCAGCGGGTTCAAGACCACCGTCAGCGGAACCAACGGCTTCGGCGTCCCGAGCACCGCGAACATCAGTTTCGAAGGGACCGAACTCAGCGACAACACCATTCACGGCCTCGAGCTTCTCGCCAACCTCGGAGCGGAGTTAAACGTCAGCCTCGACGACGTAACCATCTCGAACAACCGCTTCAGCGGCGTCAGCATGGGAGTCTTCAACGCCGATACCGTCGCCACCTTCACCATGACCGGCGACAACCTGATCGACCTCAACGGCGATACCACCGACTTCGACGGCATCGACATCGACATCAACGGCGCGCAAAGCGCGTCGATCTCCATCGCCGGCACCATTCAGGCCAACGGCAACAACGGCGTGGATATCAACGCCGTCAACACCACGATCGACGCTTTGTCGATCACCGGCAACATCATCGAAAACGGCACCTTCCCCGCCGGGCAGGGCGACGGCGTCAACATCAGCCTCGACAACGTCCTCGTGAACGCCTTCTCGGTTCTCAATGCCAACGTCGACGAAAACACGGGGGGCGGACTCGTTCTCTCGGCGGCGAACGGCTCGCTCATCAACAATGGAATCGTGACCCTCAGTTCGTTCAGCGAAAACACCGGCGGCTCGGGCCTCACGATCGACCTCACCGATTCGGACGCCCCGAATTTCCAGATCGTCTCGAACACGAATATCTCCGCGAACGACGAAAACGGCATCGTCATCCGGCTGAACAACTCGCCGCTCACCGGCCTCACCATCTCCGATAACTTCAATCTCGACGGCGCCAATTTGATCGAAGGCATCAGCGGCAACGGCCTGAACGGCATTCTGTTCGACATCAACGATTCGAAACTGACCGACCTCGTCGTCGACGACAACTTTATCGACGACAACAACGGAGGCGACGGTATCAACTTCACCGATACCGACAGCGACATCGAAGGCATGATCTCAGGCAACACCATCACCAACAACTCCGGCAACGGCATCGGCATCGCGAACCTGGTCTCGACCGCGCCGACGATGACGATCGACTTCGGCACCATCGCCAGCAACCGCTATATTCTCTCCAACGAAATCTCGGGGAACGACGGCGCCGGTATCTTCGTCGATCTCGACGACAACATGAACTTCCTCGGCCAGTTGGGGGGGAACACCTTCGACGACAACAACGTCGGCTTCCGGCTACGTGCTCATGGCGACGCCACGTTCACCACCGAATTCGGTAACGCCCTCATGCCGGTGGTCGCCAACACGTTCAACAACAACAGCGACGCGGGCATCGCCTACGAGCTGACCCGTCAGTTCCTGGGCGACAACGTCGACGTGGTCGGCAACGTCACCATCTCGGAAGTCACCATCACCAATACCATCGACGGGGGCATCCCGGTGCTCGACGGTTCGGGCATCCATATCCGCATGAACGATCTCGCCCGCTTGAACACCGCGATTATCGACAACAACAACGCGGTCATCGGCGGCAACGCGGCCGACGGCGTCACCATCGAAATCGCCGAAGACGCCGCTCTTCCCGATCTGCAGATTCTGAACACGCAGGTGACCGGTAACGGCGCCCACGGCGTCAACATCAACCGCTTCGATCGTTCGGAGATCGTGGCTCTGATCGAGAACGTGCAAGGAACGACGAACACCCTCAACGGCTTCAACCTGTTCGCGACCAACCGCCAGACCCCCGAACTGGAATTCACTTTTAACGACAACACCTTCAACGACAACGGCCGCGACGGCATGGCCTTCGAAACCGCCGCCGACGCCGTCGTGCGTCTCACCGGCGACCGCAACATCACCGACTCCAACACCCGGCACGGCATGAGCTTCCTGACCGGCGAAGACTCGGCGATCGGCAACCCGATCACGACCGCGCGCAGCGTCTTCAACAACTCTCTGATCACCAATAACAGCGTCGACGGCGTGAACGTTCAGGCCGACAACAACAGCCGCGTGCTGCTCGACTTCCGCAGCCCGGTCGATCCGATGGCGACCGATCGCACGCAAATCACCGGCAACGCCAACAACGGTCTGACCGTCACCGGAAACGGCACCTCCGGAGTCGACTTCGTGCTGCACGGAACCGACGTGACCGGCAACCTCAACGACGGCTTCAACTCAACCGCGAACGGTGACTCGCTGGTGGAACTGACCATCGGCGGCGTCGGCGCCGGCGAAGAAAACGTCATCAGCGAGAACGGCGGCGCGGGTATCGATCTGACCGGTAACGGCACCAGCCTGATGCTGGTCAACGCCACCGAGAACATCATTAACTTCAACGGCGACGACGGCGTCAGCGTGATTCTGAACAGCTTCGCCGACTTCGACGGTGAATTGAACGATAACACGATCAACAACAACAGCGGACGCGGCTTCGACTACACCGCCACCTTCTTCAACGGCAGCCGGGGAAGTCCCATCGAGATTCTCCTCTCGGGGAATACGATCAACACCAACGATCTGGAGGGCGTCCGCGTCGTCACTGACGCCAACTTCAATCAGAACCGCGAAGTGTTGCTCCCCAACGCCGGCTTCCCCAGCGACAATCGTCCTTTCCCGGTGGATCCCAGCGATCCGGTGTTCCTCGCAACCGCCGGGTATGACGAAAACTTCCGGAATCTGTTCGTCACGCAGGCCACGAATATGGTCGTCACCAACAATACGATCCGCGACAACGGCAACGGCGTCGACAGCCACGGCATATTGCTGCAGATCGGAACCGGAACATACCTGTCGGCCGACGTGCAGAACAACGTCTTCGGCGGAAACGTCCTCAGCGACTTTCGCACTGAAGGGTTTGCCTCGCAGGGAAGCCCCAGTCAGTCGGTCGATCGCAGCGGCGCCACCACGTTCGATTCGATCTTTCTGGATGACACCGCTCAGCTCGATCTGCGGTTCAACCTGAATACCGGCGACCAGATCGAACCGACGGCGCGTACAGCCGGAGGGGATAGGTTCGCGTATGACTTTGATCCGGGCAAGAACGGTTTTCCGCCTAACTTTTACTTCAACCCGCCTCGCTCGACTCCTTTCCTGTTCCAGGTTGACGACGGTCCGAACCTCGATTTCCCGAACAACGACTTCATTCAGTTCGGGGTGCAGCAGGATATCGACGGTGCGTTCTCTGGGGGCGGATACAATCTAAGAAGCATCGCCGATCCGCTCTTCCCGAACCCGGCCTTCCCGCCGTTCCTGCCGTAATCGCGAATGCCGTGCTGGTTTGAAAAACCCGTCACGCCCCCAAGGCCGTCCCTCACCGGACGGTCTTTTTTCTTGCGCACGCGCGCCGTTGCCGTTAACGGGCGATCTTCGCTACGGCCCGCTGAGGGGCTTTTGACGCCAAATTTATTTTGGCCGAGCGTTCAGTTCTTCGGTCCGCTCCCTTGCTTTTTGCGATGCGATTCGCCCAAATAGTCCCTGCGTTGATTCAATCCCCATACTTTTTGGCGATTGAAGAATTCCGCGGGCCAAAACGTGAAACGAGACTGGGGCAGATCGTTTCCGGTGTTCAGGACCAGTGACCAAGACCGACGGGCCGGCGCGGATATTTCGTCTTGACTCTCTCCCTGCACACCGACATGGAAGGTTGGCGTCGTTCCATCTCCCCGCCGTTTGCGGGGCGGGAACGACTGTCGGTGAGAATGATTCTCCGCCGGATTAAATCCGAAACGGGAGCGCGGCGCATGAAGAGACCGCTTTCCTGTACCAACACGCTTTGTTGAAGAGAGTCTGGGTCCGACAAAAAAGATTCCGACGCAGCGTCATGGTTTCCCAACCGGTGTTCGGCAGCGCGCCGCATGCAAAATGAGGAGACGGCGCGGATGTTGCGAACATTTTTGCCCGACTCGACATTTCATCTCGTGACGGAAGCAAAATTCCCGCAGGAATTCGGCGTATTCAATCGACGGCAGAGTGGGTTTGTTAGCAGTAGAAGTTGAACTTCGGAGTTAACCAAGCTTACGCCTGGCGTTCAGAACTCTTGACGGCGTTCAAAATTGTGAACAGGGGCGAGAGAAAATAAAGTCCGGGAAAGTATAGGAAATTTGCTGAATTTCAGAAGAAAAAAGTACACAACGGGTATCGGGGGTTTTTAGGATAAATAGATGGGCCGATCCCGCTCGACCGTGCGGTTTCATTTTCGGCCCCTCAAAAACCCTCCACGCGACATCGATCGCAGCGCGATGATAACAGTAAGTCGGCTTGAGTTTTATATTTTTTAGGCAACTACTTCGGGGCGAATTCAATGCTGATCAGCGACTGGCTTAGCACACTTCGGCGTCAAGATCCCATCTCTCTGCGTCGTCTTTCTCGACGTTCGCGACCTCGGCACGCCTGCGTGTCGCTGGAAGCCTTGGAAACTCGCATTCTCTTGTCGGCGTCGATCTACGACGACGAGAACGACAAAGAGAATCAGGGGACCGTCGGTCCGGTGGAAGATCCCGGCGCCATCGGCGGAATTACCAACCCGTTCGGTACGGGTCCGGACGTCGACGAAGGAGGGCAGCCCGTCGGGAAATCCGGCGCCGTCGTCATCGACGGCGGCGACCGCGAAGAGCATGGCGATGCATCTGCCGGAGCAGACGGCACGCTGGGCACCGCGGATGATATCAATAACGACGGCTGGCTCTACATCGAACAACTCGTCGATTTCGGAATGCGGGGGAGTTTGAATAACGCCCCCAACGACGTGCTCGTGATCGGGGCGACCGATTCCGGCTTCGGTTTTGGAGCGTTGGCGGCAATTACGTCCGTCACCACCGTGCTGGGCCTGTCGCAAACCGTGATTACCGGCGGCGAAATCCTCACCACCAACTTTAATGACTACAAATTGATTTGGGTTCCCTCAAACGGACTCAATACGTTCGGAGGCATTACCGAAGGCGATCTGGCCCTGCTCGAATCTCGAAGAGTCGACATTCAAAACTTCGTGAACAACGGCGGAAGCGTCAATGCCTTTACCGAAGCGTTTTCCGCCAATCCCTACGGCTGGCTCCAGCTTCCCGATCCGTTCATCATCAGCACGAACGTGAACGGCGTCGACGATTTATTCAAGACGCAAGCCGCGATCGACGCCGGCTTGACGATCACCGATCAGGAACTGTCGAACGGCGTCCCTTACCACAATGAGTTCATCGGACCGCCCGGATTCAACGGGCTCAAGCCGTTCGTCATCAGCGCGTCGGGCGAGATTGTGGCCATCGGTCTGGCATCCGGTTCGTTCGGTATCGGCGATATTTCGGTCGAAGGGGACGATCACGGCCAGTCTCCCAATCACGCGACCATCGTCCCGATCGGCGCCACGCAAACCGGTGAAATTACCTTCGACGGCGACGCCGACTTCTTCCGCGTGCATCTCTCCGCCGGCCAGACGTATATCTTCGAGACCAAACTGGGAACTCTCGGCGATACGACGATGTCCCTCCTGGCTCCCGACGGAAAGACCGTGCTGGCGTACGACGACGACGGCGGATTAGGCCGCGCTTCGCGGATCATTTTCACCCCGCAAACCGGCGGCACGTATTACTTGAACGTTCGCCCGTTCAACTATCAGGACCGCGGCACATACAGCCTGGAAATCCGCAAAGCCCAGATCGCGCCGATCTCCGCTCCCACCCTCATCGCACCGCTGACGTCCACCGTCGACGACACGCCGAACTTTGAATGGACCGCGGTGGCCGGAGCGAGCAGTTACGAACTGGTCGTTCACGACATCACGTCCGGCGAACAGAATGTGATTCACGTCGTCGTCAATTCCACGTCGTACGCGCCCGCCGTCGCCCTCGATCTGGGCCATAGCTACTCGTGGAAAGTGCGCGCCGTCTCCCCGATGGGAGGAACGAGTTCGTACACGAACCTCGCGTACTTCAACATTCCGGGCGGTCTCGACGATCACGACAACGTGCCTGCCGATGCCACCGACATTGTTCCCGGGGCATGGCAGGGAAACATCGATTACCTCGGCGACGAAGACTGGTTCCGAATCAACACCGTCCCCGGTACGACCTATGTCATTCAAACCACGGGCGGAACGCGGGCGTACTTGTATGACAACACCGTGGCGACCATCTCCGATTCCATAGGCAGCACCCTCACGACCGGCATCGACGGGCGGCTCATCGATAATGTCGTCGACGGCACCCTCAATCTCGCATTAACCAACCTCGATCTCGCGGTCGACATCTCCAACGGCGCGTCGCTGTCTAACGGCACGATCATTCAGATCGGCGCCGAATTGATGGAAATCACCGGCGGCGCCGGCAACAATCGCACCGTCACCCGCGGATTCGGCGGAACGGCGGCCGCGGCTCATCTGGCGGGCGACGACGTCATCGTCCGCAGCATCCGCGTCGACGATCCGACCGCCTTCAAATCGACCACGCCCTTCTCGATTCGCATCGGCGGCGAACAGATGCTGGTGACGGCGATCGGAGCCGGCGTCGACGCCGATCGTTTCCTCGTCACTCGCGGGACGGGAGGCACGACCGCCTCGAATCACTTCGTCAATAACACCGTGCTGCAACTCGGCACGGTGACGTTTAACGTCGCGAATGTCGCGGGCTTTCCGGCCGCGCCGGGCTTTACCGTGCAGATCGATAACGAACGTTTTCTGGTCACCGCGATTAATGGCGATGAATTTACGGCGACCCGCGGCGCGGACAATACGACTCCCGCCCGGCACAATGCCGGCGCGAACGTCTCGCTGCAGGTGTTCGGCGGACTTTCGACGCTGCAGTTTACAGCGACGAACAAAGGCCCCTATTTCATTCAAATCCGAAATCCGTTCGGCGGCACCGGCGCTTACACCATGACGGTCGGCGGGCTGGCGGGAGATACGCACGGCGATACTCCGGGAACGGCCTTCCCCATCGCTCTCAATCAAACGGTCGAAGCGTCCATCGAGTCGCACCGCGACGAAGACTGGTTCGTCTTCACCGCGCCCCATGACGGACATTTCATCTTCGAAACCGTGCTCGGATCGCTCCTCGATTCCACGCTTCAATTGTACGATACCGCCGGCACGACGTTGCTGCAGTCCGACAACGACAGCGGCGTGGGCCGCGCCTCGAAAATCGAACGGGACATGCTCACCGGTCAGACGATCCGGTTGCGGGCTCAGGGTTTCGACCTGCGGATCGGCACTTACGCGATCAAAGTCGGTGAACTCCCGGCCGACGATCACCTCAACAATTCGCTGAATCCCGCCGGCCTCACCCAACTGCTGCTCAACAACCCGGTCTTCGGCAACGGGAGCATCGAAGTTCCCGGCGATCAGGACTGGTTTAAAATCGACGTCGTCGCCGGGCAGAAGTTTATTCTCGAAACGGTCTCCGGCACGCTCAACGACACCACCATGACGCTGTACGCCGCCGACGGCACGACGCAACTCGCGTTCGACGACGACGGCGGTCCCGGAAAACTCTCGCGGATTACGTACACTCCGACGGTCACCGGCACGTTCTTCGTCCGCGTGAAGGCGTTCTCCGCCCTGGTGACGGGAACATATCAGGTCACCTACACCGCGGGCACGGCCGACGACTTCGGCAACAATGCCGCTGCCGCCGCGCTGATTCTGGCCGACACGTCGACCCCCGGCAATATCGAGACGGGCGGCGACCAGGACTGGTTCAAATTCGACGCGGCCGCCGGTCAGGATTACGTCTTCGAAACCGTGCTCGGCAGCTTGAACGACACGGTGTTGACGTTGTTCGACACAGACGGCGCAACGGTGATCGCCACGAACGACGACGGCGGCATCGGACTCGCCTCGCGGATCACCTGGCAGCCGGCCGTCAATGGCACCTACTTCCTGAAAGTCGCCGCCTACGGGCAGTATCAGGTCGGCACCTATCATTTGACGATCAGCGCCACGGTCGACGATCACGGTGACAGTGCGGCTGACCCGACGGGCGTGTTGGTCAATAGTTCGACGGGCGGAAACATCGAACGGGCGCAGGATCAGGACTGGTTTACCGTCGATCTGGTGCAAAATACGTTCTATCGCTTCGAAATTCAGACCGATTCGCTGAGTGCCGCGCGGTTCCGGCTGATCGATCAGAACGGTCTGACCGTTCTCAAATATACCGAGACGTCACAGGGACATCTGCTCGGTTCGAACGTCATCGAATTCCTGGCCCCTGCCACGGGAACCTATTTCCTGAAGGTTCAGGGTCTCGGTTCGTTCGACACCGGGACGTTCACCGTCAACGTCGTCGAGCCGCTCGTCTCCGGCGTCGGCACGCCGATCCTGCTCTCGCCGAAAGGCATCGTGACCAGCACGCGGTTCCCGCTGTTCGCGTGGCAGCCGGCGTCGCTCGCCGAACGCTACGTATTGCAGGTCGACAACCTGACCACCGGTCAGCAGGCGGTCATCCTCCAGACGAGCTTGACGGGCACGACCTTCACGCCGACCTCTCCGCTGCAGAACGGCCACGTGTACCGCTGGTCGGTGCAGGCGTTTAACGACACGAACGGCACCGCCGGCCTTCCCAGCCTGGGCCAGAATTTCCTGATGCAGTTGGCCGACGACCACGCCGACAAGTCGGTGGGCTCGACTCCCATTCCCACGAACGGATCGGTCAGCGGCGATCTGGAAATCCCCGGCGATCAGGACTGGTTCAACTTCAAGGCCAAGGAAGGCGCCGATTATATCATCGATGTGACGTTGAACACCCTGGCCGATTCGACGCTGGAACTCGTCGACAAAAACGGCACCACCGTGCTTGCCTTCGATGACGACGGCGGCCCCGGGCTTGCGTCGCGGATCAACTGGCATGCCAATGCCACCGGTACTTATTTCCTCCGCGTGACGCCCAAGACGTCCGGCATGACCGGAACGTATTCGGTCTCCGTCACCGAATCGATCGATGATCACGGCGACGTCCCCGTGGACGCCACCTTTGTGCTCTCCCCCAGCATCACCGCCGGGAACATCGAACTCGGCGGCGACGTGGACGTGTTCCGCGTCCTGGCGGTCAAAGGCGTGACGTACAACTTTTCGACGCTGCTCGGCTCGATCGCCGGCACGAACATGACCTTGTTCGCCGCAAATGGCGTTACGATCATTTCGCAGGACACTAACGGCGGCACCGCCTCCATCGACTTCACGGCGACGAGCACGGGATCGGTGTTTCTCGCCGTCAGCGGCGCGGGAGCCAATCAAACGGGAACGTACAACGTTCGCGTCACTTCCTCGGCGGACGATCACGGCAATAACGCCCCGGCTTCGACCCCCATCTCCGTCGGTCTGATTATCGATGGAAATATCGAATCGTTCGGCGATCAGGACTGGTTCAGCATCGCGTTGACGGCCGACAACAATTATACGTTTGCCACCGCGCTGCTCACTCTGCCTGACAGCGTCTTGACGCTGTACGATATCAACGGGACGACGATCATTTCGACCGACGACGACGGCGGCATCGGATTGGCCTCGCTCATCGAGTTCACACCGACGGTTGACGGAACGTATTTCCTCAAAGTGACGGCTTTCGATACGACGCAGGTCGGAACCTACACGCTCAGCGTGACGGAGCAAGCGGCACCGAAGCTGACGGTCGGTAACAACGTCAACGTCAGCGCGATGCCGTTTAATCAGGCGGAAGTCACGATCGCCGTCAATACGGTCAATCCGCTGAATCTCATCGCGGCGTCGAACACTCTTGACGATACCGCGGCCAACGACGTCATCTGGTATTCGAACGACGCCGGCCAGACGTGGACCTTGGTGCAAATTCCGAACTCGGGCGGCTCCACGCCGTTCGGCGATCCGACCGTGGTCTTCGATCGCACGGGGGTGGCCTATTACGCCCACCTCAGCACCAACGGCATCGAGGTGGCTCGCTCCACGAACGGCGGTCAAACCTGGACCGTGGCGACGGTCCCCACCCCCGCCGGGTTCCCCGATAAAGAATTCTTCGGCATCGGTCCGGACGTGAATGATCTCTCCCAGGACCGGCTGTATCTGGCATATCACATCGGCAACGAACAGTTCATCAACAGTTCGTCCGACGGCGTGAACTGGTCGGCCCCGGTCCTCGTCAGCGACGGCACCTTCGGCATCAACGGCCAGGTGGCAGTCGACGGCAACGGTCGCGTCTACATGGCCTGGCAGGAAATCAATTTCGCGACCCCCGGAATCAGCCGGATCTTCGTCGACGTGTCGAACGACGGCGGCCTGACGTGGGGATCGGATATCGTCGCCTACACGTCGAACGTGGCACCGTTCAACGATCCGTTTACGAGCGGACAATATACCGTTCCTGGAGCTCCGGATCGCGGCATCGGCGCCTACTTGTCGATGGACGTCGACCGTAGCGGCGGCGCGAACGACGGCAACGTCTACATGGTCGTCGTCGACCAAGCCGATCTGGACGGCAGTCCCGATGCCGCCAACGCCGCCGACCATCACGACACCGACATCTTCCTGCTTCGCTCGACGAACGGCGGAACTTCGTGGTCCGGCCCCGTGCGCGTCAACGACGACACAACCGCGAACAGCCAGTTCATTCCGTGGATGGACGTCGATCAGACGACCGGCAATCTCGCCATCGGCTGGTACGATGCGCGAAATGACGACGGACTCGGCGGTACGGGCGACACCGATGCCGTCGCCAACACCGACATGCAGTTCTTCGTGACGGCCAGCCTGGATGGCGGCCTGACGTTCATGCCGAACGTTCAGGTCAGCACCGGCACGTCGAATCAGTCCGGCGCCGAACCGTATCCGGCCATTTTCAATAACTTCGACTACGGCGAATACGCGGGAATCGCCTTCCATAACAACGTTATTCACGCCGCTTGGTCGGATAACTCCAATAGCACCGGCGATAATCCGGGCGGCGTATTGGGAACTCAGGACGTCTACTATGCCTCGATCACGTTAAGCGGCGGCGGATTCACTCCGTTACCCCCCCCGGGAGGTTCCGGCTTCGACATCACCGTCAACTTCGCCGATAACAGCCTCACTCCCGCGCAGCAGGCTCTCATTCTCTCGACCCTGGGGCGCTGGGAAGAACTTATCATCGGCGACGTCGAAGACGTCATGGTCGGCCTGACTCTGGTCGACGACATCAGCATCGACGTCTTCGCGTCCTTCATCGACGGCGTGGGAGGCATCCTCGGCGGAGCCGCCCCGCTCACCTTCCGCTCGGGGGCCTCGGCCAATCCGTTCCTGCCGTCGTCGGGCGTCATTCAGCTCGACGTCGCCGACATCAACGATCCCGGCATCATCGACGTCATTTTACACGAAATCGGCCATACTCTGGGCTTCGGAACGATCTGGGACGATCTCGGACTCCTCTCCGGATCGGGAACGTTCGACCCGCGATTCACCGGAGTGCTCGCCACCGCCGAATACAACGCGCGGTTCGGCGTCAACGAAGCCGGTATTCCGCTCGAAACGCTCGGCGGACCGGGAACGGCCGAGTCGCACTGGAGCGAGTTCATCTTCTTCAACGAGCTCATGACGGGATTCCTCGATCCGGGTTTCAACGCCGTCAGCCGGATTACCGTCGCCCAGTTTGAAGACCTCGGCTATCAGGTCGATTATTCGACCGCCGATGCTTATGTCGTCAGCAAGTTGTTCGCCTCGCTCTCCGCGCCGGTCAATATATCGGGTCTCACATTCGCGTACAGTCCGGTGACTCTCGACGCCGGAACCCTGAACGTTCGCGGTTCGAGCCTCGACGACGTCATCACCGTCTCGCTCGGCGCCGACGTCGTCATCAACATGAACGGAACCGAATACGTCTACAACGCCGCCGACGTGCAACACGTCACGCTCGACGGCTTGACCGGCGCCGACGTGCTCAACGTCACCGGCACCTCCGGAAACGATTCCGTCACGCTGCGGCCCGATTCGTTGGAACTCGTCGGCGCGGGCATTACGGTCTCGGGCCGGAGCTTCGCTTCGATCTCCGTCAGCTCGGGGGGCGGACAAGACGTCGCCTTCCTCTACGATTCGGCCGGCAACGACGTTTACACCGCCTCGCCGACTAACGCGAAGATGGAAGGCGCCGGCTACCTCAACCAGGTGAACGGCTTCCGAAAGGTGTATGCGTACTCTTACGCGGGCGGCGTCGACACCGCCCGGCTGTACGACTCCGCCGGCAACGACAACTTCGTCGGTCAGGAAGCCCGCAGTTGGCTGTCCGGAACCGGTTATTACAACTCCGCCTCGCGGTTCGACCGGGTCGATGCCTATACCTCGGCCGGTTACGACGTCGCCATGATGTGGGACGGCGCCGGTAACGACCAGTTCCAGGTCGACGCCCACAACGGTTCGCTCTCGGGAACCGGATTCGACAACCGCGCCCACAACTTCGACCGCGTCTACGGTTACGCCTACGGCGGCGGTATCGACGAAGCCAAAATGTTCGACTCCGCCGGCGACGACCGCTTCGTCGGCAAAGACGTCCGCAGCACACTGTTCGGCGATAACTACTATGCGTCGGCCTCGCGGTTCGAACGCGTGTTTGCCGTCGCCAATAACGGCGGAACCGATCGAGCCGACTTGTACGGCAACAACGGCAACGACGTCGTCGCCGCCGCCGTCAACGAATCGACCATGACCGGCAACGGCTACTTCTACTCGGCCGCGATGTTCGAAGCAGTGAACGCCTACGCCGGGGCAGGGGGGACCGACCTCTCGTCGATCACCGATTCCAGCGGTAACGACGTCTTCCTCAACACCGCCGACGCGAGTTACATGACCTGGAGCGCCGGCCGCAAGATCTCGGTATTCAACTTCAACAGCGTGGACGCCAAAGCGATCTTCGGCGGAAACGACACCGCGGAATTCCGCACCTTGAATGCACTCGATTCCATCTTCGGGCTCGACGATCTGGCACAGATCGGGCGCAGTTCGGGCAAGTCGGCCAAGGCGACGGGCTTCGACAACGTGATCGCACAATCGCTCTCCGCCGCCGGGCCGTCGACCGATCTAACGTCGCTCGATTTTGTCTTCAGCAAAACGGGAGCGTGGAACTAATTTTCTGTTAGCTCACTCGGAGTTGCGGTTTCGCCTCCGAGGGTGGTTATTTTTAAATCGATTTTTTGTCATCGCCAATTGGGTGGAGTAGCAACCATGCGTATGGGTGGGCTGTTTGGACGCAAGTCTTCGGGACGGAAACAAAAAGCCGTTCGTCGCCGTCAATTTCATTCCGTCGTCTCGACCGAAAAACTGGAAGACCGTACGCTGCTCAGCGTGACCAACCCGGTCGACGCCATAAACGATTTCGACAACGACCCGGCCGGTGCCAATAATTTCCCCGCCGGCGCCGACGTCTACGTCATCGAAAACCTGGTCGTCGATGCGCAGGCTCTGGCCGGCGTCAACCTCGACCTCGACGCCGTCAACGGCGGTCTCGACAATTTGAACGCCATCGTCATCAGAAACTTGACGATCACCAATAACGTCGGAGCGGCGGGCGTCAACGTCGTGCTCTCGAACATGATCGGTGCCGCCGAACTCGACAACCTGACCATCGAAAACCTGACCGTGACCGGTAACTCCGGCCCCGGCCTGAATATCTATCTCGACAACTCGATCATTCACGGGCTGACGATCCGCAACTCGATATTCAGCAGCAACAGCGACGGCGGGATCAGCATCTATGGAGATAACGCCAGCCAAATCGACAACGTTTCGATCAACGGCAACGCCGTCACCTCCAATGCCGTCGGCGGAATCATCTACCGGATGGACAACGGCACGCTGACCAACGGCTTGTCGATCAAGGGGAACGTGGCCATCAACAGCAATTCCGGCAACGGCGTGCTGTTCGATCTCCAGAACGGGTCGCACGTCACCGGACTGGATCTTTCAGGCAACACGATTCAGTCGAACGTCGTCGGCAACGGCGTGCTCTTCGACCAGGCGAACAGCAACGTCGCCGGGTCGATCACCGCCAACATTATTAGCGGCAATGCGCGGCGCGGCATTGCGTTCGAGCCGACCGCCACCATCGGCAACTCCGACATCGACCTGGAAAACTTCTCCGGCAACACGATCACGTCGAATACGCTGGGGGGCGTTTACGTCAACGTCGTGGAAAACACCACGTTCGACGCCCGCGTCGAAAACAACGACATCAACAACAACTTCGGCATCGGTTTCGACCTGACGGTGATCGACACCCACGACGCCGTCGATCTCATCATCGGCGGCAACGCCGTAGCCCAGGGGAACCGCATCAGCGGCAACCGCGGCGCGGGGGTCGCCATCAATCTGAACGACACCACGGGGGTGATCGGCAACACCAACGCCACGGTGAAGATTCTCAACAACACGATCAACAACACGGCCGACACCGCCGTCGCCGATCCGAACTACAACGGCGAAGGGATCAAGTTCCGCCTGTTCGGCACGAACGTGCTGACCAACGGCACCGCCCGGTTGTTCGACGTCATCATCGACAAGAACACGATCAGCGGTTCCGCCAGCCACGCGCTCGACGTCGACGCCTCCGAAGATTCGACCATCGAAGACATGATGATCGGCAATACCACCGGCGCCTCGTTCGGCAACAATAATGATGGCAACCTGCTGATCAACAACGGCGGCAACGGCGTCAACTTCCTCCGCCGCGACCGCGCCGTCGTCGACAATGTGCGCATCATCGACAACACGATCACCGGCAACAACACGGGCATCGATCTCGTCGCGCGCAACAGTTTCGACATCAGCGACTTTCTCATTCAGGACAACACCGTTTCGTCGAACCGCCTGTTCGGCATGCAGTTTCATACGGCCTTCGACGCCGTCATTAACGTCGACGTCGTCGGCAACACCATTAACACCAACGCGATTGACGGCATCCGCGCGACGGGTGATGAAAACGACGTGACCGACCAGGAATATCTCACCGGCACATGGTACAAAAATACCATCGCCGGCAACGGCGGCAACGGCATTTTGATGTCGGCCGTCATGTCGTCCCCCGTCGGCGATAAATTTATCACCATGGGCAAGGACGGCATCGACGTCGACGGCCGCGACATGGGCAACGCGATTACCGGAAACGCCGGCTGGGGCATCACGGTCAACGGCCCCGGCATCCTGATGATCCGAGGCAGCGACATCAAGACGAACGGCGCCGGCGGTATCGACATCAACGTCAATGGCTCCGGCGGGAAAATTGTTGATATCATCAATAACGAGATTTCGTCGAATACCGGCAAGGGAATTAACATTGACAACTTCAATTCCAGCAGGTCGATGACGGCCAATCTCATCGGCAATATTATCACGTTCAATACCGATGACGGCCTCGAAATCATGACTGCCGCCGATTTGGGTTTCGGTGCCGCACTCGATCTCTTTGCCATACGCAACACCATCGACCTGAACGGCGGGCGCGGGGTCGACATTCTTAACGCTGGTAACGGAAGCTCTCATCTGCGGTTCGGCGACGGCACGAACGTCAATCACAACAATATCCGCTCGAACATCCGCGAAGGCGTGTACGTCATCAATACCGCCGACACCGCCCAGTCGCAGGATTCCGCGTCGAACGCACTGTCCCAAGCGGGCAATTTGGATGTCCGGCCCGATCTCATCTTCGAACTCGACACGAACGAAATCAAGCAAAATGGTCTGGGAAGCGGACTCTCCGGAACCGGCCTCGTGATGTACGTCGGAACGGCGAGACGCGGCGACAACTTCTCGTTTGACGATGCTCCCGATGTCACCGGAGATGCGAATCCGTTTTCGAGCGACGGCATTGTGGGTGTCGGCACCAACGACGTTCAATTCGGGAACGGGCGAGTCAACGCCCGCGTGCAGAACAACGAATTCGACGGGAACGCCGGCGTCGACGTCCTCTTCGAATCGTTCCGTTCGACCGTTCAACTCCCCGAGTCGGGGGGCGTGTGGGGACTCGTCAACGGTCTGTTGACGTTCAGCCGGGGAAGTCACTTCCGCGATCCCCTCGCGCGATTGAACCTGGTCTTCGTCGGCAACACGGGCGACTCGCTGGACGTCACCCGCCACGGTGCCACTTATCAGTCGAACGAACCGAACCTCAAATCGCGTCAAGACAATAAGACCGAGCCCGAGCCCGATGGGCCGTTCGACGATGCTGACGGTCCCAGCCGCCTCCGCAACGCGCAGCGCGTCGGCGCTTCGACTTCCATTCCCAATCAGCAGCATACGCCGCCGCTCACGGGAGGCATCGGCGGCCTGACCGGAAACACCGTGGCGATTCAGGTCACCGCCGCCGGTCACGGCTTGAGCAGCGGCGATCTCATCTCCATCCGTAATGTTCTCGGAAATACAAACGCCAATGGAACGTACCGCATCGTGGTGATCGATGCCAATACCTTCGCCCTGTATAACGGATTGACCGGTGCGGCGATACTCGGCAACGCCGATTACACCGGCGGCGGCGAATGGACGACCAGCATCTTCGGCTTCAGCACCGATCTGAATGGCAGCACCACCTGGGACTTCTTCTATGACGGCATCGGGCAGAGCACGTTCCGCGTCGAAACCGACTGGATTGGGACAAACTTTTTCTCGACCGGTGACAATTTCTCCAATACGTTTAATTTTGGCTTGAACGAACCGAACGGCAACGTCGCAAATACGTCTTACGACTGGGCCGAAATTACGCCGGGAACAGTCGAAACCCAGAGCCTGACGGTCAACGACATTACCGTCAACGAAGCGGCCGGCATCGCGACCTTCACCGTCACGCTCTCCAGCCTCTCGCTCTCGGACGTGACGTTCATTTACGAAACGGCCAGCGAATCGGCAACCATCAACCATGGCGCCCCCGTTCCCATCTCGTTCGCCACGAATACCTCGAACGACATTATTATCAATTCGACCAGCCACGGCCTGGCCACCGGCGACCGCATCACCATTTCCGGAGTGACCGGAAACACCAACGCCAACGGGACTCACGAGGTCATCGCCATTACTCAGGATCGCTTCATTCTGAAGGGCGTCAAAGGCAACGCCGGTTACACCGGCGGCGGATCCTGGGTTCCCGTTAATCCCGATTATGGCTATGTCTCCGGATTTGGAACCATCACGGCGGGGAATACGTCCGTCACCGTCAACGTCGCCATCATGAACGACTCGATCGACGAAATCGACGAGAAGTTCGCCCTTCGCATCTTCGCCATTGAAAACGCCAACGTCGTCGACGCCTTCGGCGTGGCGACCATTACCGATAACGACGCCGTCCCGTCGCTGAGCATCAACGATGTTTCGCAGGCCGAAGGGACCGGCGGGCAGACGGAATATACCTTTACCGTCACGCTCTCGGCCGCCTCCGAGAAAACCGTCAGCGTCGACTTTGCCAGCCAGAACGGCACGGGGGTTAACGCCGCCTTCACGCCCAGCGATTACCGCTCGCAACTCGGAACGCTCACGTTCTCGCCGGGCGAAACATCGAAAACCGTCACCGTGCTGGTCGAAGGCGATGACGATCCCGAAGCGAACGAAACGTTTAACGTAGTGCTCTCGAACGCCCTGAACGCTTCGATTTCCGATAACTCGGGGCTGGGCATGATCGTCAACGACGACACTCCCGTCACGCCGGCGATTTCGATCAACGATCAATTGAGCATCGTCGAGGGAGACAACGGCAGCAAGACTGTCTTCTTCACGCTGTCGATCGACCAGGCCTCGACGCAGCCGGTGAGCGTCGACGTCTCGGTCCAGAACGGCGCGGTGTTCGATCACTCGGCGACCGACGGCGTCGACTATCAACTCGCCGCGGATCTCGACGTCTCGGCGCCGGATACGTTCGAGCTGCACAGCAACCTCGGCGCCTCGAAGGTCATTTACCTCGACTTCGACGGACACACGACTTCGGGCACCGGATGGAACGCGATCTTTACCGGCGGGGCCGACATCGTGACCCCGGCGTACGACTTCGACGGCGATACGTCGACTCTGAGCACCGAGGAAATTCAACAGATCGCGGCGATCTGGCGGCGCGTCGCGGAAGACTTTATGCCGTTCGACGTCGACGTGACCACCGCCGATCCCGGCATTGCCGCCCTCACAAACAGCGGCGGCGGCGACACCACATGGGGCATTCGCGTCGTCATTGGAGGCAGCTACACCCAATGGTTCTCACCCGCCGGCGGGGTGGCATTCCTCAACTCGTTCACCGACAGCATCGATACGCCCGCCTTCGCCTTCGAAGACGATCTCGGCAACGGGCATGAAAAATTCACCGCCGAGGCGATCTCGCACGAAGTCGGGCACACGCTGGGACTGATTCACGACGGCCGATCGTCTCCGCTGGAGGAATACTATGCGGGGACCGCGGGGTGGGCGCCCATCATGGGCGTCGGGTACTATTCGAGTCTGGTACAGTGGAGCCAGGGCGAATACGGAAATGCCAGCAACACCGAAGACGACCTGGCGGTCATCACCACCGGCAACGGTTTCGGCTATCGCGCCGACGATTACGGCAACTCGATCGCTTCCCCCTCGACGCTGACGACGGTGGGAACGTCGGTCAACGTCGCCGGAATCATCACCCGCTCGACCGACGTCGACGTCTTCGAATTCACAACGGCGGGGGGCTCGATCAGCCTGACGATCAATCCCACCTCCAACGACCCCAACCTCGACATTCTCGCCGAGTTGCTCGATTCGGGGGGCAACGTCATCGCCTCCTCCAATCCTTCCGGCACTCTCAATGCGACCATTAACGCCTCGCTCGCCGCGGGCACCTATTACTTGCGAATCGACGGCGTCGGGGAAGGTGACCCGGCCGGAACCGGTTACTCCGATTACGGCAGTCTGGGTGCGTATCGCATCACCGGAAACGTGTCGGCGATCGTACCTTCGGCAGCGCCGAGTCAACCGGTTATATTGGCGAGCGATACGTATAATTCCCCGGTGAACGTGTTCGACGCGGCGACCGCGCAAGTCGTTGCGTCGTCCCTTCCGCTTCCCTCCTCTATACCGCCGTTGGCGATCAGCCTGCCGCGCACGATTACGTTCGCCCCGGGTCAGACGACGCAAGTGGTCGCCGTCACGATCTTCGGCGACACTCTCGACGAATTCGACGAAGACTTTTTCCTTAACCTCACGAATCCCGTCAACGCGACGATTGCCGATTCGCAGGGACAGGGGACGATTATCGACGACGACGCCACCGTCGCCACGGTTTCGATCGACGACGTGACGCAAACCGAGGGAGACACGGGATCGCAGGATTACGTCTTCACCGTTTCGCTCTCCGAAGCCGTCGGCAAGACCGTGACGGTCGACTTTACGACCATGAACGGACCGGGGCCGAATCCCGCCGCCACCTTCGCGACCGGCGATTACGACGCCCTTAACGGAACGCTGACGTTCAACCCCGGCGAAACCACCAAGACGATCACCATCAAAGTGAACGGCGACGACGTGTACGAGTTCGACGAAGAATTCGTCGTCAAGCTTTCGAACGCCGTCAACGTCACTGGTATTTCCGACGACACGGGACTCGGCACGATTCTCGACAACGAATTGCCGCCGGTGATTTCGATCGTCAGCAGCGTGAGCGATCTGGAAGGGGACTTCGGGACGCACGACATGATCTTTACCGTGACGTTGTCGCGGCCGAGCGAACGTCCGGTTTCGGTCGATTACGACACGACGGAAGGGGACGTCACCACCGGCGGATCATCGGTGACCGGAGTCGACGTCTTCCTGTTGCTCGACGACACGGGCAGCTTCTCGGCCGTCGGTCCCAGCCTCGCGGCCGGCTTCCCGTCGATCGTCACCGATCTCGAATCGTCGCTGCCGGGACTCAGTCTGGCCTTTGGTATCGGACGGTTTGAGGATTACGGCGGCTTCGCGAGCGAAAACGACGACGGCCGGCCGTTCACGCTCAGCCAGCCGATTCTGGTGACGGGCGACCCGGAATTCGACGCCGCGATTAACGCCGCTCTGGCCCGCGAGACTCCGGGATTCGGCGGCGACGGCCCCGAAACGGCCATCGAAGCCCTGTATCAACTCGCCACCGGCGCCGGTTTCGACGGCAACAACGATGGCGACAGCACCGACAGCGGCGCCGCCGGTCTGGTGGCCACGCAGGTGACTCCGGGCGACACGGGCGACGTGCCGGCATTCAGCACGTTCACCCCCGATCCGACCGGACCGGTCGTCACCGCCTCGGGAAATATCGGCGGCGCCGGTTTCCGCCCCGGTACGCTGAAACTCGTCCTGCTGGCGACCGACATCGGCTTCGCCTACGAGCCGGACGGGCTGACCGAATACACGGGCGTCGGCGGCGTGACCGTCGCGGCGGCGAACGTGACCAACGGCGGCCGAGGTTCGACGCCCAACAACGCCGGGGCCAGCATTCAGGCCACGATCGATGCGATGGTCGCCCAGGGTATCCAGGTCATCGGCCTGGGAACCAACGCCTCGACGTCGTCGCAGCCGCGACAAGGGTTGGAAGCCCTCGCGCTCTTGACGGGATCGATCAACAAAGGAACCTTCTCGATCGACAGCGGCATTGTGGGCGATCCCATCGATCCCGGCGAATCGCTGTATTTCCGCATCGACACCTCGTCTCCGACCGGTATCGCCGATGCCATCGTGGCCGCCGTGACCGGTTCGATCGGCAACACCGGCGCCGCCGCCGGGACCGACTTCGTCGAAGTCGACGGCACGCTGTACTTCACGCCGGGCCATACGTTCGGCGCCGGCACGACGAGCCTCGAAATTCGCATTCCGATCATCGGCGATCTGTCCGATGAAAACGACGAAACGTTTACCGTCACGCTGCTCAATCCGGTCAACGGCACACTCGATCCCGACGCCGTCACGTCGACCGGCACGATCATCGACGACGACGGCCCGGCCGAAATCATCATCGACGACGTCACCGTTTCGGAAGGCGGAGTCGCCGAATTCACCGTGTCGCTCGTCAATGCCAGCGGCAAGCAGGTCAGCGTCCAGTTCACGACCGAAGACGGTGTCGCGACCGCACCGAACGATTACCAGTTCAACTCCGGATTGGTGATCTTCGCGCCGGGCGAAACGACGAAAACCGTCAGCGTGAACGTCAATACCGACGGGCTCGACGAGTTCGACGAAGACTTCTTCGTCCGGCTGTTCAATGCAACGGACGGCACGATTCTCGACGATCTCGGCGAAGCGACCATCACCGATATCGATCCGCCGGCCGTCGTCTCGATCGGCGATTTCACCGTCGCCCGCGAAGGAGATGCCGGCACGAAGACCGCCACGTTCGTCATTTCTCTCGATACGCCGAGCGCCAAGCCGATTTCGGTCGACTACGCCACGGCCGATAATCTCGCCGTCGCCGGACTCGATTATACGGCCAAGACGGGGACCGTGAATTTCGCTCCGGGGGAAACGTCGAAGTCGATCACGGTCACCACGCTCACCGACATCCTCAGCGAATACGACGAAATCTTTAACGTCAATCTGTCGAGCCCGGTCAACGCCGATATCGGCGACGGCCAGGGAACCGGTGTGATCGTCGACGACGATCCGTTGGTTACGATGAAAATCGACGACGTCTCGATGACCGAAGGAAACGCCGGCGATAAAATCTTCACCTTCGTCGTCAGCCTCTCGAAAGTCAGCGGACGGACGATTACCGTCAACTACGCCACGCAAAACGGGTCGGCGACCGCCGGCGTCGATTACACGGCGAATGCCGGATCGCTCACGTTCAATCCGGGTGAAATCATCAAGACGATCGACGTCGTGGTTAAGGGTGACGTGAAACACGAAGCCAACGAGACCTTCTTTGTCAACCTGACGAATCTGGTCGACGCCAACTTCGCCGATGCCTTGGCGCAGGGCTTGATCACGAACGACGACGCTCTGCCGTCGGTCTCGATCAACGACGTCACCCACATCGAAGGGGACGCCGGCACGCAAAACTACGTCTTCACCGTCAGCCTGTCGAACCCCAGCGGGCAAACCGTGAAGGTCGACTGGTTCACCGTCGACTTCCCGCCGCTCGTCGGCACGGCGAAGCCGGGCACTGACTACGTCCCCTCGGTCGGCACCCTCACCTTCCTCGAAAACGAAACGACGAAGACCGTCACCATCCAGGTGAAGGGAGACTTGAAGAACGAAATCGATGAGACCTTCTTCGTCCAGTTGTCCAACGTGCAGAACGCCACGCTGGGCGATTTCCTCGGACAGGGGAACATTCTCAACAACGACGCCGTCCCCACGCTGGTGATCGAAGATAAGCGAACGGCCGAACGCGACGACGGCACCCGTGCCGCCGTCCTGACGGTCACGCTCTCTCAAGCCAGCGGAAAGACGGTCACGGTCGACTTCAACACCGTGCAGACGGGCGACGCTCTTCCGGGCGTCGATTACATGCACGTGACCGGTCAGCTCACCTTCCTCGAAGGGGAAACGACCAAAGACGTCTTCGTCCCGATCTACGGCGACCTGTTCAATGAAAACGATGAAACGTTCACCGTTCATCTGTCGAACGCGGTCAATGCCACGATCGCCGACGCCGACGGACTTAGCACGATCGTCGATAACGACCCCGTGCCGACGTTCACGATCAACGACGTGACGATTGCTCCCGATCCGATCAACGCCGCCCTGCTGGCGACCTTCAACGTTACGTTGTCGCAACCCAGCGGCAAGCTGGTGACGGTCGACTACGCCACGGCGAACGGCACCGCCGCGGCGGGGAGCGATTACACCGCCAAGTCGGGCTCGCTGACGTTCAATCCGGGCGTGAAGACGCTCACGGTGACGGTGAACGTTGCGGGACTCACGTTCAAAGAGGTCGACGAGACGTTCTTCGTCAACCTCTCGAACAGCACGAATGCGGGAATTCTCGACGGTCAGGGCCGCGGACTCATCCAGGGAGATACGCTGGTCGTCAATGGAACCGGCGGAGCCGATATCTTCAACCTGACGATCAACCCGACCGTGATACCGCCGCTCTCGTCGCTCGCTTCCGTCACGGGCAATCACTCCTTGACGGTCAACGGCGTCGCTCAGAACATTCCCGTTTCGCGGTATCGCTTCCTCAACCTCAACGGCATGGCCGGTAACGATTCGCTGTTCATCACGGGTACGCCCAACAGCGAACAGGCGACGCTCGATCCGGGACACGTGATGTTCAAGACCCCGCTCGTGACGGTCGACGGCGTCAGCTTCTCGACCATCGACGTCACCGGTAACGGCGGCAACGACACGGCCGACCTGAACGACTCCCTCGGGAACGACGTCTTCACCGGTACGCCGGCGACGGGCAACATGGCCGGCGCCGGTTTCAATAACACCGTCCGCGGCTTCTCGTTCGTGCAGGGTCTGTCGTACGCCGGCGGAGTCGACGTCGCCAATCTGTACGACTCGGCCGGAAACGATCGATTCCTCGGGCGCGACACGCGCAGCCAGATGCAGGGGACGGGCTTCTACAACTCCGTCTCGCGATTCGAACAGGTTAACGCCTTCGCCGACATGGGCGGCTTCGATATCGCTTCGCTGTACGGTTCGACGGGAGACGACACGCTCGTCAGCCGGCCCGACCGCACGTCGTTGACGGGGTCCGGTTTCGATAACATCGCCAACCGGTTCGATAACGTCTTCGCGTACGCGGTTGCCGGCGGTAACGACACGGGGACGATCTTCGATTCCGCCAATAACGACCGGTACGTCGGGACGGCGAACACCGGCACCATGACCGGAATGATCGGCGGCAACGCCTACCTGAACCAGGCGATCGACTTCAAACTTCTGGCCATCATCGCCAGCACCGGACACGACGAAGCCGATCTCAAGGATATCAGAACGCTCGATACGGTATTCGGCCAGGGAAGCGAACTGACGCTCACGCGCAGCGCGCAGCAGGATAAACTGACCGGGTTCGACGTGATTACCGCACGCTCGCAACCGGGCCAGACCCCGTCGGCAACGCTGAACGCCGTCGATTACGCTTTCATCAAGGTCGGCACCTGGCTGTGAGCCAACGGATGATTTGACCATTTGAAAAACGACAGGACCGGAGAACGCTGAAAAGGGCGTTCTCCGGTCTTTTTTTGTCCGCGCCGCGGTTTCGAGGCCGAACACCCTCCTCGTTACCGCACCGGAAAAATTTCCGACGTGATGAAGTATTTCTTCCCGTCGAGCGTTACGATCAACTCCGGCGCCCAGTCCTCGATTTCTTTTTGTTTATCCCCGGGGAACCGATCGAAGTCGGCGAACGCCTGATTTTGCGGCACGTTCCGCCCCAACACTCCGGCGCGCTGCAATGCGCGAAACCGCTCGGGGATGACGTACTCGGTATAACCGGGGCGTTTCTCGCCGAATCGCTCGGGCATCACGCTTTTGTAGCGGTACGTCATCCGATAGCGGAGAATCTCCGACCAGTTGACGTACACATACGCGATATTGCGTTCGCGCAGTTCGGAGTGGATCTCCGCCGGATCGCGCTGCGGCCATTGGCTGCGCGGCACCCCCGGCTGAGGCACGCCCCACCAGTCGTCGAGAATCGGCTGATCGAAAACCGTGTGATAGTTGATCGGAAACTCGGCGTCGAAAACCTCCGCATCGCCGATGCTGAGAACGCTTTCGCCGGGCGGTATCTCGATGTGATTGAGCAGCACGATTTCGGGCGACGTGATGTTCGCCATGTTGATGCGGGCCACGTTCAGATCGAGCAGATAGGCATTATTGCCGCACAGGCCCGTCGTCACGAACCCGAGATTAAACGTCCACGCAAACACGACGGCGGCGGTCGCCGTGCGGACCCAATACCTATGATCGCTCCACGTCAGACCGACACCGGCGAGAAGCGACACGACCGGAATGAGCGGCACCCAGAAGCGGTCGATGCGATGCGTCAGCAGCCACCACGTGCCGAACAGATACGCCCCGTAGATCCACAAGAGCACAATCAGCGAACGTTGCTTGCGGACCAACAGCGCCAGTGGCGCGAGGCCGAATAACAACGGGCTCAGCCAGTCGCTTTTGAGCGTGACGTCGATGATGTTCATCGCCAGGTGGTTGATTGAATAATCACCTTCTTTGGTGCTATGTCCTCTGATCCATTTCGCGTTCATTTCGGCGTCCCAGTCGACGCCGCCGAACAGCGAGTACATCAGCGGGTACACCGGGTTGCCGGTCTCGACGAGGTTTTTCATCAGCCACGGTCCGACGGCGAGGACGATGCCGAGACCGAGAGCAGAGGCATTGAGAATCACCGTGCGGCTGAGAAATCGTTTACATCGTCGGCGAGCAACGAGGTACATCATCGCTTTGACGAACCCGGCGATCGGAATGACGACCGAAATCAACCCCGGATATTTGCACGCCATCGCCGAACCCGCGAGCAGACCGGCGAGCAGGCATTCGCCGCGAATCGGCTGCAATGCGGCTTCGGCGTTGAGCCGATCGCGAATCAGCAGCGCCGCGAACAAACTCGCGAACAGATAATACGTCAGCCCCCCTTCCGCATAGGCGATGGTCGAAATGCGATAGGTCCATGGCGCGCTGAGATGAATCAGCATCGCCAGCCAGCCGGCGGCCGGTCCCCACCAACGCCGCCCGGCGAGAAAAACGCCCCACCCGGTGAGCGGGCCGAAGCCCATCAGCAGCAGTTGACCCGCGAGGGCTCCGACCCACCAGTCGCCGGTCAGCATCATTCCTTCGAGCAGCAGCATTTCGGTGAGAAACGGGAAGCTCGTGTAAACGTTATGCGGCAGGAATGCGATTTCCCCATTCTGGAAAAATTCCTTCGCCCCTTCGAGGTGATACGCCTTTACGTCGAAATCGGTCGAGGGGAGCGACGCCCCGAGAAGCATGCACAGCACGAACGGCAGACACGCTCCGCCGCAGATGACGCGAATGATCGATTCGTAGGGGATTTCTTTGGAATGCGACGCGGGAATCGAATTGCTCTCGGTGCATGAGCGACGGAGTCGATGCGCGGCGCCGCGAATCCAGCCCTCCCTCGACCACGTTTCAATGCTCAGCGAAACGATCGTGCAGCCGGCGAGCAGTCCGCCGATAAAGCCGCGAGAGAGGAAACCGCTTAATCCGCAGCACAACACGAGCAACGAACTCGCCGAGAGTCCGACGGCGAATGCAAAGAAGAGGAACTCACCGAGCGTCAAACGATTTCGGGGAACGATTGAGCGGAGCAGCAGTCCCCCCAGGCTTCCCGCTCCGACGAGCAGGAACAATGCCGTTCCGAGCGGGAGGAGCCGCTGCGGAAAAAAACGCCAGCCGCTGTTCTTGCCCGCATCGTCATCGAGCGGGTCGACGAGTTCGAGATACAAGAAATGCAAATTCGAAGCGACATCCCAGCGCGACGTCTTCGGAGTGCTGTTGGGCAGATCGAAGCTGAAGAAGGCGATGAAGAAGAGGACGATCCAGACCGCCGCGGCAGCGGCCGATCGTTGCTGAATCCAATTCGCACCAGGACGAAGAATCATCGAATACCATCGGCTGATGATTGGGGGAAACTTCATCCTTCGTTTCTTTTCGAGTCGCTGTGATATCGCCGGCATCGCGTTTTTCAAACAGCGCCGGCATTCTCAAACGGACTGTTTCACGTGAAGCATTGTCACGCTAACAAATCACCGGAACCGTCAGCGCGGACTATTTGGGAAGCAGGGCCGCCAGTTCGGGGTGCGGGCGGGTGATGACGTCCCCCATGATCAATTTGCCCCCGAGGCGGGCGACCGTCGCTTTTCCGGTTTCGATGGCGGTCTGCACTGCGGCGACGTCGCCGCGGACGACGATCGTCACGTACGCCGCGCCGATTTTCTCTTTGCCGACGAGCGTCACATTGGACGATTTGAGCATCTCGTCGGTCGCGTGCAGGGCGGCGACGAGTCCTTGAGTTTCCAGCAATCCCAACGCATCGGATGAGCTCATGTGTTCCTCTTTCGGTATGCGATAATCGTAAATCCCCAGCAGGGGACTGTAAACGGGGGGAGAGTTGACCAGGTCGCGGGTGACGTCGAGCGGGGCCGGCATGATCGCCAGCATCGTCTCGCTCCCCATCTGCTCGGCGATCTCTTTGCCCCGTTGAGCGGCGACGGTGACGTCGGACGTGCGGCCGGCGAGTTTAATGCATTGAGCCGTGCCATCGGTGCTTTCGATCCCCAGCAGCCGGACTCCGGCTGACTTGAGGATGCGATCGGCGACGATGAGCGAGGGGCAGAGATTCCCCACTTCGAGCAGGGCAATGCTGTACGTTTCGGTGACAGGTTCGGGCACAGTCTTGGCCATCGAATTCGCTTTAACACGGGTTCAGCGGGAGATACGGAAGGGAGCAGTCGCAGCGTATCATACCGCTTTATCACGATCGCGGAAAAGTCCAGAGTCGAGGGTCCAGAGTCCAGGGCCAGAAAAATGCACATTCAGGGAGGAAACTCCCGTCCTTCCTCAGACCGTCTGGCCCTGGACCCTCGACTCTGGACCCTCGACCTTTCACTCTCTGTTGACGCCTTTTTCGGAGCAGCCTATACTCGCGCCAAGAATCAAAGAAATCCTTCGTTATTGAGAAGCTCATGAAAAGCGAACATCGGCACGAACTGCAGCGAAACGAACTGGGAAATCTGGCCAACCAGGTGGCTCCGTTCTTCGAGCAGCACGGCAGCAAGATACTTATGGGATTGATCGCCGTCGTGCTGTTGGCGGCCGGAATTTACTGGTGGCAGGGGACCGTCGGCCAGGCCGAGACGGCGGCGTGGACGAGCCTGATGACCGCCGACTCGGCGGAAGAATTCGCCACCGTCGCCGAAAAGTACCCGGGGACCACTCCCGCGGCGTGGGCTATGCTGAACGAAGCCACCTCTCATTTGCAGGAAGGGACGAGGCTGAGTTTCATCGACCGTCAAGCCGCCGAGAACGACCTGAAACTCGCGAAAGAGAAACTGACCGAACTCGTCGAAAAGAAAGACCTGCCGCGCGAACTGCGCGTGCGGGCTCTCTACGCGCTGGCCCGCTGCCTCGAGACGACCTCGGGGGGCGATGTCGCCCCCGCCATCGACGCCTACAAAAAAATCCTTACGGAATTCACCGACCCCATTTACAGCGTCTATCGCGAGAACGCCGAGCAGAGCATCAAATCTCTGGAAAGCGGAGCGACGCAGGACTTCTACGCCTGGTACGCGAAGCAGAACCCGAAACCGTCCGACCGGCCGAAACCGCAAGACGGCATGTTCCACGGCATGAATCCAAGCGATCTCGAATTGCCGGTGACTCTGCCGTCGGTCCCCGAAATGCTGCAAGACTCGGTCTTGAAGATCAAGGCCCAGTCCGCGCCGGAGACGACCGCACCTGCGATTCCCGGCGAAGAGCCGAGCGACGACGACTCCATCGAGGCGAAGCCTCCCGCGGGTGAATCCTCGTCGCCCGAGGCCCCTGCGCTTCCGGAAGAGGGTGACGCCACGACGGAAGAGCCCTCGGAAGATGCAGCCGGCGATGACTCAGCGAGCGACGAAACCCCCGGCGACGAGACACCCACTGAAAAATAGTCGGGTTCCGTCATGAACGAGGCACCATCCCCTGCGCCGGTTCAACTCACCGTCGAAGCGCGAGCGCACGGCTGGCGAATCGACCATTACCTCTCGCGGCTGTTCCCCAATTTCAGCCGGGCGCTGTTTCAACAGGCGGTCGCCGAGCAGGCGGTGCTGCTCAACGGCCTTCCCTCGAAACCGTCGCGCCGGCTGCACGTTAACGATTGTCTCACGCTGCTCCGCTGGCCTCGGTCGCCCGACAGCAGTCTCCCCCCGGAAGACATTCCGCTCGACGTGCTCTTCGAAGACGACTTTCTGATCGTCATCAACAAGGGGGCGGGAATGATCACGCACCCCGGCAAAGGGAACTATCGCGGCACGCTGGCCGGGGCGCTGCAGTTTCACTTCGACCGGCTGAGCGACATGGCGGGACAACTGCGGCCGGGGATCGTGCATCGGCTCGATCGCGATACGAGCGGCGTGCTGGTGATCGCCAAGGATAATCAGGTGCATCAGTTCCTCAGCAAGCAATTCGAGAACCGCGAAGTCTACAAGGAGTACCGCGCCATCGTCTGGGGCGAGATGGATTTCGACCGGGATGTGATCGATACCTTTCTCTGCGTCGATTCCCGCAATCGCGAGAAGATGATGGTCTGCTCGGAGGGGGGAAACGCCCGCCGGGCGGTCACGCAATATGAAGTGCTGACGCGGTTCGATGGATTCACGTCGGTGAAATTGCTGCCGCAGACCGGGCGGACGCATCAACTGCGCGTCCACTTGCAGCATCTCGGTCACTCGATCGTCGCCGATCGCATTTACGGCGGACGCCCGTCGTTGTCGCGGCGCGATCTGACCGACGCCGCAAAGTCGTCATCGGCAGACGAGGCCGGTGAAGCCGACGACGTCGATTCCGCGGACCTTTTGATCTCGCGGCAGGCGCTGCATGCGTTTCGGCTTGAGTTTTTACACCCGCAGAGTGGAAAAAAACTCGCGTTTGAGGCACCATTGCCAGATGACATGCAGCGGACTCTCGCCGCTCTGGAGTCGCTGCGCCCGTTCTCGCAAAAATCGTCGTCGAAAAAACCAGCTTCGCACCCCCACAGAAAGTAATACTCATGAGACTGGCCAAGGTGCTGCTTTCGAGCGGCGAACGCCGAGTCGCGGTCTGGGAAGATCGTACGCTGCGCTTGCTCGATCTCAATCAAGTCGAGAATTGTCGCAATCTCTCGGACATTCTGCACTCGCCCGACCCGAAAGGACTGGCGAAATTTCTGATCGATCCGCAAGCCGATCCCCAGGCGGAAGAGTCGGTCACGTTTCTGTCGCCGCTCGATCATCAGGAAGTCTGGGCCGCGGGGGTGACGTACAAGCGCAGCCAGGTCGCCCGCATGGAAGAATCGGAGGCCGGCGCCTCGCATTACGACCGCGTTTACACCGCCCCCCGGCCGGAGATTTTCTTCAAGGCGACGCCGCATCGCGTCTCGGGGCCGCATCAGCCGGTCCGCGTGCGGGCCGACAGCAAATGGTCGGTCCCCGAGCCCGAACTCACGCTCATCGCCAACCCCGACATGAAGCTCGTCGGCTTCACGATCGGCAACGACATGTCGGCCCGCGACATCGAGGGCGAAAACCCGCTGTATCTCCCGCAGGCCAAAATGTACAAGCAGGCGTGCGCGCTCGGGCCGTGCGTGCTGATTCCCGAAGCGCCGCTCGATCGCTCGAAGACCGCCGTGAAGCTGAAAATTACCCGCAAGGGGAAACTGGCCTTCGAGGGAGAAACGAACCTCGGCGAGATGGTGCGCGACTTCGATGAGCTGCTCGGCTGGTTGGGACGCGAAAACGATTTCCCGCTGGGCGTGATGCTGCTGACCGGAACGGGCATCGTCCCCCCCGACGAATTCACGCTCGACAACGGCGACATCGTAACCATTGAAATCACCGGCATCGGCACGCTGGTAAATCCGGTGGTGAAGGATAAGATGTAACGCACCGCCAACAATACCGCGGGTAGACATTCGGCATCTTCATACCGTCTTATCCAGTGAAATGGACGTCCACCGATCATGAACTTTAGTCACGATGACCATGACGCGCAGCCGGCCTCGGAACTCACGGAATCAAATGCCACATCGGCAATCGCCGAGGGCGTTCATCGCCGCGATTGTATCGAAGGCATGAAAGAACTTCCCGACGGCAGCGTCGATCTGGTGTTCGCCGATCCGCCGTTTAACATCGGCTACAAATACGATCTCTACGAAGACCGCAAATCGGTCGACGGGTACATGCAGTGGTGCAAGGATTGGGCCGCGCAGGTGATTCGCGTGCTCAAACCCGACGGCACGTTCTGGCTGGCCATCGGCGACGACTTCGCCGCCGAACTGAAAGTCCTTTACACCCGCGAACTCGGGCTTTCGTGCCGCAGTTGGGTCATCTGGTATTACACGTTCGGCGTGAACTGCGCGAACAAATTCACGCGGTCGCATACGCATCTCTTGTACTTCGTGAAAGACCCGACGGCCTTCACGTTCCATGCGGGAGATCCGCAGCTCCGCATTCCTTCCGCGCGGCAACTCGTATACGGCGACAAACGGGCCAACCCCAAGGGCCGGCTGCCCGATGATACCTGGATACTCAGGCCGCAGGACGTTCCCGAATCGTTCTCCGCGGAAGAAGACACGTGGTATTTTGCCCGCGTCGCGGGAACGTTTAAGGAGCGCAAAGGCTGGCATGGCTGTCAAATGCCCGAACAATTGTTGGGGCGGATCATCCGTGCGTGTTCGAACGCGGGCGAACTGGTGCTCGATCCGTTCGTCGGCAGCGGCACGACGATGGTCGTCGCGAAAAAACTCGACCGGCGTTATGTCGGCTTCGAAATCTCCCCCGAATACGCCGCCAACGCCGAACAGCGCGTGGCCAAGGCCGCCGTCGGTCAACCGTTGGACGGCCCCGAGAATCCGCTCTTAAGCGCCCCGACTACGGCGAAGGGACGCCAATTGCGGTTGAGCGAATTGACCTGACGCGAAGTCTCTCACATAAACCGCGCCGAACAGAAAGCAGGAGCACAGGCTTCAGCCTGCCCCTTCCCGCACAGAAGCCCGGCTCGCGCGAAAACCATTACAACTGTGCATACGTTAAAAACCCGCGGACCGCCGCGAGGTATTGTTCCGGTTCGTCCGCCGCAATGCTGTGCGAACTGTGATCGAAAATCTTCAGTTGCGAACCTCGAATCTGCTCGGCGATAATCCGCGAATGGTTCGGTGCGCAAATCCAGTCGTGCGCCCCGCCCATCACCAGGGTGGGGCAGCGAATGGTCTTCAATTGCGCGGTGAAATCGTACGTCCGCAGAAAACCGCCGAAACCGTAGTTGAGCTGCTCGAAGTTGCGAATCCCCCGGCCCCAGCTTTCGTGGAATTTTTCTTCGTCCCACTTCAGCGAATACATCGGTCCCATCAGCCGATAATATTCGTGCAATTGATCGAGCGACTCGAACGTCCCGCGCCACAACCGCTCGCAGACGGCGATTTGCTCGGGCGTGCCGCGCTCGGCGAGAATGAGCTGGGCATCGTCCATGAACCGAAAACTCGGAGCGGTCGCGACCAGAATCAAGTTGCTGACGCGGTCGGGGTATTTGATGGCGTAGCCCTGGGCGACCATCCCGCCGTACGATGAACCGAGCACGACGATCCGTTCGAGCCCGAGCGATTGTCTCAGTCCGTCGACGTCGTCGATGTTTTGTTCGAGCGTGCAAGTGCTCGGATCACACGGATGGCTTCGCCCCGAGCCGCGATGATCGACGTAGACGAGTTGTGCCACGTCGGTCAGCTTGCCGACGGTTCCTTTGAACCCCGAGTGGTCTCCTCCCGGCCCGCCGTGCAGCAGAAAGACGACAGGCCGTTCGGCCATGCGGTCTCCGTCGGGTACGAACTGCACGCCGTCGACGTCGTAGAAAAGATAAGCACCGTTGACTCGCGCGAACATGGTGGTGGTCTCCGAGACGGGATTGAGAATTTGTGCGAGCGTTGATTCTACAACGATGAAATCGATCTTCCCATTCCACGACGAAATTTCCGAGAGGCTCCGGCGGCCTATCCCTCGAGTCGTCAATCTTCGATCGACGAGCAAATCGGAACCTGTCTTCATCGTAACCCGAAGCGTAACTTCGAAAAGCGCAAGCGAGGGACATGCGCCCAAACCTACCTTCCTCCCCTCTCATACGGTAAAATGATGTAAGCATCGCATCATTCTTACCCGACGAGAGGATCCCACCCGTGCCTCGGATTCAGCAGATTCACGCCCGCGAGGTCTTCGACAGCCGCGGGCGGCCGACGGTTGAAGTCGAAGTCACTTGCGCCGAAGGCCGTCCCGCTCGCGCGATCGTTCCCAGCGGAGCCAGCACCGGGACGTACGAAGCCCGCGAACTCCGCGACAGCGGCGAACTGCGGCTCGGCGGGGCCGGCGTGCGGCAGGCCGTCAATAATATCCGTCACGACATCGCCGCCGCGCTGCTCGGCCGCGACGCTGCCGATCAACAGGCAATCGACGCCGAACTTTGTGCTCTCGATGGGACGCCGAACAAATCGCGCCTCGGGGCCAATGCCGCGCTCGGCGTGTCGCTCGCCGTCGCCTACGCCGCCGCCGATGCTCTTGACCTCACACCGGCCCAATATTTTCGCCAGTTGTGGCAACAGGTGCCGCCGGTAAAAAGCGACGTCGTCTACACCTCGCGCGTGCCTGCTCTCGAAAAATCGTTTCGGTTGCCGTTGCCGATGGTGAATATGATCTCCGGCGGCCTGCACGCCGGCGGCAATCTCGACTTTCAGGATTTTCTCGTTCTCCCTATCGGTGCGACGACCTATACGCAGGCGCTCGACTGGATCGTGACGATCTATCACCGACTCGGCACACTCCTCGGCGAACGGGGTTACGAAGGAACGCTCGTCGGCGACGAAGGAGGTTACGGACCGCGGCTCGGCAGCAACAGCGAAGCGGTCGATTTGCTGCTCGAAGCGATCGAACAGGCCGGCTATCGCCCCGGCGACGACGTCGCCATCGGTCTCGACGTCGCCAGCTCGCACTTCTACAAAGAGGGAGCGTACCATCTCGAAGCGACCGGCGGATCGGAGTTATCGAGCGATGAGATGGTCGACCTGCTCGAACGCTGGGTCGAAAGTTACCCAATCATCAGCATCGAAGACGCGCTCGCCGAGGATGACTGGGAAGGCTGGCAGAATCTCACCAACCGCCTCGGCGACCGCGTGCAACTCATCGGCGACGATCTGTTCGTGACGCATCCCGAACGCTTGACGCGCGGCATCACCTCCGGCGCGGGGAACAGCATACTCATCAAGCTCAATCAAATCGGCACGCTGTGGGAGACGCTGGAGACCATGCGGCTGGCGGTCGACTCCGGCTTCTGGCCGGTGATCTCCGCCCGCAGCGGCGAGAGCGAAGACACCACGATCGCCGACCTCGTTGTGGGAACCGGCATCGGCCAACTCAAAGTCGGCTCAGTCGCCCGCAGCGAACGCCTGGCGAAGTACAATCAGTTACTGCGACTCGAAGAACAACTCGCCGACGACGCCGAGTACATCGGCGGGAGGATTTTTTCATCGCTCTTGCGATGAAAAAATAGACAAGGAGAAGGGGAGACTTGGAGACAAGGAGCCCAAACAACACGGTGTCCCGGCTGTTTCTTTCTCCTTGTCTCCAGGTCTCCTTGTCTCCCCCTCTCCACTCCCAAGGACCAAACAATGTTCGATCCCTTCATCGACATGGATGCCTGTTCGACGCACACGATCTTCCCCGGCGTGCGCATCAAGACCGCGGCGGGGGAGAAGATGATGCTCAGCCTCGTCGACTTCGAGCCAGGGGCGATCGTCGAGTCGCATTCGCATCCGCACGAACAATGCGGCATAGTGATCAAAGGCCGCGGCCGATTTATAGTCGACGGCAAAGAGCGATTGCTCTCCCCCGGCGAGATGTACCGCATCCCCGGCGGAGCCGTGCATAAAGTAATCGCGATGGAAGAAGGCCTGCAGGCGCTGGATGTGTTTAGTCCGATTCGGGAGGATTATTTGTGAAAGCGGGGACCGCCGGTTAGCCGCGACGCATCGCGGAGCGCTAGCCCCGACCAGACGGCACGGCTCTGCATATCGGCGTCGCCCCGTGATGCTCCGCATCCCCTCGCTGGGAACGCAAGGTCTTCGATGCTCTATCTGTCTTCGTTCTTTTCAAAGCAAAACGAACTCGTATGGAGAGCCATATCATGCGATCTCTTGACCTGCCCGATGATCTCAGTTCCTTCCTGAAGGATCGACGCCAAGTCGACTATGATCCAAAGAAATGCGAAGCGGGAGTCATTTCGTTTCATCCACTTGATCAGCTCCGTCTGCAGTATTTTCCCGTATTTAGTCAAAATCTGGATGGAGATACAGCCCCCGACGATCCGCACGCCGATGAATTGGGCTGTTACCTGGTCCAGGGTGTCAGTCTTATCGCTTCGTGTGACGATTACGAACCCATCGGCCTTTTGAACTGGATGCCGATCGAAAAACAGTATGGTATTTGGGACGCTTCACACAACGGGCTCGTACTGCTGGGATCTGATGTCACATGGACGCAAATTGCACGCGATTTACCGCGGTATATCAATGCGGGGTGGAACCTGAAAGGTTCCGCCCCGACGACTGCGATTCGTCCTTGGGAAAAGCATCCCTTCAATGGTGAGCAAGTTTTTGAACCATTAGACGTATTTGACGAATGGTACGAAGCGAGTTTGGTTCGTTTCGGTGAACGTCGAAATGACATTCAAATTCGGCACGCGGAAGAAATCTTAATTCGGATCGAACGAGATGGCGATTGGTGCGAAGCCGCCTTGCGACGAAAGAAAACAGAAGAAAATGCGGAATGGACCGACCCACAACGCCGTTCGCTCGATTCACACGAATGGCTGGAAATTCAGCCCCTTTTGGAGACAGGTTTTTGGAATCAACCCTCATCGATTAACGAATACCTTCAAATTGACACCGAAACGAATTCGAAATTCTTAAGGTGGTGGCGACGAAGGAAACTGCTCATTCAAAATTCTAGATCGACAACCGCATTCACCTGGCGATGCCAAGGGCTGCGAGGCGGAACGTACCACATCTTGGATCAATCGTACAAAAAGGGCAGTGATCGAGACGATTCGATACTCGAATTAGCAAGACGCTTGGCGAAGGTTATGGAGTTCGAACAAATCGATGAGTGGATGAAATGATCTCAGGTATTGGCGTGCTATGCCTGTCGGAACAAGACGGGAAAATCAAAAGCCACCCTCATCCGGCCTGCGGCCACCTTCTCCCAGAGGGAGAAGGATGAAGAACCCTCGCCTGCGCTTCGGGCTAGTGAAGACTCTTCCCCGTCATCCCGTCCGGCGGCTTGACATCGAACCCTGCTAAGATCGTCGGGGCGAGGTCTTCCAGGCGGGGGGTGTCTCTTTTCAATGGCCGGTTGCTCAGAAGAATCCCCGGGACGAAACTGGGGTCGATGCAGTGGTCGCCGCTCCAACTGTCGGTGTTGTCGAGGACGTGCTGGCGCGGGAAGCCGCCTAAGATCGTGTCCCAACTCGCGCGATAAAAACGGTTGTAGCCGATGATGAGATCGGGGCCGTCGGCGGCGTGCGGGCCTTGATAGATGTCTTGCGAGCGGTGGGCTTTGAAAATCACCGGCTCGTCGTTATCGGGATCCTTCACCTGACCCAGTCGCGTGGCGAGTTCGTTCGCCAATTCGTTCGCTTCGTCGCCGGGTTTCACCGGGCCGTGGGCTTCGCGGCCCTGCGTGTTCAAATACAAACCGTTGAGGCCCACGCCGTAGGCGAGCGTTCGTTCCCAGTCGACCCCTTCGAACAGTGTCGAACCGTCTCGCTTCGCCGGGCCTTTCGTATGCAGGTAACCCTGATCGAGCAGCCAACTGTTCAAGTTAAATTGCCGGCGGAACGACGTGAAGCCGTGGTCCGACATCACCATCACCCAACTGTTCTTGTCGAAGCGATCGAGCGCCATGCCGACGGCGCGGTCGACTTTGCCGTACAGCTCGGCGAGAAAATCCCCCTGCGTGTTCGCGAGTTCTTCGGAGTACAGCGGATGCAGCGGGTCCATCGTCCGCCAGAACATGTGCGAACTGAGATCGAGCGTCGAGAAATAGACGAACAGAAACCCGTTGTTGAACCGGGCAAGTTCGTGCTCGAAAAACCGCATCCGCTCGTCGTGCACGAACATCGCTTGTTCGCGGTATTCGTTGTTATCGAGCACGCCCATCGACAGGGCGTGCGTGTCTTCGATCATCCCCTGCGTGTAGAAGTAGCCGAGCTCTTTGACCAGCCTTTGCGAGTAATCGGGGGGAGTCGAGATCGGGACCGAGGGATCGGCCGGGTCGATGTTGACGGGCGAAACGTACAACCCGAACGGGCGATGCACGCTCTTGAGATACAACCGGCAGATGCCCGAGACCTCGGCGGCGTACGGCAGAATCGTAAACCGGACCGGCACCCAATCGCTCCATTCGCCTTCTTGCAGCACGACCGCTTTGTCGCCGATGACGATCTTCGCCGCGTCTCGTTCGGGGTCGCGATAGACTTTGAAGTGGAGTTCGGCCCGCGGACTCCCTTCGACGAATTCATTCGGCGGGCCGTACAACCGGCATTCGGCGACGTGGTTCTTCATGGGAACGCGTTCGATACGGCCGCCGGCGACGTCGCGGCTGCGGGTTTTGATGTCGTCGGTGAACCACGTGAAGATGCCGTAACCTCCTTGAATATCGGGCGTCCCCATGCCCGAGAGCGACGTCGCTTCCTCGCCGGTCGGCGGGAAGTTCGCGGGGATGCGAAGGATCGTGCAATCGACGCCGGCGGCTTCGAGGTCGTTCCAGAACGTTGGCCCCTTGCGGAGATTTTCGATGCGGCCCGCGGCAGTGGGAATCACGTACTTCCCGAGTTTGATCGGCTCGCCGCCGGAGACGAGTTTGGTGGTCGAGTGAAACAGCTTCATCGTGGCGGGGTCGCGCGAGATGAAATCGAAGATGCCGTGACCGCCGGGGTTCGTCCCCGAGATGAAGTTCGACCACGCGACGGGGCTTTGCGGCGGATTGCTGGTCGCCAGCGTGTGATACGAGCCGCGTTCCATCAGCCGTTTGCAGTTCGGCATGAGTCCCTGGGCGATGAACTGTTTCAGCAGGTTGGGATCCAATCCGTCGATGCCGAGCACGATCATGCGTTCGAGCGGCCCGCGAAGTTTGTCCGACGGTGATCGACCACACCCTGCCGCGAGCGCAGCCGCGCCCGCGGCCTGCAGGAACGCCCGACGGCTCAGAGATGCGCGTCGTTGAAGTGGTCTCGTCATTTTATTGTCTTTCCCTTCTCCTCTCGGGAGAAAGCGGCCGCGGGCCGGATGAGGGTGTCTTTGCATGTTATTGATTTATACGCGATCGGCGCAGCGGAGGAAGGAGGAAAACAATTACGGCTCGTCCTCCGTCGGCACGATGATGAAATCACTCGCGAGCTCTATCGGAATGCGCGTGGGGAGACGCCGTGTTAAGCTGATGTAGGCCCAATTCGTCTCGGCTTTCGCGAGGAGGGCGTCGTCGCGGAGGCGTTTGATTTTGTACTTTCGCAGCGAGGTCACTTTGGCGAAATTGGCGATCCAGGTTTGCACGACGATCTCATCCCCTTCGAACGCCGACTGTAAATATTCGATGGCGTGCGAGCGGGCGACGAAACCTTCGTTGCGGTCGCGATACCGATCGATGGGCCAGCCCTGAGCCGCCGAGTGCCCGAGCGCCGCCGTCTGCATCCAGCGGATGAACTCCAGATTGTTGACGTGCCCCTGCTCGTCGATTTCAGCGGAGAGCACGATGTGGCGGTATTCGAAAATCGCAGGCATGGTCGCGCTTTCAATGTCGAGAAGTCCGGGAGCTTATGCTCCCGGCTCGCCTTGATCAGTTCCACGGATGCAGCACGATCTTCCCGCGCAGCGTCCCCGCCTTGTTCAGCGTGTTCTCCTCTTGCAATCGATGAGCGTCGGCGGCTTGCGACAATGGGAACGTCGCACCGATCGGGAGATTCCATTTTCCCTGGCTGGCGAGTTCATTCAGATCGGTCGCGCAGACGCGCTGTTCCGCAGGCGATGCGTTGAACATCGCGAAACCGGCGAGCTTGAGATCCTTCACGTAGAAAGGGCCGACCGGAAATTCGGGCCGGGCGGTGCGCCCCGCCATCAGCACGATGCGGCCGCGGCGCGACAGCAATGCGACCGTGCGATCGAACGTCGGCTCGCGCTGCGTTTCCCACCAGATGTCAAGCCCGCCGTTCGCATCGGCGAATTTTTTGATGTCGTCATCGAGCGTGGAGGAATGATAGTCGAGCACGCAATCGGCTCCCCAACTCGCGCAGAGTTTTTTCTTCTCGTCCGACCCGACGGTGGCGATGACTTTGGCCCCCTTCGCTTTGGCGAGTTGCACGACCGCCGACCCGACCCCGCCGGTGCCGCCGTTGACGAACACAACTTCTCCCGGCTGCATGTTGGCGTGCAGGAACAATCCGAGATGCGCGGTGATGCCGACCAATGCCGCGGCGGCGGCTTCGTCGAACGACTGTTTCTCGGGAATCGGATACAGCCAGTCTTCATCCACCGCGGCGAATTGAGAGAACGATCCCTTGCGGCCGAACAGGCCTTGATTGCTCCCCCACACGCGGTCGCCGGGCTTGAAACGCTTGACGTTCGCCCCGCACGTTTCGACAACGCCAGCGAGATCGCAGCCGATGGTATAGGGAAATTCGATCGGCAGCGCGACGGCTCCGCTGCGGATGTACGTGTCGATGGGGTTGACCGCAACCGCGTGGACTTTGACGAGCACCTGCGTCGCCGCCGGTTCGGGCACCGGCTGCTCGCCGATCTGAATGACCTCGGGACCGCCGGTTTGTGTAATGTAAGCGACTTGCATGATTTCGCTCCTATGGATATTTGAGTTGAGTGAGCTTATGCTGGTATCATCATTGATGATGGCGAGTCGAGGGACGAGAGACAAGAGTCGGCAAGAAGAAGGCATCTTCGGTTAGCCGCGACGCGAAGGGTTTCCGTCGAGGAGCGCTTCTCAGGTGGGTGACACACTCATGAGCAAATCGATTGTCTCGCTCATCATGTTGACGCTTACTGTGTGGATCGGTTTGCCGTACTTATTTTTCGCATGCTTAGGAAGTCTCATATATGGTTTCGAGAACATGATCGCCAGTTACGCGATAGCGGCGTTGGTTCTGATTCCTTCGGCGACCTGGTTCTGGTGGCTCTATCATACTTACGTTCGCAAAAAACGGTGAATTCATGAAGTCGATTGTTCTGACGATAAGCATCTTGTTCTTAACATTCGCCACCACGTTTTCGGCGAGCGGACAGGACGCACCCAACGACGCCCTAGACCCCATCTTCGCCGAATACGACGTCGACTCCGAATGGCCGAAGCGGCCGGAGGGGATCTCCAGCACCGGCGGGGTCGCGGGGATCGCCGTCGACGCCGACGACAACGTCTGGGTGCTGCAGCGCGGCGACGATCCGATTCAGATCTACAAACCGGATGGCACGTTCGTCCGCACGTGGGGCCGGGGGATGTTCATCGGCCCGCATCAACTGCGCATCGATCGCGAAGGAAACGTCTGGGTCGCCGACTTTCGGGCGCACGTGATTCAGAAATTCACGCCGGAGGGCGAACTGCTGTTGACGCTCGGCACCCGTGAGCAATCGGGCGAAGACGAATCGCATTTTTACCGGCCGACCGACATGGCGATTACGCCGGCCGGGGACGTCTTCGTCACCGACGGTTACGGCAACCGCCGGGTCGTGCACTTCGACAAGACGGGGAAATTCATCAAGACGTGGGGCAAATACGGCACCAAACCGGGTGAGTTCGTGTTGCCGCATTCGATCGTGCTCGATTCCAAAGGACGATTGTACGTTTCCGACCGCAACATCGGCCGCATTCAGATTTTCGATCAGAGCGGCAAATCGCTCGATGTCTGGGGCGGGATCATTATGCCCTGGGCGCTCACGATGACGGCTGACGATGAGATTCTGGTCTGCGGTTCGAGTCCGCACTGGTGGCTGCGCGACGGAAAGTATCCCGAAGTCAAAGACCAGATGCTGATGCGGTTCACCACCGAAGGCCGCGTGAAGCAAGTCTGGACCTGGCCGCTCGGCGTGCGTAAAGCCGATCTTCCCACTGGTGAAGAACTCAAGCCGGGCGAAACGTTCGGCGTGCACTGCATCGCCGAAGATTCACACGGCAACATCTATATCGGCGACATCTACGGCGAACGGGCACAGAAGCTGGTTCGCGTGAAGGAACGCTCGGCAGCGGATAAGGCGGCGCTGTCGGGGACGAAGTAATTGGGTTTTCGGTTAGCCGCGACGCGGAGGGTTTCCGCAGCGGAGCGCTTCACTTTCTCTTTTAACCCCCGGCGAGTCGCCGGGGGTATCGATCGTGAGAAGTCCCCCCGGTCATTGACCGGGGGGCTAAAAAATTTAAGAGCGAAGCAGAGCTTCGAAGACTTGCGTTCCCAAGCGGAGCTTGGGAACGAGGAAAGAACGAGGGAACGAATCACGATGACGCAACACGACGTCCCCTCCTCCCGCATTGTGTCGCTCGATCAATTTCGGGGCTATACGGTATTCGGGATGTTCGTCGTCAACTTCGTCGGTGGGTTCGCCGTTACGCCGCTGGTGCTGAAGCATCATCACACGTATTGCAGTTACGCCGACACGATCATGCCGCAGTTTTTATTCGCGGTAGGTTTTGCCTATCGGCTGACGCTGTTACGGCGGTTGGAATCGGGCGACAGAACCGAAGCGTATGGCAAGGTCGTCCGTCGCAATCTCGGGCTGTTGTTGCTCGCGTTCGTGATCTATCCGCTGGGAGACGGCTTCCAGACGTGGTCGGAACTCGGGACGGCGAATTTGCACGACGTGCTGATCTCGGAGTTCAAACGAAATCTGTTTCAGACGCTGACGCACATCGCCGTCACGTCGCTGTGGGTGCTGCCGGTGATTACGGCGGGGGCGGCGGTTCGCGTCGCGTTCGCCGTCGCGTCGGGACTGCTGCATTTCGGCCTGTCGTACTGGTTCAACTACGAATGGGTTAACACGTCCCCCAACGGCATCGACGGCGGCCCGCTGGGATTCTTGACGTGGACGATCCCGCTGCTCGCCGGTTCGCTGGCATACGACGTCGTCCGCAGCCGCAGTGCACTCGCCGCGTTTCGCTGGTGTTTCTCGCGCGGCGTGGCGTTGATGCTGCTGGCTTACGCGTTGTCGTCGCTGCATCTATCGCCGATGGGACATGGTGAAACGTCCGAAAGATTGACGTTCTCACTCGCCGAGCCGCCGTTGGTGTACGTCGATAAGAAGCCGCCAGATGGAAATCTCTTCACGATGAGCCAGCGGTCGGGGAGCATCACGTATTTGATTTTCGGCGCGGGACTTTCGCTCGCCGTTTATGCATTGTTCATCGTGCTCTGCGACATCGGCGGACATCAACTGGGCGTGTTTCTCACGCTGGGGGTGAACGCGCTGGCCGGTTACATCATCCACGGTTTCGTCGACACGGCGGTGAGCCCCTTCGTCCCGCGCGACGTGCCGCCCATGATGCTCGTCGCTGCGACTGTGGCGTATTTGTCGACGTGTTGGGTGTTCCTCAGATACTTGGAGAAGAATCGGCTGTTTTTTCGATTGTGATGTGAAGTCGCCGTGCAAAGTGCTATCTGTAATTTGGCCCCCGGTCAATGACCGGGGGAATTGCCGCGCATCGGTCCCCCCGGCGACTCGCCGGGGGGCTAAAAGAAAACGCTCGGCTGCTCAACAAAACCGCGTGACATAAATTGGCGGCAGGCGATTCGGCAGCAGCGTCCAACTGTCGCCACCGTTGTCGCTGGTCCAGAGGCCGCCGGTGGTTGAGCCGAAGACCAGACGCTCCCCCGTCTCGTCGACTTCTAATGCATGACGGTAGACGAGATCGTAACAATGATCTTGCGGCAAACCGTTGGTGAGTTGTTCGAAGGTCTCGCCGCCGTCGCGGGTGCGGGTGACGATGAGTTTTCCTTCTTCGGGGTAACGGAACTCATCTTTCTTACCGGGAACGAACCAGGCGGTCTTGGGATCGTGCGGATGGACGGCGACGCCGAAGCCGAACGCCGACGGTTTGACGTCGGTGATTTCGGTCCAGTTGTGCGCGTCGTCGGTCGATTTGAAGATGCCGTTGTGGTGTTGAATCCAGAGGTTGTCGGGGGCGCTCGCGCAGCGGACCATGCGATGGCCATCCTGACTCGCGGTGTCATACGCGAGTTCCGGCGGCATGTACTCGGCCCGCAGGCCTTGTCCCAGTCGTTCCCAGGTGGCGCCGGCGTCGCTGGTCGACCAGACGCCGCCGCAGGAGATACCGAGCAGTATGCGTCTGCTGTCGTTCGGGTGAACGCAGATCGAATGGATACCCGGTTCGTCTTTGCCGCCGCCAAACCATTTCATCCGTTCGGGATTATCCCAGAGCGATGGGATGAGTTCCCAAGTCATGCCGTTGTCGTTCGAGCGGAACAACCCGCCGGGAATCGTGCCGGCCCAGAGCAGTTCGGGCTGATCGGGTCCGCCGGGTTCGAGAATCCAGATTTCCTTCAGACTTGCCGGTTTGGTCGTAGGCATGCCGTCCTCAGCGGGCATGCCGGCGAAGACGCTTCCTTCGGGATACGCCGGCAAGCCGCATTCTTCCCACGTCTGGCCGCCGTCGACCGAGCGGTGCAGCTTGGCCCCGAAATGCCCGAGCGTGAGCACGGCGTACGAAAAATTGTTGCGGGGATCTTTCAGGCACATGGTGACAGGCGAGCCGAGGAAGTCGACCTTATCGATTTTCCAGCCCGCGTTGTGACGGACGAGAGTAAACAATCCCTTCTTGGTGCCGACTTGAATGCGATCGCTCATAATGCTCCTCTATTGTGTTTATGGTTGTGAATTGTGAATCGTCCCCTGACGGGAATGACTAATGACGAATGCCTAACGAATTCCCAATGACTAATGTCCCAATAATTCCTTCGGCATTTAGTCATTGGGAATTGGGATTTCGTTAGTCATTAGGATTTAGGAATTCGTCATTCTATCCACCCGACAGCGCTTGCAGCATATAAACTTCCCTGGCCCGGCTGACGTCGTCGCTGAGGTTAACGCGGTCTTTAATCGGTATCGAATCGATAAACGCCGTCACGTGTTTTCGCAAATGTCCCTGATCGTCGAGCAGATAACTCCGCAGCCGGGGGTTGGACTGGAAGACGATCTCCAGCGCCTCGCGCAGCGTCGCCGCTGTCACGTCCTGCGGCGGGCAGTCGAGATGATGTTGCAGATGCGGAGTAAAGTTGATACGCGGCATAACGGATGTTGATCGAACGGCATGAAGAAATAAGGAACGGCGGCGAATTAATTCAGATCGGCGGCGACGCAGGCGTCTCGCTGGTGCGGGGGACGGATGACGACGGCTTGATACACGCCGCCAGTATCGCACCGGCGATCACCCAGACCGATACATCGTACAGTCCCTGATATATTTTCCAAGGGATGTCCATCCGCCACCAGGCCACCCCCCCGCCGTCGATGAGAACCGCGGCGATAACTCCGGCGAAAGCGACAAAACCGAATCGCTCGCCATACGTGGGAAAGGCATGCGCGTACCGCTTCATCCAGATCGCGATCAGCACGATGACGAGCAAGTTCCAGAAAAAGCCGTTGATCATCACCGACATATCGGCGACCGGTTTTCCCCTGATCGAAAGGACGTGGACCATGACGAGCGGACCGTCTTTGTATAACTTTTCCATTTTTTCGCCGTCTTCCTGTGCGCTCGGCACGAAGTACGTCCCCTCGGTGGGAAAATACGTCAACAGCGATTGTTGAGCCGCGTCGTCGTCGGTCGGCTTTTTCCAGATCGCCTCCCGGTACGGACCGAGCCCCCAGACGAGGAAGCCCCACAAATAAAGGACGATTTGCGCGGCGACGATACCGAGGACGGTTCTGGCCATGTTACGTCTGCTCCCAATCTGTGCCGTGTTAGACCGCGATCATAAAGCAATGGGTTCGACGAGTATGATATTAGACGACTCGCAAATAAACTTCCGTGAAACAGATCACATCTCATTTCGGTTTCGGCGGCAGCGAACCGGCGAATTTGGCGGCGAGCGTGACCCAGTATTTGAGCTCGCTATCTTTGGCGAGACCGTCGGGTTCGATCATGACCCAGCCGGTCATGGCTCGCCCGGTGATGTCGAATTCGCGGGCCGTCGGTTCGGCGAGGGCCTGTTCGTACGCCTCGGGGCCGACGCGGGCGATAAGGCTGTTTTTCCAGATGCCGACGCACATGTGGCCGTTGAGCAGATAGCCGAGTCCGCCGAACATTTTTTTGGCCGAGTAGCCTTTCTTCCGCGATAACAGAGGCTGAATGCGTTTCGCCAGATTTTCGTCGTAGGGCATGATGTCTGTTCCAGGGTGACGATCGATGGACGTCTGTATTGTGATGCGGCGGTGAAAAAATTTCAAGCGTGCGCGGCGCGCTTTCTTTTAGCCCCCGGTCAATGACAGTCAATGACCGGGGGAATTCGGCGCGCATATCAAACCCCCGGCGGAGTCGCCGGGGGCTAACCCGCATTGCGCACCCCGTGCCAACACAAATGCCTCCGCGTGCGTATAAG
>JBBECD010000255.1:0-10257 GCA_040881995.1 Planctomycetaceae bacterium
CGCCCCAAACTCGCCAGCTTAAAACCAGAAGAAAACAAAAGCTGACATGCACCCTCGGCTAATAGTTACACCGAGGAAGAGGCTGCGGAACGACGAACGGCGACCGATGAGAGTTGAGGAGGAAACGGCGAGTCGATGGCAGGAGTGACAGGGTGGCTAGGCGCAGGCCGGTGCGGCGGTGTTCGGGATGTAGATCACCGAGCGGAAACCGGTTTCGCGGCGCAGCGTTTCGGTGATTCCCAGCACGGTTTCGGCGGCTCCGAGGATGAGATATCCATCGGGACGCAGGCATTTGGCGATGCGGTCGAGGATCAGTTTCTTATTCGTCGCATTGAAGTATATCAGCACATTGCGGCAAAAAATGACGTCGAACGGACCCAGATATTGGAAGGTTTCGAGCAGGTTCAACGGTTTGAAGGAAACCATGCTGCGGATTTCCTGCTTGATCTGCCAGCCGCGTTCGACCTGCGCAAAATATTTCATCAGATATTGAATCGGCAGGCCTCGCTGCACTTCGAACTGCGAATAAATTCCCTCTTTCGCCAGGGCGAGGGCGTTTTGTGAAATATCGGTCCCCACGATGTCGATGCGCCAGTTTTTGACGACGTCGGGAAAGAATTCGTGCAGCATCATCGCCAGCGAGTACGCCTCTTGCCCGGTCGAACTGGCGGCGCTCCAGATGCGAAAATGGCGAGGGATCTGCCGCGAATGGATGATCGCGGGGAGCAGCGTGTTGCGCATTTCCTCGAACGGATGTTTATCGCGAAAGAACGACGTTTCGTTGGTCGTCATCGATTCGATGACGGCTTTGCCGAGCCGTTCGTCTTGATTTTTCCGCAGCGCGCAAATCAGCTCTGCCAGATCGGAGATGCCCCAGCTTTGTGCCAGGGGAATCAATCGGGCTTCGAGCAGGTATTCTTTTCCCGATCCGAGGGCTAAGCCGGAACAGGTGTGAAGATACTGCGTGAGAAAATCGTAGTCGGCGGGATTCATAATGTAGCGTTTTCCGTACAACAGATGCGATTGAGTGTCGGTGCGATCATATCCAGCGGCAGGACTTGATGAGCCAGACGTTCGCGGACGACGGCCCCCGGCATGCCCCAGACGATGCTGGAGGCCCGATCCTGTGCAATCACGTAGCCGTTTCCGGCTGCGATTTCGCGCGTTCCTTCGATGCCGTCGTCTCCCATCCCCGTCAACATCACCGCGAGCACGTTGCCGCGGTACCACTGGGCGGCGGTGCGAAACAGCGGATTGACCGACGGGCGACAGAAATGTTCCGGTTCGTTCCGGTGCAGAATCGTCATCATTTGCTCGCCTCGACGCGCGATTTCCATATGAAAATCGCCGGGGGCGACGTACATGTGCCCGCCTTCGATCGGGCTGCCGTTCGTTCCTTCGCGGCACGGCCGGCTGCATTCGAGTTCGAGTCGCCGCGCCAGTAGCGGCGTAAACATCGGAGGCATGTGCTGCACGATTAAAATCGGCAGAGAAAAATCGGGGTGCAGATTCGTCAGCACTTCGGTGAGGGCGCGGGGTCCGCCCGTGCTGGAGCCGATCACCACGACGTGCGGAGTAAAATCTTTCGGCATGCGCGCCGGCGCATCGGCCGTCGGAGATAACGAGGACGATCTCCATCCCGTCGTCGCCGCTGTGAAACCCGCGGAGCGATGCGGCGGCACAAGCGGATCGGCGGAGGGATTGGCGAGTGCCTTGATCATCGGCACGAGTTCGTCGACCAACAGCGAAATGCTTTCGGACGTGCTCGACGTCGCCGGTTTGGCGATGCATCCCGCGGCGCCCAGCGACAGCGCCTGGACCGTGGTCTCGGCGCCGGCCTGCGTCAGGCTGCTCACCATGACGACCGGGAGTTTCGGAAATTCCTTGAGTATAATCCCGAGCGCGGTCAGTCCGTCCATCACCGGCATTTCAACGTCCATGAGCACGACGTCCACGAGCTGTCTTCGCAAATGCGAGATCGCCGACTGTCCATGCATGGCGGTTCCGGCGACTTCGATTTGACCGTCCGACTGCAGCGCGCGGGACAGCAGTCCACGCACGACGGCGGAGTCGTCGACGATGAGAACTCGTATTTTGGACGAACTCACAGTACACCCGTCTCCTGCAGTTTTTCGCGAATGATGTCTTCGGTGAACGGCTTCATGATGTACTCGTTGGCGCCGGCCTGCATGGCCTGGACGATCCGCGGCATGTCGTTTTCGGTCGTACACATCACCACGACCGGCTGCGTGGGCAACGGTTCGTTCCGCAGCGCCTGCAGAAATTGCATGCCATCCATAATCGGCATGTTCCAGTCGAGCAGCACCGCGTCGATGGCGTTGTTATTCCGCACGACGCGCAGTGCATCCTCGCCATTCTCGGCTTCGAGCACTTCGAAACCGAGAGAACTCATCAACCGCCGCGACACCAATCGGACGGCTCTCGAATCATCTACGATCAGAATCGTTTTCATGTCATTTCGGTTCCCAGGGAGTCCGTTTCGTTCAATCCGGTGTGCCGCCTACAGTTTTCTCATGCGTTCCAGGAAGTCGGAGGTGACTTGATCGAGCCGCGTCGATTCGCTCGACAGGCTCTCCGACGCCGACAGGATATCCGAGGCCGACTTCCCGCTTTCGTCGGCGGCTTGAGAGACGCCGACGATGTTGTTCGAGACTTCCGCCGTCCCCCGGGCGGCTTCGGAGACGTTGCGGGAGATTTCGTTGGTCGCGGCGGTCTGTTCTTCAACGGCGCCGGCGATCGTCGTCGAGATTTCGTTGATCTTCGAGATGCTTTCGCCGATCTCGCCGATCGCTTCGACGGCGACGTTGGTTGCGGTTTGAATCGCACCGATCTTCTGGCTGATTTCTTCCGTCGCCTTGGCGGTCTGACGGGCCAGTTCTTTCACTTCGTTCGCCACGACCGCGAAGCCTTTGCCCGCCTCACCGGCACGGGCGGCTTCGATCGTCGCGTTTAGTGCCAGCAGATTGGTCTGCTGGGCGATCGAGGTGATGACCTTGATCACCTGCCCGATTTCGCTGCTCGAACGTCCGAGTTCGCGAATCGTATTGTTCGTCTCGTCGGCCTGTTTCACGGCCTGCGACGTCATCTGCGAGGCGCTCTGCACATGGCGGGCGATTTCGCTGATCGACGCGCTCAATTCTTCCGCCGCGGATGACACCGTTTCGACGTTGCGGGTCGCTTGTTCGCTGGCGGCGGCGACCACTTGCGAGCGGCGTGCGGTTTCTTCGGCCATGTTGGCCATGCTCTTGGAGCTGGCCGTCATTTCCGTCGAAGCCGCCGTGACGATCTGTACGACCCCTTTCACGTCGCGTTCGAAGTCGTCGGCCATTTTGACCTGCTCGGAAATGACCGACCAGGTGACCATCGCACCGGTATAGTTGTTCGCCTTGTCGTTGATCGGCGAGACGAGCAATTCGAGCGTGTGCTCGCCCAGTTTGATGCGCGTGCGGTGCGGCAAATTGCTGGGATTCGACAGCAACCGTCGTTGATGTTCCGGGTTTTTGTGGAAGATATCGATCTTCTGACCGATGAGTTGATCGACCGGCCGGGGGAGCAGGTGTTCGATCCCCTTCAGGGTTTTCCTCGACGCCGGATTCATATAGATAAGTTCGAAGTCGAGATTCGCGAGCATGACGTTGATGGGAATGTTGTCCATCATGCTTTGAATGCGGGCGACTTCTTTATCGAGTTTCACCTTCTCGGTAATGACTTCCCACGTCACCATCGGTCCGATGTAATCGCCGTTTTCGTCGTTGACCGCGCTGACCAGCAGGTCGAGGGTTTCCGGTCCGACCTGAATCTGAGCGCGATGCGGCAGATTCTTGGGTGATTTCAGAATGCCGCGCTGAAACGCCGGATTCTTGTGGAAATCGTCGATGTTCCGACCGACGATTTCTCGCACCCGGACCGGCAGATATTGTTCCAGTTCGGTCAATTTCTTGATCGAGGCGCTGTTCATGTAGGTGACGACGAGGTCGCTGTTCGCCAGAATCACGTTCGTCGGCATGCGCTCGATCATCGAACGCATGCTGTTCAGAAAGCGGCTTTCGGTTGCGTGGTTCCACGTCTGAAACGAGCCGATGCGTTGTCCCTGGTTGTCGAAGGCCGGCGCGACGGTGACGTCGTAGTAGTCGTCTTCGAGTTGGAGGCGGACCTGCGCCGGCACCTGGCAGTTGCGGACGACCGGCTGCAACTCCGGAAAATGACGGTACAGGCGGTCGACCGTACCGCCGACGAACTCCGCCGCTCCGAATCCGATCTGCGACGACAGTCCGTTGAAGAGCTCCTGTCCTTTGCGATTCAAATAGTTGACGACGCCGTCGGTTTGCACGAAGAACGTCGCGACGGGAGAAGACTCAATCATGCTGTAGAAATGATCGGGCGATTGACCTCGATTGTTCCGGCCGACCTGATTCAATTTCGTTGAGGCCCCTGTGGACATGTTCTTCTCCTTGATTTGCGGCTGTTCCTGGATCACGGACGTGTGATTCGGATTGTGAGATGGTTGAGGGATGCCGGTGTCGTCGCCGGCGGCGGACTGCATCTGTTCGGCGATGAAAGCGACGGCGTCTTCCCACGCCCCCTGCAGTTCGTCGGTCCAATGCGGTCCGGCGAACTCCTGGAGCACGGCGAGCAACGTCAGGCCGAACGGTGCGTAGTCGCCGGTGGTGATTCCGTAGCCAACGTGCCGCAGACCGAGATCGCGTAAATACCGCGAGATGGTTCCCGCGCGTCTTGCGGATTTGACGACGAGCGCCAGCGACTGAATCAGCTTTTGGCGTTGATCGGCGAAATCGGTGCGGGAGAACAGCGGCTTGTATTGGGGATAATCCTGGAACAGTTTTTCATAAAACCGCTTCGCCAGACGATCGGACTGTGGTGCGAGCAGTTCGAACGACTGTTGCAGAAGTTTCGCATTGAGAGTGGGAGACGACGTCGCCATAAACGCTTCTGGAATGGGTTGTGGATTCGTAACGAAAGGTTTAGAGACTCTCACACAATCGGTTGTGCCTGTGAAAAACGCCTCAAATTCAGGGGAAAGTCGCTATGCACAGCGGTTGTGTTAGAATCGTTGAGATCAATTCGACGGCTGGCTGAATAAGGCCTCGACGTTGATGATGATGAACAGCCGGCCTTCGAGACGGAAAACGCCCGACGTGATGGCTTTCCAGTGGGCATCCAGCGTCGAAGGAACGCGTTCCATCGTCTGTCCCGAGACATTAATCACGTCGCCGACTTCGTCCACGAGCAGGCTGAACGATTCCCCTGCATAGCGGACGACGACGTTCATATGCTCCTCGACGGGAACGTCGGTCGGCGGCAAGTTCATTCTTTTGCGCAGATTCACCGCGGTGACGACCTGGCCGCGAAGATTGAGCAGACCGGCGACTTCCGAGCGGGCCAGCGGCGTGCGGGCGATCTTCTGCGGATTGAGCACTTCTTGCACGGCGTTTACGGGGATTCCGAGCAATTGATTTTCGAGCCAGAACGAAACGTACTGATTCTCGTAATCGAGTTGCTGCGAAATCCCATCGCGGGCGATCGGCTGGTGTTCGATGGTGGCGGTTCGATTCATACGTGCGCTCCGCATTTGTTCTGGGCGGGTTGACAAAGCCGGTTAATCGTCCGCGTGACTTCGTCGGGATTGAATTTAATCAGCGTGCAGTCGTAACCCGCCGCGAAAATCTTGTCTTCGTTCATCGCGCAATGCACCGACGTTAAGGCGACGAGCGGCGTGTCGGTTCCTTCCGGCCGGAGGCGGAACCATTCCGCGAAGTCGTAGCCGTCCATCATCGGCAGGTCGAGGTCGGAGAGAATGACGTCGTAGCGATCGCCGTGTTCGATCCGTTCGACGGCGACGACCGCACTTTCGACCGGGGTGACGATGAAGCCGTCGACTTCCAGGGCGGTGGTGGCGAGCTGCCGGAAGAACGACGAGTTGTCGATGAGCAGGACTTTGAAATGTTCGCTTTCCCGCTCCGAAAACCAGTTCGGATTCACCTGCCCGAGGTAATATTGCGTGTCGATGACGTCGATGGCTCTGCCGCCGATCACGGCCGTTCCCAGCACGCCGGGACGGTTCGAGCGGCGGCGGATCAGCAACGTTTCCTGGATGATGTCGCGAATCGCGTCGACCATCAGTCCGAGCGATTGCGACCCTTCGGAGAACACGATCACCGATTGCAAGTCGACGCCGGACAGAGACGAGTCCGTTCCCTTCAAATTCAACAGCGGCAACAGATCGCCGCGGTACTGAACGAGCAGCCGGTCGCCGGCTTGTTCGAGGCGGTTGCGGGGGAATTCCTCGAGTCGCGCCACGAGCGACAACGGAACGGCCATCGTCTGCTCTCCGGCGTCGAACAGCAAGAGACTGGTGGTATTTCGGTTGTCGACGGCGTCGGGGTCGCGCAGCTTGGGGGCATCCGACGCCGCCGTGGTTCGACCGCCGAATCGCGTGATGATGGCGGCGGCGTCGAGAATCATAATCACGCGACCGTCGCCGAGGATTGTGGTTCCCTGATACAGTTTGACGTCCTTCAGCAAGCGGCCGACCGGTTTGACGACGATTTCTTCGGTATCATAGACCGCCGAAACGATGAGTCCGAACCGGTCTTCTCCGACTTGCACGACGACGATGTTGACGTCGCCATGATCTGAGTCCCCGTCGGGAAGTCCGAGCAAGCGATTGAGATGCACGAGGGGCAACAACCGGTCGCGCAGACGAAAGACTTTCTGATCGTGAATGCGTTCGATCTTATGACGTTCTTCCGCATGTAAGCGCACGAGTTCGACGATTCCGAGTTGAGGAATCGCGAACAATTCGCCGCCGCTTTCGACGACGAGGGCGGAAATAATCGCCAGTGTAAGGGGGATTTTGATGCGGATAATGGTCCCTTGTCCGGGGGTCGACGACAGATCGACCGTCCCGCCGATGCGTTCGATCGCCGTCTTGACGACGTCCATCCCCACGCCGCGCCCCGAAACCGAACTGACTTCTTTCGCCGTCGACAAACCCGCGTGGAAGATGAACGAGCACACCTGCGCGTCGGACAAATTCGCGGCGTCGGCTTCGGACACCAGTCCCGTTTCAATGGCCTTGCGCAGGACATGATCGCGGGCGATGCCGGCTCCGTCATCTTCGATGCAGATGATGACGTGGCCCCCTTCGTGGAAGGCGTTCAGGCGGACCGTGCCGATCTCCGGCTTCCCTGTGGCACGCCGCACGTCAAGCGGTTCGATGCCGTGATCGGCCGAATTGCGGACCATGTGCGTCAGCGGATCTTTGATCGCATCGAGAACGGTGCGATCGAGCTCGGTGTCGGCGCCCGACATCACAAGATTGATCTGCTTCCCGGTGATTTGCGACAGGTCGCGAACCATCCGCGGGAGTTTGCTCCACGCAATGCCGATCGGCTGCATGCGCGTTTTCATCACTCCTTCTTGCAGGTCGGTCGTCACGCGATTGAGATGGGTGATCGGGGCCGCGTACTTCGATTCGTCGTCGCCGCGGGCCAATTGCAGCAATTGATTGCGCGTGAGCACGAGTTCGCCGACGAGGTTCATCAAGCTGTCGAGGACATTGACGTTGACGCGGATGGACAGGTCGGCGACCGATTTTTTCTCGGTCGAACCAATGGTTCCCGTGCCGGAGTCATGAGCGGCCGGGTGTGTGTGTTCTGCTTCTTCGCGGATCTCCGTCCCTGAAGGTTGTCGCTCGGAAGATGCCGCGGCAACCAACGGAGTTACGGTCACGGGAGGAACGCGTTCGACGGTGAGGGCGTGCGCGGGAGCGCCGCCGTTGGGCGTTTCAGCATCGGCTCCGACGCGACCTGTGCCGGCCGTTGCGGCTGCGTTTCCTTGTGCCAGGTCGTTGAGTTTGGCGATCAACGTGGTGTTGTCGCGTCGCGGCTCCTGGCCGGTCGCTTCCAGAGCCTGTAACAAGGTTTTGATTTCATCGATCGCTTCGAGCACAACCGAAATCGACGTCGGAGTGGCCGCGAGCGTTTGAATGCGCATCTGTCCGAGAACGTTTTCCGCGGCGTGGGCCACGCCTCCGAGGCCGGTCAAACCGATGAAGCCGCAAGTCCCTTTAATGGTGTGAATGGTGCGAAAAATACTCGCCAGCAAGTCGGCGTTTTTGGGCTCCTTTTCCAATCTGACGATTTCGTTGTCCAGCCGCGACAGATTTTCCCAACTTTCGGCGAGGAATTCCTGCAGAATATCGTCATCCATACGATACGAGCCCTTTTTTGGAAGGACGAATTACGTTGTCGTTTTCGCGACGCCGCATGAGTTGGACTCACAAACGACAGTCGCCGAGGAAACCGAAACGCAACATCGGACGGCAGGGTGCCGGAATGATGGAACGTGAGTTTTGCTTTACCGAGGGCGTCAAGGGGATTGCGACAGCAGAGGGATGATTCGGAAGATGTCAAATGGCATTGACGCCCAACGGGCGACATTTGCGTCCGGTCCCTGACACAATGTGTACTATCGACACGACTGTCGTAAAATATTCACCACCACATCTTTGGAACGCGAAAATGCAGGGGGGGGCCGGTATCCGTCGTAACGTTCCTGCGGCCTCTGTCAATCGCATCGGGAGCAACAGAAACGACGATCGTTTCGATTGACGTCTCGATCGCATTTGGAATGGATCGGCGCTAATCCGAACCAATGGAACACGTTAGCCCGGATTATTCATGAACTCTTACTAGCCCGAAACGCAAGCGAGGGACTGCAAACGAGTGACCCTCGCTTGCGCTTTTTGAAGCGGCGCTATTCAAACCCTCGCCCACCGGGAGAGGGTGGCCGCGCAGCGGCCGGGTGAGGGGAGAGTTCGACGATCGATCGTGAGCAAAAACGATTCGACGTCCAAAACGCCCCTCACCCGACTGCTACGCAGTCGACCTCTCCCGGTGGGAGAGGTGGAGAATAGCGCAAGTTCAAAACTTGCCCTTCGGGCTGGTATGAAGCACACTGCGCGGGATGTCCCTGGCCATGAATAATCCGGGTTAGGATTCAACCGTTGCGGCGGCGCGAGTGCGGTTGTTTCCCGCGAAACGGCTCACTACAATGAGCAGGAGAATCGTCAAAAAGAGTCGCCAAAAGGAGAAGGATCAATGGCAGCCGTTAAAGTGGGAATCAATGGATTTGGACGGATCGGCAGAATTTCGTTACGCGTGATGATGTCGCGCCCCGACGAATTTGATGTGCAGGCCATCAACGATTTGGGCGATCCGAAGCACCTCGGCCTGCTGCTGAAGTACGACAGCGTGCACGGACGATTCCCGGGAACGGTCGAAGTCGACGGCAATACGCTGATCGTCAACGGCAAGCACATTCGAGTTTGTGCCGAACGCGACCCGCGCAAACTTCCTTGGAAGGAGTTGGGTGTCGAAGTCGCTCTCGAATCGACGGGCCTGTTCACCGCCCGGGCGACCGGCGACAAGCCGGGTTACGACAGCCACATCACGGCGGGTGCCCGTAAAGTCGTGATTTCCGCCCCGGCGAAGGATAAACCCGACTTGACCGTCGTCCGCGGGGTCAATAACGATCTGCTGAAAGCGGAGCATCATTGCATCTCGAACGCCAGTTGTACGACGAACTGTCTCGCGCCGATGGCTAAGATCCTGCACGAAACGTTCGGCATCGAAGCCGGCCTCATGACGACGGTGCACGCTTACACGAACGATCAACGAGTCTCGGACCAGTTGCACTCCGATCCGCTGCGCGCCCGCGCCGCGGCCCTGAATATTATTCCGACGTCGACGGGAGCCGCCAAGGCGGTGGGGGAAGTCCTGCCGGACCTCAAGGGCAAGTTAACGGGATTGAGTTTGCGCGTCCCCGTTGCCGCGGGGAGCATCACCGACCTGACCGTCAACCTGAAAAAAGATGCCTCGGTCGAAACGGTGAACGAAGCGATGAGAGCGGCCGCGGAAGGACCGCTTAAGGGAATCCTGCAGTACAACACCGACCCGATCGTCTCTTCCGACATCATCGGCAATGCTCATAGCTGCATTTTCGATTCGAACTGGACGACGGCAATGGGTTCGCGGATGATTAAGGTCATGGGCTGGTACGATAACGAGTACGGCTATTCCAGCCGCACCGCCGACTTGATTGCACAAATTGCCCAACTGTAGAGATCGCCAGGTTTTGGCGACAATTGGCGTTCGGTCGTTCAGTTCATAGCATCGATTCTGACAATTACCCCGATGCGGCCACCCCGCGCGG
>JBBECD010000256.1:0-5611 GCA_040881995.1 Planctomycetaceae bacterium
CTATTGACGATTTTCAGTCCGCACCTCTGCGCGCAAAAGCTGACGTGCACCCTCGCGGCCATCGACGTCCGAGTCTGGTCTTTTCATGGATTCATTCAACTGGTATACAATCGACACTCGGCCGGCCCTCACACTCACGCTTACGAAAGGATTGAGCATGAAATATCTAAAACGCCTTCTCATGACCCTGCCCCTCTTGATTTTGGTTTTGACGGCAACGACGATCGATCATCTCAACGATGCTCACGGCGAGACGAAAACGAACAACGAGCACCAAGACGCCGCCGCTCGGCGATACATTGCCGTGATCAGAGCAGGGGAGATTCAACGCATCGACCCGAACGCCGACTCGCAACGCGATCTGTCCCAAGGGCCGCCGGCACTGGTCATCATAGCAGCGAGCATCTCCCACGTGGACGACACGTTAAGAGCCACGGACTGCCATGTCATTGTCAGCGCACGCCAGACGACGCTTCAGGGCGAAGCGGCTGAAATTCAGTTCGACAGCAAGACTCATATTGCCATCTTGACCGACGCCGTGCTGCGGACATCGGTCGCCGTCATTGGCGAAGATTTGGAAGACCTGACGACGCTCCAGGCGAAAGCGATGACGATTGATATGCGGAGTTTTCAGATCAAGGCCGAAGCAGCAACGACGGTGGTCGATTTTTCGATACGCGAATCGAGCGTTTTGGATGGGGAATGGGACGTCGTGGCGATGCAAGGTGACGGAGTCGCCGCCACGTCCACCGAGCTTAAAACGCAACGCTGGTCGGTCGCCGGGAATGAGATTACCGGTCTTGCTCACGGCACTTCCGGCAAAATGTCTTTCACGCTGGATACGGCCCATACGCCGCATCAGATAAATATCACCCCTCCGGACGGCAACGGCAAGGGAATAACCATTGCTGGCATTTTTGAGATGACCGGCCAGAGATTGCGCATCTGCCTGGCAGAACAAGGACACGACCGACCGATGGAGTTCCGAGCGGGCCCAGAGTCGTGGACCATTGAACTCAAGAGAATTGCAGAAACGACTGTGGAACGGAAGTAGCAAGTTTTTGGGCATCTCTTAATCGGTTCGAAACAATATCATGCACCGACGCCTTCTCACCTTCACCATCGCAACCATCCTGCCGGCGTTTTTCGCCCTGCCGATCGCCTTCGCATTCTACGGAGGCGATCGGCGGCCATCAGCGGGTTGGGTCTCATTTTTCTCCTGATTGCATTTCAGTTTCCCGTGTATCTGCTTCTCAAAAAAATGGGAATTTTCCCCAATCGCGGCGAACGCTCACGGGCGTCTCGTTTCGAGCGAGCGATTCCACTCATCAAAACACCCACTCCCTGCAAAAGGAGACCTTCCATGCCAACCAACACCATCCGCCTCCATCGCGTGCTTCGTGCCGCACCCGAGCGAGTTTATCGTGCGTTTCTTGATGCCGATGCCAAGGCCAAGTGGCTCCCTCCCAACGGGTTCACCGGGAAGGTACGCCACCTAGAGGCCAAAGTCGGCGGCACGTACAAGATGTCGTTCACGAATTTCACCACGGGACAAACCCACTCGTTCGGCGGCGAGTATCTCGAACTGACGCCGCACGAATGCATTCGCTACACCGACCGCTTCGACGATCCGAACCTTCCCGGCGACATGCACATGACGATCACTCTCAAGCAGGTCTCGGCCGGTACCGAACTCAGCATCGTGCAAGAGGGCGTCCCCGACGTCATCCCCGCCGAAGCCTGTTACCTCGGCTGGCAAGAATCGCTGATACTGTTGGCGAAACTTGTCGATGCGGAGATTCCGGGGTAGCGGGTTGCCGCATCGCGGCCGGCCGCTTGGCGACTTCGCTCACTTCTTTCGCCGGCGGTTTTGCTGTGGTTTGTTCGATTTTTGTTGGGCGGGCGGCGGTTGTTTTGCGTCTGGCGTTGCAGTGTCGGGCAAGGGGCTGCTCTCGACCACCAGCGCCGATTCCGGCGCGTCGAACTCGGCGTCCATCAGGGGCGATGACCCCACGGTCTCGTCGTGCACGCCGAATTTCTGCTTCGAAAATGCTTTAAGCTCGGCGTTGAAGATTTTCACAAGGGCATGTAAGCACGACGCGACGACCGGGGCCACGAAAATCCCCGCGAGGCCCATCGCTTTCAATCCCCCCAGCACGCTGACGAACGCCAGCAGCGGGTGCAGCTTCGCGTCGCTCTGCAGCACGTACGTCTTGATGACGTTGTCGATCGTGCTGATCACCAGAAAACCAAACAGCGCCAAAGCGATCGCCGTCCCCCACGAACCGCTATACGCCAGCCACACGGCGCACGGGCCCCAGACCGTCCAATTGCCGGCGAGCGGAATCAGCGACATCGCCGTCGCCACCAGCCAGATGATAAAGAAATGACGAAACCCGGCGGCATACAAAGCCATTGCCGTCAACAACCCTTGCGCGATCGCCGAGAGAAACGTCGCCAGCACGACGGCGCGGATGACGTTTTCAAATTTCGTCCAGAGTTCCCGCTGATATTCGCGGTGCACGGGGATCAGTTCTTGCACGGTGGTCAGCATCTTCGGGCCGTCCGCGAGAAAAAAGAACAACGCGATGGCGAACATAATGAAGCCGAGCAGTCCCGTAACCAGCGCACCGAGAAGATCGAGCGTGGTGTTGACGGTCGCGCCGGCAAAGTTGAGCGTGCGCTGCGAGAGAGACAGCAACGCACTTTGCATATTCGCTCGCAGTTGTTCCTTGAAGAGATCGAGCCTGTTCTGCAGAACTTTTTTGGCGGCGGCTCGCTCCTTGGCGATGTGTTCCTCGTTCTCGTCCCGCGCCTGTTGAACCGCGTTCGACGCCTCATCGCCGCTGAACGCCGGCTGTTTTCCGTCCGCGTCATCCGCCGAGAACGCGGAGTCCGCGTCCGGCCCGATCGGTTCGGTTTGGTCGGTCAGATCAGGATAGAACATCGGAAGCAAATACGGCTCGGCTCGATTGTAAATGTTATCGAAATCGAGTTCGTGTTTAAGCCATTCGACCGAGCGGTTCCATTTGGTCTGCGTGAGGGCATCTTGCGAAAGTACATACAATTGGACCGCCGCCATGATTGTGCCCACCGACAACGGCACTAGAATAGCCAGCAGCACGACCGTGGTGGTGATTCCCGCCGAGATCATCACCCGCTGTCGCGTCCGCCGCAGAAAATAGGCGAACAGCGGTTGGCACAGAACAGCCGTCACCCCCGCCAGGAACAAGGGCAGCAGAAACGGGGCCACCACCTGGAAAAACATCAGCCCCAGAAATACGATCAGCGCCAATAAGACCGACAACGACACGACACGAACCATTTGGTCCTCCGCAATTCCATTTTAGCGAGCTTTCGTCATACTGTACTCACTTTGAAGTGCAGGACAAAGGAACTTGACGTATGAAACGATTTATCATCAGCCTGATGGCGGCCAACCAGGTCGGGATCATGGCGGCCCTCACTGAAGCCCTCGACGATCTCAAGGGAGATATCCAAGAGGTCAGCCAGACCGTGATGCAGCAGTTTTTTACCATTATTCTCGCCGCCGACTTTCCCGACGAATGCCGGGGCGAAGACATCGTCTCGCACATCGAGAAAGTCTGCGAGCCGTTCAAAGTGGACGTCACGACCAAAGAGCCCGCGCGCGAAGAACTCTTCAGCTATCCTGAAGAGAGCGTCGAAAAATATTTTCTCACCGTCACGGGGCCCGACCAGCGCGGCATCGTGCGGCGGATTGCTACCCGGCTGGAAGAAGTCGGCATCGACATCACCGACCTGCACGCCGTCCGCGACGACCAACGCCACGAATTCTTGCTGGTGATGGAACTCGCGGTTCCCGCGGGGATCGAGACCGCCGAACTGACTCAGGAGCTGGAACAACTCGGCAATGCCGAGGGACTCGCCGCCGCGTTCCAACACGAAAACATCTTCGCCGCCACCCACGACCTGCAACCGGTCCGCCTGGCGTTTCGTATGCCGGGAAAGACCGAACTACAGCGCTAATGTTGGAGTACAGGCTTTAGCCTGCTGCCTTTTTTCATCATCCCATCCGCGAGACGAAATCACGCAGCTTAAAGGCTGTACTCCGACGAAACTTTGCCGCATCGATTAAGAATTTCACTCACGTTCAAACAGAAACCTTTCATAAATGATTCGAACCGAAGATATCCTCTCGACGTTGCGGATGGTCAAACAGGAAAATCTGGACGTCCGCACGATTACGATGGGCATCAACCTCTCGGGCTGCACCGACCGCAATGCCGATAAAATGTGCGGACTCGTGCATCGGCGCATCGCCCAGTCAGCGGAGCAACTCGCCGAGACCTGCGCGGTGGTCGCGCGCCGGTATGGCATTCCCATCGTCAACAAGCGGCTGTCGATCACGCCGATCGCCCGCGTCGCCGACGGTTTCGGCATTCCGGAAATGCTGCAACTCGCGAAAACTCTGGATGCCGCCGCGGCCGAAGTCGACGTCGATCTCATCGGCGGTTTTTCGGCGATGGTGCACGGCGGGATGACCGCCGGGGCGCGGTCGCTGATCGAAAGCCTACCGCTCGTCCTCTCGCAGACCGATCGCGTGTGCGCGTCGGTGAACGTGGCGACCAGCAAGGCGGGCATCAATATGGACGCCGTCGCCTTGCTCGGTCAAAAGCTGATCGAAATCGCCGAGGCGACGAAAGAGCGCAGCGGTTTCGGCGCCGCGAAACTCGTGATCTTCGCCAATGCTCCCGAGAACAACCCGTTCATGGCGGGGGCGTTTCTGGGCGAGGGAGAACCCGACACCGTCATTCACATCGGCGTCAGCGGGCCCGGCGTCATCAAGCAAGCGCTCGAACGGCTGCTCGCGTCGCAGCCCGAATGCCGGCTCAACGAACTCGCCGAGGAAATCAAAAGCACGGCGTTTCGCATCACCCGCGTGGGCGAATTGATCGGCCGCGAAGTCGCCGCCCGGCTGGGGGTGGCGTTCGGCATCGTCGACCTCTCGCTCGCCCCGACGCCCAAAACCGGCGACAGCATCGGCGAGATTCTGCAACTCCTGGGGATCGATCGCATCGGCGCCCCCGGTTCGACCGCCGTCGTCGCCATGCTCAACGACGCCGTCAAGAAGGGAGGCCTGTTCGCTTCGTCGTCCGTCGGCGGTTTATCGGGAGCATTCGTCCCGGTGATGGAAGACTCCGCGCTTGCCGCCGCCGCTCAGGAAGGATATCTGACGATCGAAAAACTCGAAGCGATGACGGCGGTCTGCTCGGTCGGCCTCGACATGATCCCTGTGCCGGGCGATACCTCCCCCGAAACGCTCGCGGCCCTGATTGCCGATGAAATGGCGATCGGCGTCTACAACCACAAGACGACGGCGACGCGCATCATCCCCGTCCCCGGTAAGGCCGCGGGAGAATTCGTTTCGTTCGGCGGCTTGTTCGGCGCTTCGGCGATCATGCCGATTCACAACACCGGCCAAAGCGCCCGCTTCGTCAACCACGGCGGCAAGATCCCGGCCCCGCTGCAGAGTCTGCGGAACTGAATCCGAATGATGAATGATGAGGAGGGGAGCATCCATACCTCTCCCTCCGGGAGAGGTGGGGGGGGGGGGGGGGGGGGGGGGGGG
>JBBECD010000256.1:5621-10135 GCA_040881995.1 Planctomycetaceae bacterium
CCCCTCCGGGAGAGGTCGGCCGCCCGCGGCCGGGTGAGGGCACTTTGAAGAAATGACGAATGAGCAGACTCCGAACGCTCACGCCATTTTCTGACTCATCCCTCATCCCTCATGCCCACGATCACCAGTTGTGGGATGTCATTCGCGGCGGGGACCAATTCCCCGAGCATCGATTCGATCTGTTCGAGTTGTCGCGTCAGCGTTTTACGTTGCGATTTCCATTGTTCCTGCCAGTTCTGAAAATGAGTTTGGACTTGGTCGTGTCGATCGCGGCTGTGCTCGAGTCGTTGTTGTATTCGCACCAGCGAGTTTCCTAATCGAGTGTGAAACACGTGCGGACGTTTCGTCACCGCAGATTGAGGCCACGTCATGCATGTCTCCCAGGAATAAAATGGGGATGATGTCGTATGAAGAACATTCATCTTGGCACCTGACAGAGATCGGCCAGTCAAGATGGGTTGCATGAGAAGATTGCGTGTATTTCTGAGAGGTTTCCACCAGCAAGGCATAGGTAAATTAGCACAACAATACCGGCTTGTAAGACCGTTGAATCCCCTTCACTTGTCGCTTCAAACTCGCCTTTTTCCCTAATCAAAAAACTTTCTGTTAAGTCCATCTTTCGCAGCCCCTCGCGTCGCACGGTCGATTCGGCTGTTCCGATCGGAACAATCGCTCCTTCCAGAGCAGACCGTCAGGTTCGGCCCGGAAAAGACAGCGACCGATCCCTCGGTTTGACCCCCGCATCCGGCCGTCTATAATCAGGGGCATTCCTTTTTGATGTAATCACTTGCCCGCCAACCGCTGGGGAATTTCACACCATGACCGACCGACCTGCGACGCTGGCCGAACTTAAGGCCAGCGGGTATCGTTCTGAGGGCGTTAAATCTGAGATGCGGCGGAACCTGCTGCGGAAACTCCGGCAGCGGGAACCGATTTTTCCCGGGATTCTCGGCTACGAACAAACCGTCATTCCGCAGGTGCAGAATGCGATTCTCTCGCGGCATGACATGCTGTTTCTCGGACTTCGCGGGCAGGCCAAGACGCGGATGCTGCGCTCCCTCATCTACCTGCTCGATGACGCACTCCCCGTCGTCGCCGGGTCGGAGATTCACGACGATCCGCTCGCCCCGCTGTCGAAATACGCCCGCGATCTGGTCGCGGTGAAGGGAGACAATTGCCCGATCGAATGGATCGGCCGCGACGAGCGGTATCACGAAAAACTGGCGACCCCCGATGTGACCATCGCCGATCTCATCGGCGAGGTCGATCTTATCAAGCACGCCGAGGGACGGCCGCTCACCAGCGAAGAAGTGCTGCACTTCGGCTTGATTCCCCGCAGTCATCGCGGCATCTTCTGCATGAACGAACTCCCCGACCTGAGTCCGAAGATTCAAGTCGGATTGTTCAATGTGCTCGAAGAACGCGACGTGCAGATTCGCGGTTTTCCGATTCGGCTGTCGCTCGACTTGTGCATGGTCTTCAGTGCCAATCCCGAGGATTACACCAACCGCGGACGCATCGTTACGCCGCTGAAGGACCGCATCGGTTCGGTGATCCGCACGCATTATCCGCTCGATCGCGAAACGGGAATTCGCATCACCGATGAGAACGCCTGGACGGTTCGCGATGCGAGCATTCCGGTGTACGTGCCGCAGTTCATGAAAGAGATTATCGAAGAGACGTCGCGATTGGCGCGGACGAGCCCGCACGTCAATCAGTCATCAGGGGTCAGCGTGCGGATGTCGATCTCGAATTATGAGAATCACCTTTCGCACGCCGAGCGGCGCGCGGTGACGCTCGAGGAATCGTCTGCCGTCACGCGGATTTGCGATCTGGCGTTTCTGTCGGCGAGTTCGCGCGGCAAGTTGGAACTGACGCTGACCGAAGAGCCCGGCGAAGAAGACCGTTTGATCGGCCGGATCATCGAAGAAGCGGTTAAGACCGTCTTCGATCAGAAGACGAATCCCAAGCAGTTCCGCAACGTCGTGGAATATGTGGAGGGGGGCGAGACGATCGAGACCGGCGATCATCTCTCGACCGCCGAGGCGCTCAAGCAGTTCGACGCCATCCGCGGCTTTCGGCAGCAGATCGAAGATCTCGCGAACCAGGTCGAGCCCGAAATGATGAAAACCGCTTCGGCGGATGTCCGGTCGCAATTGCTGGCGAGCGTCGGCGAGTTCGTCATCGAAGCCCTCCACTGCCACAACCGGTTGAACAAAAAAGCCAAGGGGCAGGGGACGGCGTATGGGAATTGAGCGGAATCGACGTGAGCTGCACCGGAAGTGCGAATGAAGTGATGGGAGCGTGTCGTGAGACGCGCGTTTCACGTCAATTTGGTGTGCGTTTGACGCGACGAGAGATGAATTTGACGCGCGCGAGCGGCTCATTTAGGGACGCGCGCAGAGCACAGACCATGTGAGTTATGAGGAATCACTTATGCGTGGGGGCAAGATTCCACAAGGTGACTCGTTCCTGTTGTAAGAATTGATGACAGTCTCACAAGTCGTTAACGGGAAATAGATAGCCACTTTTTCTGACTCATCCTTCATTCCTCATCCTTTGCCTTTCTGTCGTCGCCTTGATTGCAAATGTGTCGTCGGCTGGTAAGATGACATGATTAAATCGTCAAGCTGATGGCATGCTGTGCTCGAGAGATGGCATGCGGGGCCGCGAAAGGTGAATCGTAGTGACTCAAATTGCGCACACACAATGGATGCGCTGGTCCGAAGTCCCCTGGTCGCATGGGACCGAACCGGCCTCGTCGGCGTTGCAGATCTCGCATCGGATTTTGGAGTTATGTCACTCCTCTGCCGATGAGATGGCCTTCTGGAAGGCGGTCTTGCCCGAAATCGTCGCCGAGGTTTCGGCGTCGTGGGGGGCGGTGTTCGCCAAGAGCATGTCATGGTCGGTGTGGAGTGAAGCGGGGCGGAATCCATGTCGCGACATTCCTTACCCGTTTCTCGAAGAAGCACTCGATCGCGAATCGGGCGGGTTCTGCAAACTCGCCGAGCTGACCAACGGCGGCGCGATCGGCATTCCGGTTTCGCGCGGCTCAGGCGAGTCGATCGTACTCTTGCTCGCCGGGCGTTTGATCGAAGCCGATTCGTTGCCGTTGTCGCTGGCGATCGGCCGCGTGCTGGAAGACTGCTTGCCGATCTTGCATCGCGGCGCAGGTCAATTGCGGCGGATCGAGCGGCTGCGAAGCACGCTGCACATCGCCTCCATGCTGTCGACCGAACACGAAACGCAGCCGCTGTTGGAGTTGATTGCCCGCGAAGCGACCCGGCTGCTCGATTGCGACCGCGCGAGTATTTTCATCTGGGATCGCGAGCATCATCAGGTCATCGCCTGCCCGGCATTGGGTGTCGCCGAGGGGACGCTACGGCTGCCCGATAATGCCGGCATCGTCGGCGAAGTGCTGCGGACGCAGCGCACCGTTCAGGTCGATGATCCGTATCACGATTCACGTTTCAATCAAAGCGTCGACAAAGCGAGCGGGTATGTGACGCGGAACTTGTTGTGCAGTCCGCTCAAAGATGGACAGGGACGATTGATCGGCGCCTTCGAAGCGATCAACAAGAAATCGGGTCTGTTTACCGAAGAAAATTATGAAAGCCTCGACGAATTGGGCATTCAAGCGGCGATCGCGCTGCAAAACGCCCGCGAATACGAACAACTCAGCCGCAGCCGGGCACAACTGACGGCGCAGGTGACGCAAGGGGTGCAGATCATCGGTGAGAGCCCCGCCATCACCGCGCTGCGGTCGACCGTCGATCGACTGGCGGCGACCGACTTGCCGGTGCTCATTCTCGGCGAATCGGGAACCGGAAAGGAAGTCGTCAGCCAGGCTTTGCATTATCTCGGCCCGCGGTCGGCGAATCCGTTCGTCGCCGTCAACTGTGCGGCGCTGACCGACACGCTGCTCGAAAGCGAACTCTTCGGACACGAGAAAGGATCGTTCACCGACGCCCATGAAGCCCGGCAGGGAAAGTTCGAACTCGCCGAAGGGGGAACGTTGTTCCTCGATGAAATCGGCGATATGAGCCTGAACGGACAGGCCAAATTGTTGCGGGTGTTGGAGCAGAAAACCGTCACGCGCGTCGGCGGTTCGCAATCGATCCCGGTGAATGTCCGCGTGGTCGCGGCGACGAATCGCAAGTTGAGCGAATCGGTCCGCGAGAAAAAATTCCGCGAAGATTTGTATTATCGATTGAGCGTGGTGACGCTCGACTTGCCGGCACTGCGCGACCGTCCCGAAGATATTCTGCTGCTGGGGGAATTCTTTCTCGAGAAATTCTGTCAGCAGGCAAATCGTCGTCGGCTGACGATTTCATCCGAAGCAAAAAAGCGGTTGCAGGCGCATGCCTGGCCGGGGAACGTTCGCGAACTGCGGAATCTGATGGAACGGTTGGCGTTTCTCACGAATCACGATCAGGTCGAGGTGGAAGATCTGGCGTTTATCATCAGTCCCGAGCGGGAATCGGCGTTGGACTTCTCCGGGAACATGGGACTCG
>JBBECD010000257.1:0-10091 GCA_040881995.1 Planctomycetaceae bacterium
GTCGAAACGCATGATTCAAAAAAAAACGACCCGCCGGAAAACTCCCGGCAGGTCATCGTGCAAGATTTATTCAAAATGAAACAGGCGACTCCGCCGCCTCTGACTCATCCCTCATCCTTCGCCTCACGCCCCCAGTTCAAATCCACTGCGATACTCGCGGGTGATGTATTGATTGGCTTCGGGCGCGTTCGTGCATTCCATGTTCTCCGCGTCCCATTCGATTTTCTTGCCGGCTCGCATTGCCACGTTGCCGAGCAGAATCGTTTCGGTCAGGCGACCGGCGTAATCGAAGTTCGACATCGCCGGCGGTCCGCCGGTGCAAGCGACAACCCATTCGGTGAAGTGTCCGGGCGAGCGGGCGAGCGTCGGTTCGGGACTTTTGAAATCGACGAACTGTTCCTTCGGCAGCAGCACGCGGGCCGAGCCGTAATCGTTAGGCGTATACAAAGAACCTTTCTCACCGATGAGCAGCAGACCGCTCGACGTCATCTCTTCGCCGTAGAGCAATTCTTTGGGAGGAAGTTGCCCGCCGTCGTACCACACCATTTTCACCGGCGGGCGATCGCCCCGTTCACCGAATTCGTAGGTGATCAGCGAATTCGACGGGAACGTTTCTCCATCGACGATTCCGCTCGATTGGGCCTCGACCGTCAGCGGGTCGAATAGGTTGAGAGCCATGACGGCCATATTGGCGGTGTGACATGCCATGTCGCCCAGCGCCCCCGTGCCGAAGTCGATCCAGCCGCGCCATTTGAAGGGATGATAGATCGGATGATACGGCCGCTCGGGTGCCGGGCCGAGGAACAAGTCCCAGTGAACGTGCTTGGGGATGGGGGGCGTTTCGGTCGGACGACCTTCTCCCTGCGGCCAGACCGGCCTGTTGGTCCAAACGTGGACTTCCTTGACGGGGCCGATTGCTCCCGATTGAATGATTTCCACCGATTCGCGGAAACCGTTATCGGCAGTTCCCTGGTTGCCCATCTGCGTGGCGACCTTCATTTCGGCGGCGATACTTCGCATCGCCCGGGCTTCGTAGACCGACCATGTCAACGGCTTCTGACAGAAACAATGTTTCCCCAGCTTCATCGCCATGATGCTGGCGCGGGCGTGGCTGTGGTCGGCCGTCGTCACCGTGACGGCGTCGATTTTGTCTCCCAACTTGTCGAGCATTTCGGCGTAATCGTTGAATTTCTCAGCCTTCGGGAATTCGACCGACTTTTTCAGCAAATGATTGTCATCGATGTCGCAAATCGCAATCAGGTTGCCATGCGTGCCGGCATCCGTCGAATCGCTGTTACCTTTGTTTCCCACGCCAATGCTGGCGAAGTTGAGTTTTTCGAGGGACGAACTCGGCTGCGTCCAGGCGGTGTTTCCGCCGACCCAGAGCGCGGCTCCGATGGCGGTCGTTTGTTTGAAGAAATCACGTCGGGTCGATTTGCGTGACATCGAAGACTCCTGTTGTACGAAAATATGAGGGCGAATTGAACGCGCTTTTTCTACCTGCTTATGATAACAAACCGACACTGCTTGAACAGTCTCCACCCACTTTTTCTGAACTGGCTTCGTTGCTAGAATAACGCTTTACGCCTCTCTACCAAAAGAAAGCGAGCCTGACCGGTGAAGACCGATAACGAATACCCCGTCGCATTTTCGATTAACGTTTGCCAACTTTGCCTGCCGGCCATCTTGCTGCTCGCGATGATTTGCGGCTGTGCATCAGAATCGGAAAACAAACCGGAGGAGACGCCGGCTGGCAGCGACGGATCGTCGACTCCGACGCCGGCACCGCAAACCGCCGCGCCGAAGTTGGAAGAGCCGACCGCCCCCGAAGCACTCGCCGCCATCGAAAAACTTGGCGGCAAGTTCACCAAGAACGATGCCGGCCAGGTGATCGGAGTCGATCTCGCTGTAGGCAATATTACCGATGACGACTTGATCGCGCTGGCAGGATTAAATCACATCAAGCGGCTCGAACTCTTCGGACCGAAGATCACCGACTCGGGCCTGGAGCATTTTGTTGGACTAACGACGCTCAACCGCCTCGGACTTGAAAAGACGAAGATCACGGATGAAGGACTCAAGAAGCTTTCCGCTTTGACCGATCTCGACGTCTTGCAAATCCGGCAGACCGACATCACGAACGCCGGATTGCAACACCTGAAACCGCTGACGAAACTGAAAGAGATCGATGCACGCAACACGAACGTCGGCGACGAAGGACTGATCGCGCTCGGCCAAATGGATAGCTTGCGAAGCATCAAGCTGCAGCGGACGCAAGTCACCGACGCGGGCGTGAAACACTTGAACGACCTGCCGCATCTCGAACGGCTGAACTTGATTCAGTTGAATTCCATCACCGATCAGGCCTTGGAAACGTTGGCCGTCCACAAAGACTTGAAGGATCTCGAACTAGACGAAACGCAGATCACGTTTAACGGCTTGGTCCATCTGGCGGGTCTCAAGAAACTCGAACGACTGGCGCTCCGGCAAACGCTGACGCTCGACCCCGGGATCGAACATCTCGGCAGTCTGACGAACATGAAGATACTTCTGTTGCGCGGCACCGCCATCACCGACGCCGGTCTCAAGCATGTATCAAACATGACCGAACTCGAAGTGTTGGATTTGAGCGAAAACCCGGTCGGACAATCGGCCGGTGCTTACGCCCCGCTGGCGAACTGCACAAAATTGAAACAACTCGATTTGTGGCGGACGCAGACGAACGACGAAGCCCTCGACGGCATCGCCGCGCTCACGAGTCTGCGCGATCTCGATCTCGCGAACACGCAAATCACCGACGCCGGACTGGAGAAGCTGCAATCGCTGACGAATCTGGAACGGCTCAACCTGAGCGAGACGAAAATCACCGATGCCGGGCTCGGACATCTCGGCTCGCTGCCGCATTTAAAGAAGCTCGAACTCAATTTGACGCCGGTGACCGAAGCGGGCGTCAAGAGGTTTAAGGAGAATCACCCCGGCATTGCCATCACGCGATGATTCTTCGTCTTTGTAGGAGTACAGGCTTCAGCCTGCTTCTTATTCTAACTTCTTCAAAGGCGGCAGGCTGAAGCCCGAACTCCTACATAAGACGAAAATACAAATATGTTCGAACGCTCCGCCTTGCTGTTAGACCCCGACGCCGGCGATGAACACGAAATTCATCACATGCTGAAGTCGGTCGGTTTTGCGGATATTCCCGCGGCGAGACGGCGGTTTCAGGATCTCTGCGTCGATGATCAAAGTCGAACCCTGCTCGCCGGATCCCTGCCACCGCTGTTGACGGCCCTCTCGGGGACGGCGACGCCGGACGGTTCGCTGGTCAATTTCGAACGGCTGGTGCAGACGATTCCCGACCGCGCGCAGCTCTTTCAGTATCTGAGTCAAAACCCGCGCGCCGTCGAAATCCTCGTGAAGTTATTCGTCGGCAGCCAGTTTCTCACCGAGATTCTGCTCCGCAATCCGAGTTATCTCGCCAAACTCACGCGGCACAAACGGCTCGCCGAATTCAAGAGCCAGCAGCAGTTCGTCGAAGAAGCACAACAAGCGGCGGGCGAACATTACACGCTCGACGCCAAATTCGATGCGCTCAGACGGTTTCAGCATTGGGAACTGCTGCGGATCGGGGCGTGCGATTCGTTCGGATTGATGGATCTGAAATCGATCACCGTCCAACTCTCGCTGCTGACCGACAGTCTGGTGCAATCGTGCCTGATTCTGCTGGCTCAGGATTTAAACCTCTCGGTCGACGGATTCGCCGTACTGGCGTTTGGCAAGCTCGGGGGCGAAGAACTCAACTACAGTTCGGATATCGATCTTGTGTTTCTCGTCGAGAAGGAGGCCTCGAAATATTGGAAACTCGGCCAGCAACTCATTAAAGCGCTCATGGAATCGACCGCCGAGGGTTTTATGTACCGCGTCGACATGCGGCTGCGCCCGTGGGGACGATCCGGTCCGCTGGTGAACACGGTCGATGCGCACGTCGGCTATCTGCGGCAGCACGGCATGCTCTGGGAAAAACAGGCGCTGCTCAAAGCCCGCGTCATCGCCGGCGAAAAGGGGGTCGGCAAGGCGTTTCTCGAACGGATCGAACCGATCATCTATGCGTCTCCCGCCGATCAGGTCCGGCAAAATATTCGCGAGATGAAGCAGAAGATCGAAGCGGAACTCGAAAAACAGGGCCGCAAGTGGGGCGAAGTCAAATCGGGGGCCGGGTCGATCCGCGATATCGAATTCGTCGTGCAGTTTCTGCAATTGCGCTACGGCGGCGAAAACCGCTCGGTCCGCAGCATCAACACGCTCGACGCCCTGGTGCGGCTCGCCGATTTCGGTTATCTCAAGGCCGACGAATACCGCATTCTGTCGAGCGGGTATCACTTCTTGCGCACGATCGAACACGCGTTGCAGTTGATGCATTACAAGCAGGTGCACGCGCTTCCCGACGATCGGCGGGAACTTTCGTATCTTGCCCGCCGGCTCGATTACGCCGACGCCGAGCAGTTCTTGAAATATTATCGGCAGCATTGCCAGCAGATTCGAGCGATCTTCGAAAAATACATCGGCAAAGAGGAGCCCCGCGAGCCGCAGCAAAAGACGTCGGCCGAAGGGGAGTCCGCGCTCCCGATTCCCCTGCTCGGCATCGAACCGTCGTATACGCTCGTCTTTACGCCCGACGAAATCCGCGCTCACGCCGCCTTGTTCGAACGGCTTTCGGATGTCAACCCGACGGAGGTCGCGATCGAAAAACGCGACGACGAAACGTGGCGGATGACCACGGTCGGCTACGATTGCGCCGGCAAACTCTCCGTCATCTGCGGTCACCTGTTCGTTTATGGCTGCGACATCGTCGACGGACATCTGTTCGTTTTGCCCACCGCTTCAGCAGGCGGCGACCGCAAGGATGGCGGCGCCTTGCCGGCGGCTTCGGGCCGCGGGTTCACCGGTCGCGGAAAATTCATCAGCGTATTTACCGTAAAGACGTCCGACGCCCAGCGCTCCGACGGCATCTGGACGCGGCTGCGCGACGATTTATGCGACGTGATGCGGATGCAACAGGAAGGAAAACGCAAGGAAGTTCAAGGAATTCTCGCCAAGCGGGCCGCGGAAGCGGTCGTCGACGCCGTCGGCCTTCCCGATTCGTTGCTGCCGGTCGAAATCGAGATCGACAACGAGACCTCGGCGAACCACACGCTGCTCCGCATTCGCGCCGAGGACACAATCGGATTTTTATACGAGTTGACCAACGCGCTGGCCATCAGCGGCATTCACAGCGTGCGCGTGGTGATTCAGTCGATCGGCCGGAGGATCGACGATACCTTGTGGGTCACCGACAATCAGGGGGAGAAAATCACCGACCCGCAGAAACAGCGCGAACTCCGCACGGCGATCGTGCTCATCAAGCATTTCACGCATCTGTTGCCCCGGTCTCCCAATCCTGAGACGGCGCTATTGCATTTTCAAGGATTTCTCGAGCAGCTCTTCGGAAGAGACGACTGGGTCGCCGACATCGCCTCGCTGGAAAACACGCAAGTGCTCGACGCGCTGGCGCAGTTGCTGGGGGTCAGCAATTTTCTCTGGGAAGATTTTCTGCGGTTGCAGCACGACAATTTGTTCCCCGTTGTGAAGGATGTCGACGCGCTCAAACAACGCAAGCCGCGCAGCGAATTGGAGCGGGGACTCGATCTCGATCTCGCCGACGCCAAGTCGCCGGACGAAAAGCGAACGCGGTTGAACGCCTGGAAAGACCGCGAGATGTTCCGGACCGACATGCGGCATATTCTGGAATTGGTCGATGAATTCGGCGAGTTCTCTGAAGAACTGACCGACGTGGCGGAAGTGACGGTCGATGCGGCGTATCGCATCTGCAACGGCGAACTCGCGGCCCGGTACGGGCAACCGCTGCTCGAAAACGGCGCGCCGAATCGATTGTGCATTTGCGCCCTCGGCAAATGCGGCGGCCGCGAACTCGGTTACGCTTCGGACATCGAGTTGATGTTCGTGTACGACGACGCCGGCAAAACGACCGGCCCCGAAATCATCACGGCGACCGAGTATTACATCAAGCTGGTCGAGTTGTTCTCGCAGGCGATTCAATCGCGAAGCGAGGGGATCTTTCATATCGATTTGCGTTTGCGTCCGTACGGACGGGCGGGCAGTCTCGCCGTCGCCCGCGAGGCGTTCGAACAATATTTTCGTTCCGACGGCCCTGCCTGGCCTTACGAGCGGCAGGCCCTTGTGAAGTTGCGGCCGATCTCCGGCGATCTCGCTTTCGGTGAAGAGATCGTCGCGCTGCGCGACCGGCTGGTCTACACGGGAGAACCGTTCGACGTCAATTCGATGCGGGCCATGCGCGAACGGCAACTGCGTCAGCTCGTCACCGCGGGCACGATTAACGCCAAACTCACCGAAGGGGGGCTCGTCGACTGCGAATATCTCGTGCAGGGATTGCAGATCACTCACGGCCATCGCGATCCCGCATTACGGGAGACGAACACGCTCAAAGCGATGACCGCGCTGAAACAAAAGGGAATCCTCTCGGAGGAAGATTTCTCGCACCTGCGCGACGGCTACATCTTTCAGCGGCATCTCATCGACGCCCTGCGGATGGTCCGCGGCAATGCGTGGGATTTGACGGTCCCCGCGCCCGAGAGCGAAGAATTTCTGTTTCTGGCCCGCCGGCTCGGTTATTCACCGGGCGTTCACGAGTTGCAGAACGATTTGCAGCGGCATAACGAGCACATCCGCGACCTCGGCCGACTCCTGGACGCCGCGCCGCGCTGAAGAATGCCTCGCATGCGTGGGGCTCATGCGGAATCCTTCGGCAAATTTACTTTTTGCTCAACAGCCGCCACAGGCTCGATCTACCGACGTGATCGCCGCTCGCGTCTGAGCCGTCGTCGTGGGGGGCGTGTCCCGGCGCGTTGGCGCCCAATCGCTTCTGTTGTTTTTCGAGCGACTCTTTCAGCTCCAGCAAGCGGGCTTCGTCGCGGCCGAGCCGGGCTCGTTCCAGCGAGAGTTCGATTTCGGCGCAACGCAGCTTTTCGTCGTAGCGCGTGAGCACTTCTTCGAGGCGCTGCCGCAGTTCTTCGGGAACGGAGGTCAAGCCCTCCCAGTCCCGCGGCGGCATATGAACCGGAAGCGACCGCAGTCGCCGGGTCATCTCGACGATGAATTTATCGCGGGCTTCCACGGCGCTTCTCAAGGTTTCGATATCGGCGGTTTCGACTTCGACCGGAGCGGGAATTTCAAGATCCCATTCCTGCATCGGCACGTCGACGGTTTCGCCGGAGGTCCACGACGGCTTCGGCGTCGGCGGTTCATCGTCCTCCGTCGGCGGGGGTGTGTCGGAACTTTCGTGAGCGCTCACGCTCGACGTCTCGTCGTCGGCCGGACATTCGTGTTCGGTACCGCCGGCCTGATCGTCGAGGTAGCGGGATTTGATCGATTCCCATTCCGAGCCGGCACCGTTCCGATCGGAGGCGTTTTTTTCCTTCTGCGCCGGTCTCGAAGAACCGCCGGACGGTTTCGGCGGATGTGCGTTTTCCGTCGGACGGTACGTTGAACCCGATGGCTCCGGCGTCGTGATCAGATCGCGGATTTCCGTCAGTTGCATTTCCAGCCGGCCCAGCGTCAGCGAGACCTGCATATCTTCCCAGCGCTGCACGGCGGCCTGAAGTTCCTCGGTGACCGCTTTTTGTTGTTCGACCAGTTCGGGGGAAAAGCCGCCGCCGCCGATGGTCAGACCGCGATCGAGACCGGTGCGGTGCCGACGATCCAACTCGTCGGCGGCCTGCTCCAGTTGAGCGGTCAATGCAGCGATCACCTCTTCTTTCTCGGTCAGTTGTTGGTGCAACTCTCCGAGCTGAAGGCCGTCGCGATTCCTTGCGATGTCTTTCATGTGCGGCGTCTATGGGGCGGATGGAAATAGGGGAAGATCACATTTCCCACAAATATAGCTCACGATTTGCCGGAGTACAGGATTCGGCCTGCTCTTAAAAAAGAAGACTGCCTCACGGCCGGATTCCTGCAAAGACGCGCCATTCGGCCAAAATGCGACATCCGCGCCGGGCCGAAGTATCGACGTTAGCGATTCTATCGGTTCTGCTCGAACTGCGGATTGACGACGTGCTTCGGCCGGCCGCCGGTGAGGGCCGCCTTGATCTGATGGGCGATACAGGTTCGCAAATCGACCAGCGACTCCTCCGACAGAAAGGCGGCGTGCGGCGTGACGATCACCCGTTCGTCGCGATACAACGGCTGCGACAAATCGGGCGGCTCGGGGGAAAAAACGTCGAGTCCCGCGCCGGCAAGACGATTGGCACCCAGCGCTTCCTCAAGGGCGGCATGATCGATCAAGCCGCCGCGAGAGGTGTTGATCAAATAGGCGGACGGTTTCATCAGCGCGAATTGTTCGCGGCCGATGAGCCGATCTGTCTCGTCGGTCAGCGGTGCGTGCAGCGAAACGACGTCGCTCCGGGCGAGCAACTCCTCCAGCGAGACGAATTGACACGGAAAACCGGTGCCGGAGCGGTCCGCGCCGTCGTCGGACGCCGGGGAGCCCGCACCGTTTCGACTGCGCGTGCAGGCAATGACATTCATTCCGAGGGCGTGTGCTTTTCGTCCCACGAGACGGCCGGTACGACCGAGACCGATCAATCCCAGAGTTAACGTAGAAAGCCGGCGCATCGGCGGTCCGGCCTGCAATGCGTATTCGCCGGATTTCGTCCGCGCGTGATACAATGCCACTTTGCGGAGACAGGCCAGCATCAGGGCGAGCGTGTGATCGGAAACTTCGTCGACGCAATACGCCGGGACGTTGGTGACGGGAATACCCCGCCGCGTCGCGGTCTCGACGGCGATATTGTCGAGACCGATCCCCATGCGGCAGACGATGCGGCAATGTTCCGCCGCTTCAATTACGGGGCTCATCACTTTGGCCCAGCAGGTGGCAATCGCATCGGCGGAGCGCGCGAGAGAAACCAGCGTCGCTTCGTCTTCGGAGGGAGCTTCAATCACTTCGGCGGAGATGTCGCTGAGAATTTCCCGTTCGATCCGGCTGTCGAGCCAAGGCCGGTCGGTGATTAAGACTCGGAATTTTGCGCCCATCTGCAAATCTCATCAAGCGAGAGAACAAAGGCAGCAGGCTAAAGCCTGTACTCCAACAGTCACTATGCCTGTTCGGAGGCGAGCACCGCCATGCGAATGGCCGGTTCGACGACGCGATCCCAGTTTTCGCTCAGATATTCGGGAGGGCCCCCTTTTTCCGAAACGTACTTGGCGACTTCGATCGTGGGGATCATCTCAATCGCGTCCCAGGGGCAGACGGTCAGTTCGTACGGATCGGTCTTTTTCGTCGGCACGTGAACGCAGACTTCACAGCCCACGCACCGTTCGACGTCGATCTCGCACCACGACTGCAACACCGAAATGCGGTCCCCCGGAACTTTATAAATGCAGTCGACCGGACAGACCTCGAGGCATGCCTCGCAGCCCGTGCAGTTATCGGCGTTGATAACGGCGACTTCCTTGGGGAGTTTCTTGCGCGACTTCTTCTCAGGTTTCTCTGCCATTCCGCTATTCCATTCCCGCCGAGCGGGGATTTTGCAATTAAATGATCCGAACACAACCTCTGTGCGTAGCGATTTCCCGCTGAATTTGAAGCATTTTCAACAGGCACAACCGGTTGTGTTAGAGTCTCTAAGAAACTCTGTAACATTTTAACCACGTGGCAATGGGCAAGTCTTCGAGCCCCCATCCTGTGTTCAAGACGCGTGTTGTCGTCTCCCTGGGGGCTCGCAAAGCCTCGACCCCAGCCACCCGCTCTTTCAACATTCGTCCAATCGAATTATAGCACGGACCATCGGCGATTTCCGCACTTTTCGGCAGTTTAATCTGACCTGTCGGCTCGTGGCAACCCAGAACAGATCGACACTTGGGGCATTCACGAAATATTCAAATGCGTTCCGCTCGCCCGTGCCGCAGCCTATTTTACCAGATCGCAGGGGACGCCGTAACTCCAAATGACGCCGAGAAATCGACCGGGGTGCACGTCAGCTTTTGCGCGCAGAGGTGCGGACTGAAAATCGTCAATAGGA
>JBBECD010000258.1:0-52671 GCA_040881995.1 Planctomycetaceae bacterium
TGATGCTTTTGAGCGCGCAAGGCTTGGTTTTGCGCGCGTTTCGTGCGCGCATTTTGCATTTCAAACACGTTTTTTCGCAGTTGTTTGCCGACGCAGACTTCCCTTTCCCCCTATTCTCTAACCCAATTTGTTCAAGAATCGCCGTGTTTGGCGGGGGTGGGTGATTTTGTGTTACCAGGTTTATCTCAACTACCTGGATTGATGGCCGGAGAGGCACTTCACCGACAAAAGTCACCAAATTCGGTGCGCGCGAGGACGTACGCACGCAGCGCGCATTTGCGCGCACCGGCGTAGCCTTCGCAAGGGCTGACGGTGCAAGGAGTTCGATTCCAGACATGACATCGATTTCGGCGCGCTTTTTCCGCTGAATTGCGCGCAAAGTGCGCAAAAAGTGTCGATTTTCATCGTTTTTCGCGGTTTTGGGCGCTTTTTTCTGCGTTTTTGCGGTCGGAAGGCACCCTCATCCGGCCTTCGGCCACCTTCTCCCGGTGGGAGAAGGGTTTACGACGCGCGCACGGTGCGCTCAAAGTGCGCTGGAATGCGCATTTCGCTGCATTTTTGGTCGATTTTTGGCCGATTTTCGGTGTGCGATTTTCAGACGGCTTGTTTCACGTGAAACGGGGGTCTGTTGTTGCGCGTGGGGAGGCCGGGTATCCCGGTTGGAGTGTTATCGCACGGCGAGTGCAAATCTTGAGCGAAAAATCGGCAGAGGTCAGGTCGTCATGGATTGAGAAAATTGAAAAGGCGAATCCCCTCGCGATGATGAACTCCGCCGACTCCCTCTTGGCGGAAAATCGCTCCCCCGCCGGCTTTCGCTTCGATCTTGTCGCACAGCGGGCCGACGAGATCGGGGCTGAGAATCCCCACGCCGGGGCCGAGCACTTCGGGATGGACGGCGTAATTCACCAGCGTGAAAATCGTCTTGTCGTCGCGGCCGACGGCTTGAATCACGCTCATCCGCCGGTCGTATAAATCGGGGGCATAGTAGTTGTACGCGATCTTCCCCTCCGCCTCGGCGGTCGCGATCTTGATCGACGCCGGCTGTAACCTGTCGAGGGCATCGTTGATCGCCTCGGCGGTTTTGGTGCAGACGAAATTCATGTAATCGAGGTCGCCGGTATGGCCTCCTTTGCCGTCGGGGAAGGCATAACAGTCGGGCGAACTATGCCCATGCGTCGAGCCGATAAGAATGTTTTCGGCGGGGATGCGCGGCACGTTTTTTCGCACGCGATCGCCCAGCACAGAAGGGAACCCGAGCAGATCGAGGCTGACGATCGCCACGGTCGTCTCGCCTTTTTGCAGGACGACGGCCCGAGCGGTGATCTCGCCCCGTTTCTCGGTCGCCGGCCGCGTGGGACCGAGTCCGCCGGAGACCGGGAGGAGCGGATCGGGCGTGATGACGCGGATGCCGGTGCCGACGTGCAGCGGCGGTTCGCCGGCGGTGTGGGCGATCGACGGGATGGCAATCAGAAAAGCAAAGAGAATTCGTCGGAGCATGATGAAACCCTTCGGTACAGTTGAATTGTCGTCGTTAATCGCTGATGGAATTGTCGTCCGCCTTATTCTCGCGTAAGACGTGCCTGGCGAAAAGAGTTAACTTTATAGCACAGAACAACGCGAATACCGCGGCTACATGGGATTCGATAACTCGACAAGGTCCGATAACCACGCAATATAAGAGCTTCACGGCACCGTAACACATGACGAGTAATGCGATCGCCGTTACAAATTTTTGCGACTTGAACATTCAACTGATCCAATGTAACGCCGTCAGCGATCTTGGGACGCGACGCCAGCGTCGTCTTCCACCGGGGAGGGCTGCGTGGGGGGCATTAACAATTCGATCGTCAACGGGCCGCCGAACAGGTCTTCGCGGATGCGATCGCGCTCGCGCTCGATCTGTTCGGCGCTGGCGCCGAGTTGGCGCAATATGAACTCGGTCATCGTCAGGGCGACTTCCCCTTCCGCGGCGAAGACCGCATCGGCCCCCGCTTTGCGCAACGCCAGGGCCTCCCGCAGATATGACGCCCGCACGAACACGCGGATTTTCGGATTCAACTCGCGAACCGCGCGAATCGATTCCTGACTCCCTCCCATCCCCGACGAACTGAGAATGAACGCGATCGCCCGTTCGGCTCCCGCTTCTTTAATGGTTTCGACATGCGTCGAATCGCCATAAACGGCGCGGAAGCCGTCCTCTCGCAAGCGGCGCACCGTGTCGAGATTCAATTCGATGATCGTCGGCTCGATGTGATTTTCCTTCAACAGGCGAACGAGAGTCCGGCCGACCGGCCCGTAACCGACCACGATGGCCTGCTGCAATCGCCTGCCATCGTCGGATTCATCCCTCTCTCCGTTGTGCGGCACGGCGCCGCGCGAGCGGCTGTTCAACCAGCGACCGATTCGCGGAGACCGTTTGCACCACCCCTCCAACACGTCGATCAGCCGGTACAATATCGGATTCAAACTGATCGACACGATGGCGGCAGCAATGATCGCATTGGTGATGTTATCCGAAAGGATTCCCAGATTCTGGCCGAGACCCGCCATGATGAAAGAAAACTCACCGATCTGTGCCAGCGCGACGGCGACGGACAGCGCGACCCGCAGCGGATATCTCAGCAATAAAACGATCGCCACGGCCGCCAGCGGTTTGCCGACGAGAATAATTCCCAGCGTGACGGCGATTAACGTCGGTTCTTCCAGCAGCAGCGTCGGCTGAAAGAGCATCCCCACCGAAACGAAAAACAGCACGGCGAACGCATCCCGCATGGGCAGGGCCTCCGACGCCGCGCGAGAACTGAAGTCCGACTGGCCGACCACCATCCCCGCCAAAAACGCCCCCAATGCCATCGAGACGCCGAACAGTTTCGCGGCACCGACGGCGATCCCGAGGGCGATCACCAGCACGGTCAAAGTGAACAGCTCGCGCGAGCGCGTCTCGGCCACGTGTTTTAACAGCCAGGGAATCACGCGGCCTCCGGCGACCACGACGAACACCACCAACAGGCCGATCAGTAACAGCGATTTCCCCAGCGCGGCCGTCACGTCCATCGCATCGGCCGTCGCGGATTGAAAAACCGCCGGCAAGAGCACCAGCACGAGCACGGTGAAAAGATCTTCCACGACCAGCCAGCCGAGGGCGATGTGTCCCGTGGGGGTATGCAATTCGTTGTTGTCGGTGAGGACGCGGAGCAGAACCACCGTACTGGCGACGGAAATCGACAACCCCAGCACCAGCCCTGCCGACCACTTCCAGCCGAAGGCCCACGCCACGACGCAGCCCAACGCGGTCGTCACCAGACTCTGGGCGATCGCCCCGGGAATCGCAATCCGGCGGACGGCCAGCAGTTCGTGGAAGTGAAAATGCAGACCGACGCCGAACATCAGCAATATCACGCCGATTTCGGCAAGCTGAAACGCCAGCTCGCGATTGGCCACAAAACCGGGCGTGCTCGGCCCGACGGCGATTCCGGCGAGCAAATAGCCGACGATGGGAGAGAGGCCCAGCCGGTGCGTACCATACCCGCAGAGCAGGGCTGCTCCGAGTCCGAGGGTCAACGTCATAATGAGTTCGAGATCGTGCATGGGCGAATGGTATCGACCGCCCGAAGGCAGGTCCATCGCGGAGGAACGAAGAATTCCCGTAGTACAGAGGGGGTGGCTGGGGTCGAGGCTTTGCGAGTCCCCAGCGAAGCGACATCACTCGCACAAGGCAGAAGCTGGCGGCTTCACGATCGCATCACTTCCTTCAAGCGATGAGATTCATGAGAAGAACGGGAAGCATTGGAATCATGAATTTCATCACGCCCATGCGCCCCATCATTCCCATTGGCTTCCGATCGGTTCTTCATAACAGCCCCCGAATGGTTTCCAGTACTTTCGCGCTCTCGGCGTCAAACGCGGCGATTTCATCCAGAATCGCTTCGGGGCTGTATCCCTGATTGAATCTTATTCTTGATCTCGCCGAAGATCTCGCCGATCTTGTACTCGATCGTATTCGGCCCGCTGGCATTTTGCTTGAAGTCGTGGAGGTAGGGGAAGAGCTTGCCGTTGACGAAGTCGCGGAGATCGTCGCCGGTGAGGGCTTTGTTGTGGTCGATGTGGCCGGTTTTGTCTTTCGGCGCGGCCCAGGCATCCCAGCGGTACGGCTTATCGAGAATGTAGGAGGATTTCTTCCCTTCAAGCTCGGCCTCGGCGGCTTTTTCGTGTTCCAGCGCATTGAGGTACTTGAGGAACAGCAGCCAGGAGAATCCCTCAGCTTTCCCACTTACTCGCGTATCTTGTTGATTATCAGATACCGTTTCACGTGAAACGCCACATACGCTAACGATTTTTGGACGGGGCGGTTTCGTGCTTTATCCCTCCCGGCCAAGAGGGTACAATAGTGGGGGGCCGTTCTTGCCTGGTTGTCATGCCATTTTGCCTTCCGAAATCGCCTTTTTTCAGTGAGTGTGTCATGAATAGGGTCTGCCGTTCGTCGTGGAAGTTCTTGTTCTTCGCGGTCTTCGGTCTGGTCGTCTCACCGGCGATCGCCGACGAACCGCTGACGTTCAACGGCGACATTCGGCCGATTCTGGCGGCGAATTGTTTTGCGTGTCATGGGTTGGATGCCAAGCAGCGGCAAGCCGACTTGCGGCTGGATGTCGCCGAGGGGGCGTTGGCCGATCGCGACGGGAACGTTGCGATCAAGCCGGGGGACGTGGCCAATAGTCTGGTCTGGCAGCGGATTGCCTCTGCCGACGCCGACGTGATGATGCCGCCGCCCGATTCGAAGAAATCGTTAACCGATACCGAGAAGGAGACGATCCGCCGCTGGATCGAGCAGGGGGCGGGGTATCAGAAGCACTGGGCGTTCGAGACGCCGAACTCGCCCGATGTTCCCCTGGTCGATCATCCCGGCTGGTCGAAGAATCCGGTCGATCGGTTTTTGCTTGCCCGGCTGGAGCAGGAACATCTCACGCCGCGGCCCGAGGCCGATCGCTCGACGCTGATTCGCCGGGTGGCGTTCGCGTTGACGGGTTTGCCGCCGACGCCGAATGAAGTGGCGGAGTACCTCGCCGATCAATCGCCCGAAGCGTACGAAAATGTGGTCGATCGTTATCTCTCTTCGCCGCGGTACGGTGAAGAGATGGCCCGGCATTGGCTCGACGTCGCCCGTTACGCCGACACGCACGGCCTGCATCTCGACAACGAGCGGACGATGTGGGCGTACCGCGACTGGGTGATCGCGGCGTTCAACGAGAACAAGCCGTTCGATGAATTTACGATCGAGCAGTTGGCGGGCGACTTGTTGCCGGAGCCGACGAACGATCAACTGATCGCGACAGGCTTCAATCGCTGCAACGTGACGACGAGCGAAGGAGGGTCGATCGACAAGGAGTTTCTGTATCGCTACGCCGTCGACCGCACGAGCACGGCGATTCAAGTCTGGATGGGGCTGACCGGCGGGTGCGCGGTGTGTCACGACCACAAGTTCGACCCGCTGACGACGCGGGAATTCTATTCGCTGTATTCGTTCTTCTACTCCGCCGCCGACCCCGCGATGGACAAGAACATCGACTACACCGACCCGTTCTTCAAGATGGCGACGCCCGAGCAGGAAGCGGAAACCGCCGCGCTGCAAGCGCAGGAAGCCGACGCGAAGCGCCTGTTCGACGAGGCGGTCGCGCAGTTCAACTATCAAGACCCGGCGACGATCGCCGTCGCACAGCAGGGACCGGAACCGGTCGAGCCGACGAAAATCGCCGTTGCCGATGTCTGGCTCGACGATCTCTTTCCGCAAGACTCGGCGACGAGCTGTTCGTCACGAAACCAATCGATCTGGAGCACGGCGGCGGTGATCGAACCGGCGCTGGGCAAGCGCTCGCTGCGGCAAGCGAGTGCGAACAACTATCACGATAAGTTCAGCAGTCCGGTCGTGCCGTGGATTGTTCCGGAGAAACCGACGTTGTCGGTGTCGGTACGGCTTGACGCCGGTTCGGTGCCGCAGTCGCTCCGCATTGAGATCACGACGAACAAGGCGAATCGCAAGTACGTCTGGTCGCCGGCGAGTGCGGATGCCGATCGCATCGGTGCGTTGCCGACGCCGGGCCAGTGGACGCGGCTGGAAATTCCCGCCGAGAAACTCGGTCTTGGGGCAGGGGAGACGGTGACCGGCGTCACGCTGGCGCAGTTCGGCGGCAAGGTGTGGTGGGACGGCTTGATGATCTCGGGCGAGGTCAACCCGGCGAGCGATCCGCGAAACTCGTTCACCGTCTGGACTCAATCACGCAAGGACAAAGACACGCCCGGCGTGCCCAAAGAACTGAGCGAGTTACTGAAAAAGGGACTCGACGAAAGCACGACCGACGAACAACGCCGGCAACTGCTCGCGCATTATCTCGCAACGATTCATCGCCCGGCGGCTGAATCGGAACTTGCACAACGACAGTACGCCTGGCTCGCCGCCCGCGCGGCGAGAACGACGCTGGAGGAATCGATTCCGGGGACGTTCATCTTCAAAGAACTCGAAGAACCTCGCGACGCGTTCGTGATGTTGCGCGGCCAGTACGATAAGCCCGATGAACTGGTCGAGCCGACGGTCCCGGCGATTTTCCCGGCGCTCAACAAAGCCGAGCCCGACAAGCGAGCGACGCGGCTCGATCTCGCGCACTGGTTGCTCTCGCCGGAACATCCGCTGACGGCCCGCGTGACGGTGAACCGGTACTGGCAACAATTCTTTGGGTCCGGTCTCGTGAAGACGAGCGACGATTTCGGTTCGCGCGGCGATGTGCCGAGTCATCCGGAGTTGCTCGACTGGCTGGCGGTGCATTATCGAGAGAGCGGTTGGGACACGAAGGCCTTCGTGCGGATGCTCGTCACGTCGGCGGCGTTCAGGCAGGAGCCCCGATTGACGCCCGAGCTGCGCGAGCGCGATCCGGAGAACCGTTTGTACGCGCGCGGGCCGCGGTTCCGTCTCGATGCCGAGCAGATTCGCGACAATGCCCTGTACGTCGGCGGGCTGATCAATCTCGAAATGGGAGGCCGGGGAGTCAACAGTTACCAGCCGCCGAATATCTGGGAGCCGGTCGGCTACACCGACAGCAACACGCGGTATTACTTGCAGGATCACGGCGGCGACTTGTATCGCCGCAGCATTTACACGTTCCTCAAGCGGACGGCCCCGCCGCCGTTCATGAGCAACTTCGACGCCCCGAACCGCGAGCAGTTTTGTTCGCGGCGCGAGCGCAGCAACACGCCTCTGCAGGCGCTGCAACTGATGAACGACACGCAGCACTTCGAAGCGGCGCGCGCCTTCGCCGAGCGGATGTTGACTGAAGGGGGGACGACTCCCGCCGAGCGAATTTCGTTCGCCTATCGAGCCGTCCTCTCGCGCGAGCCGGATGGCGACGAACTGGGCATCGTCGCAGCAACGCTGGACCAGTATCTCTCGCGGTACAAGAACGATGTCCCGGCCGCGAAGGAAGTCATCGCTGTGGGTGAATCGACGCCGAACGAAAATTTTGAACCGACCGAACTCGCGGCGTATACGCTGATCGCGAATTTGATTTTGAATCTCGACGAGACGGTGACGCGGAATTAGCTGGAGCACAACCGAATCCCCTCGTTCCCAAGCTCCGCTTGGGAACGCATTTCCGCGAAGCTCCCGCTTCGCACGATGCTCTAAAAGACAGTCCACTTCGGACGAAACGAGTTCGGCCTTCTTTTTCGAAATTCGGTAAGCGGAGCTTCCAAGACTTGCGTTCCCAAGCGGGAGCTTGGGAACGAGGAGATGAAATCGATGAATCTTTTACACGAACGAAACCTGCTCAACACCCGACGTCAGTTCTTCGGTCAGACGGGCTTGCGGCTCGGGGGCGTCGCGCTCGCTTCGATGTTGGCCTCTCGCGGGATGAATTCGCTCGCTGCCAACTCCGGTCAAACACAAGAGCAGATGCATCCGCCGCTGGGCGGGTTTCCGCATTTCGCACCGAAGGCGAAGTCGCTGATTTATCTGCACATGAACGGCGGGCCTTCGCAGATTGATTTGTGGGATCACAAGCCGGTGCTGCGGAAATATTTCGACACCGATCTCCCGGAGAGCGTCCGCCAGGGACAACGCATCACCACGATGACCAGCGGGCAGTCGCGGCTGCCGGTCGCGCCGTCGATGTTCACGTTCAGGCCGCACGGCGAATGTGGAACCTTCGTCAGCAGTCTGCTGCCTTTTACGGCAATGCACGTCGACGATCTCGCGGTGATCAAGACGGTGCACACCAACGCCATCAATCACGACCCGGCGTGCACGTTCGTGATGACGGGAAGCGAAGTCCCCGGCAAGCCGAGCCTCGGCTCGTGGCTGTCGTACGGCCTGGGGAGCGAAAGCAACGATCTGCCGTCGTTCGTGGTTTTGACGCCGATCTGGTCGTCGGGGGCGGCGGCGCAGGCGCTCTTCACGCGGATGTGGAGCAGCGGATTTCTGCCGTCGAGCTACAACGGCGTCGCGCTGCGAAGCATCGGCGACCCGGTGCTCTACGTGCAGAACCCTGCGGGTGTTGAATCGCAAGACCGCCGGGTGATGCTCGACGCACTGGCGAAACTCAATCAGCGAAGTTTCGCCGAGTTCGGCGACCCCGAGATTCAAACCCGCATCGCGCAATACGAGATGGCGTTCCGCATGCAGAAGAGCGTTCCCGATCTCATCGATCTTTCGGGTGAAACGAAGGAAACGCTCGACATGTACGGTCCCGAAGTGCAAAAACCCGGCACGTTCGCCGCGAGCGCGCTCCTGGCGCGGAAGATGATCGAACGAGGCGTGCGCGTCGTGCAAATTCTGCATCGCGGCTGGGATCAGCACGGCAGCTTGCCGAAGGATATCGCCTCGCAGTGTTACGACACCGACCAGCCCGCGGCGGCGCTGCTCGCCGATCTCAAGCAGCGCGGTCTGCTCGAGAGTACCATCGTGGCGTGGGGAGGCGAGTTCGGCCGCACCGTCTATTCGCAGGGAACGCTGACGACGTCGAACTACGGCCGTGACCATCATCCCCGCAACTTCTGCATGTGGCTCGCCGGCGGCGGAATTAAGGGGGGCGTCACGTACGGCGAGACCGACGATTTCAGCTACAACGTCGCCAAAGATCCCTGCCACGTCAACGACCTCAACGCCACGATTCTGCACTGCATGGGGATCGACCACGAACGATTTTCGTATAAGTTTCAGGGACTCGATCAACGGCTGACGGGCGTCGAACAGCAGCGGCCGATCCGGAAGATCCTGGCGTAATTTTGTAGGGCGGGTCAAGCGGACAACGAGGGGAATTGCTCTTCCTTCCAATCACCGTTTCGTCGTATGATCCCCGCCCCCATTTCATTCCCATCAAGCGCGAGAACGCAGGAGGCGAACTTTGCGATCGAAACCCCAGATCACCTATACCGACGATTCGAATATGACGTCGTGCAAGTTCTGCTACGCCGAAATCCACGCCCGAGCCCGCGTCTGCCCGCTGTGCAGCAGCAATCAAACGCTGTTCGGAGCCGCCAAGGGGCTTGTGGTGACCACGGTCTCCATCGTGACGGCTCTTGCATCGCTTGGCATGGCCGCCGCCGAAAAACTGGAGAAACTCGGCATTAACAGCCAGTTGGCCAGCGTCACGGCGAGCCTCAAACTGGAAGAGGCCAAATCCGAGGCGGTCACTCAGGCGGTCGATCAACTGGCGACCGGTCTTACCGACAAGGACATCGAACAGACGTACGTCGAACAGTTCGGCGAAACGCCGTCAGCCGAAAAACTCAACGAGATCGAAGCCAGATTGTCGGATGAAAAAGGAAGGAAATCGCTCAGCAAGGAAGAGATGATCGAACTGCAAAACCGAAAATTCTGGCTGCGACGAATGCATGGTTTCGGCCACGGCCCACAACGACCGGTGCAGCAGTCGGGTTACACCCTGCCGCAACGACCGCAGCAAACCGCCGAACGGCCGGGACCGTTTTATGGTCGTCCCGATGTGCAGGAAAAAACGTCTCATGAGGAGACGTTGGCAGAGTCGCAAGACGAAAAGAAGACCGAGGCGAAGCCGACGCGTTTTCGCCCCTCACGGTCCACTGCGCCACGGCGGGCGTCAACCGAACCAAGTCCCGGCGAACGAGAATAAAGCGCACTTAGGCGGGATCAGGCACCAGATCCATCAAACATTTGAAAGGTCTCGTATTCCGAAAGAGTCAGGAACGGCCAGACGTCGAAATCGACGGCGCGGCGGAACTCGTTCATCTCGGCCGTGCTTCGCTTTGCCTCAGCGACGATCAATCCGATCGAGATTATTTCGATGAGCGCCGCGGGGATGAGAAGTTTGAAGCCCCACGTCGGATCTCCTTGGGCGAACATCAGAACTGAGACGATGAAAACTGCAATCCCCGCAGGAATACCCAGCAGGGCCAAGCCGGACAGGAAACGTAGCAGATCGAAGGTATTAGGTAACCGCGGCCAGCCGTAGGCGAGATTCGATTTCAGAAAAAAATTCCATCTCGCGAAGATCTGCTTTGCTTCCTCGCCGACGACGTTCCTTCCCGTCAAAAAGTATTCCGCCTCAGTATCGAAGAATCGTTCGGCAAACTCGATGGCTGCGGGGAGAGCGGCGTCTTCTAACCATCGAAACTCATCTGAATACTCCTCAAACTCGCGCGTGGTCATCTCGCCGTCGATGAGACGGCTCAGGGCGATTCGCAGTTGTTCACGGGCGGCTTGGTCGATCATATGAGTCTCGCCAAAATCGGTTCGTTGCGTTATGGATCATAACATGCGGCGATCGCGCGGTCGTCCCCTGTTCATCATATTTTTCGTTTCCGCGCTCCGCTTCCACCGAGGACAATGACCAGCCTCTTCGCGCGTTCGGCGAAGCAGAGCTTCGAAAACCTGGCGTTCCCAAGCAGAGCTTGGGAACGAGGGATAACTTGCCCGCGACGCTCGCTTTCTTCTGGCTCTTGACTCTTGTCTGAGACGCTCGCAACTTTCTCGCCGGTCGCCTAACATATCGCCATGCCAGCGATCCATGTGCAACATCTGACGAAAACCTACCGAGTTTACAGGAAGCGCGAAGGGCTGATCGCCTCGTGGCGGGGCTTGTTTCGCCGCGAGTATCGCGTCGTGGAGGCGGTCCGCGACGTGAGTTTCGAAATCGAAACCGGCGAGATGGTCGCCTTTCTCGGGCCCAACGGCGCGGGGAAAACGACGACGCTCAAACTGCTCTCGGGTCTCATTCACCCGACCTCCGGCGAGGCGACGGTGCTCGGGTACGTTCCCTGGAAGCGCGACGTCGCTTACCGTCGGCGGTTCTCGCTGGTGATGGGACAAAAAAATCAGCTCTGGTGGGATCTCCCGGCGCAGGAATCGTTCCGCCTGCATCAGCAGATTTACCGGATTCCCGAAGAGACCTTCCGCAAACGAATGGACGAACTGACCAGCCTGCTTGAAGTGAAGCATGTGATCGATCAGCCGGTGCGCGAACTTTCGCTGGGCGAGCGGATGCGGATGGAACTGATCGCCTCGCTGTTGCATCAGCCCGAAATTTTGTTGCTCGATGAACCGACCATCGGCCTCGACGTCGTCTCGCAGCGGACGGTGCAGGAGTTTTTGAAGCAGTATCAGGCCGAGCAAAACATCACCGTCATTCTCACCAGCCATTACATGAAGGACGTCGAAGCGCTGTGCAAGCGGGCGGTGATCATCAACGAGGGGATCATTCATCACGATGGCCCGCTCGCCGAGATCGTCGACCGGTTCAGCCAGCACAAAGTGATTCACTTGCAGTTCGCGCGGTCGAATATTCCCGACGATTTATCGCAATACGGCCGCGTGATCGAAGCCGTCCCGCCCCGCGTGAAACTCGAAGTTCCCCGGCAGCAGATTCCTGCAATCCTGTCGAGTCTACTGAGCCGCTACGAAATCGAAGACGTCGGCGTGCAGGAACGCCCGCTGGAGGACGTGATCGCGGATGTGTTCACGCGCGGCAGAAGCAGTTCCGCCAGCGAGCGGGGAGCGTAAGCTCCCTGTGCCTTTCATTTTTCTTCAGCTTCTAAATTTCTCCCCCAAATCATCAATGCTCCCTCCTGAGTCCTCATCGAAGGATTCATACGTGATGCGACGATTCAACATCAGGTTTCATCCTATTAAGGGACGAAGGGACGAAGGGACGCTGACACGACGGATAAAGGCACAGGGAGCTTACGCTCCCCGCTCGCTGGGGTGGACAATCTTCTTCCGCTTCTTGGGAATGAATCCGATCGCGAAGCAGACGATCATCGCGATCCAGAACGTCCAGAACGCCGGGTGTCGCCAGTCGTGGAAATCGACCGTATGCGGATGCTCGGGAGAGTTGAATCCCCAGTCGGCGACGAGTTTCAAGCCGATGACCGTCACCAACAAGTACGCCGAGATTTCGAAGCGGGGGAATCGTTCCAGCAACCTGATAAAGACCACGGCGGCGAAGCGCATGAGAATCACGCCCAGAATTCCGCCGGTGATGACGACCCAGAGTTTCGGATGCAAGGCCTCCACCGGATGACCCGGGGGGGGAGAACCGACGAGGGCGATCGCGGCGAGAATCGAATCGACGGCGAACGCGATATCGGTGAGTTCGATCACGACGACCGTCGGCCAGAACTTGGCCTTGCCGATATCGGGGATGGCCCGTTCGGCGACTTCGACCAGCGGCGCCCGCTCTTCGATCTCGAGTTTTTCCTGCTCGGGCGTGAGCGGTTCGTGCGTCGCCTTGTTGATCAGACTCGGCCGTCCCTGTTCGTCGGTGACGATTTCCTCTTCGACCTCTTCCTGGATCTCGAAGAAGAAATGTTTGACGGCGACGTATATGAGATAACCGCCGCCGATGAGTTTGACGATCCGCCACCGCAACAGAATACTCGCCGTGCCGATCGCGATGATGCGGAACGCGAACGCCCCGACGAGGCCGTACGTGAGCGCCCGTTTCTGCTGATGTTTCGGCAGGCGTTTCGCCAGCAGTCCTAACACCAGGGCGTTATCGATCGACAGCACCCCTTCCAGTAGAATCAGCAAGCCGATAACGGCGAGATCCCCGGCGACGAACGTCTGCCCCATAAAGTCGATCAGCGCGATCATTCCCGTCATATTCGACGCACCTTTTGCGGCTTTTGTTTCTTATGATTCGATGGAAACGCAAAGTGTAGCGATGCGGTTCAACGCTGTCCAATGCCATAAATGGCGTGCTCGCCGTCGCAGATGCTTCTGGAAATTGATGTTCAGTCCGCTTACAATACGCGATTATGACCAAATCAGATCAAACATTATCGTTCGGTACCGTGGTGATTGTGGGAGTCGGCCTTCTCGGCGGCTCGCTCGCGCTGGCGTTGCGCCGCTCGGGGCGGGCGGCGCGCCTCATCGGCGTCGGCCGCATGGCCGAACGCTTGAAGTCGGCTCAAGCGAAGGGGCTGATCGACGAATATGCGCTCGACGTCGCCCACGTCGCGGGACGGGCCGACATCATCGTCTTCTGCACGCCGGTGCAAAAAATCGCTCAGGGGGTGCTCGCGGCGGCGGGACATTGCCGCGCGGGAACGTTGATCACCGACGTCGGCAGCGTGAAAGCCCCGCTCTGCCGCGCGGTCGCCGGCAAACTCACTGAGGGGGTGACGTTTATCGGCTCGCATCCGCTGGCCGGTTCCGAAAAACAGGGATTCGAACACGCCAGCGCCAAGTTATTCCGCAATCGATTGTGCGTGATCACGCCGGACCAGAACGCGGGAGACGTCGGTGACCAGATACAGCGTCTGACGGCCTTTTGGGAAGCGTGCGGTGCGGCGGTGAGAATTCTCTCCTCGGAAAAACACGACCATATCGCCGCGGACATCAGCCATCTGCCGCATCTCATTGCGGCGACGCTGGTCATGAGTTTGAACGACTCGAATCGCGACTGGGCCGCGACCGGTTTTCGCGACACGACGCGCATTGCCGCCGGAGATCCCTCGATTTGGACCGACATTTTGATCGACAATTCCGCCTGCCTGCTCGAAAGCCTGAAACGCTTCGAAGCAAACCTGGGGGAATTTCGCCGCGCCATCGAACTCGGCCACATCGAAGATCTCACCAGTTTGCTGGCGATGGCGAAGTTGAAACGGGACGAGTTGAACGACGCGTAACCCGATGATGAATTGCATCTCAGGCGGGAGAGGGAGAAAGAGTCACACCGAAATCTTGTACTCCGGAGCCACCGATTTGTTTTCGGTCGCGAAGTCCTGATGTTCGTTGTCCGGGGTGCGGGCCGATGTCAGCGTGTAGAGAATGATGACGATCATCGTCGATCCCGCCGTAAACAAGAACATCTGCGAAAAGCCCGGCGGGTGGAAGTGATCGATGATCCCGCCGAGAATCGGCGCGAACAACGCCGCGCCGACGTCGAGAAATCCGAGCACCAGCGTGGTTCCCGTGCCGCGGTACGCGAGCGGAAAACTCGCCGTCCCGAGCGAAACCACCGCAGGGAACAACAGCGCGTGGCCGAACCCGCTGGCGACGGCGGGAAACAGAAAATGCCACTCTTCGGTAACGAAAGGGAACATCAGTTGGCCCACGCACAGCCCGCCGAGGCCGAGTAGAATCATTTTGTGCCGACCCGAAGTACGGCTCATGTGCCGCGTCACGATCCGCATCACGAACGCGAACGACGCGTAACCGGTGAAGAAGGTGCCGATACCCTTGATTCCATGTTCGGTGGCGAACCGCGTGAGAAACACCGTGAGCACCGTCAGATTCATTCCCATAATCAGCGCCACATACATCACCGCGCCGGGCCAGTAACGCGTCATCAGTTTCCATGAGGAGGGAGTTTCCGGCGGCGGGATGTGGTTCGTGCCGTGCGTGATGAGGGCGACCACCACGATGTACAGAAACGCCAGACAGGCCGTGCCGCCGAACAGATAGAGGAACTGCGCTTCGGGCCGCAGCGACGAGCGAAAGATCACGTCGCCGATTTGGGAACCGAAGACCATTCCCAGAAAGCCGCTGCTGCCGAGGCTGGCGATGACTTCGGTTCGCCGATAAATCGGCACCTGATTCTGGATATGCACCATCGAGCAGGTGAAGGCGCAGGCGATCCCCGAAGAGAACATCAATCGCCCGGCGTAGAGCAGCCAGGAAATATCGCGGCAGGAGATAAAAATCAGCGAACCGCCGATCACGAGCAGGCCGCCGAGCATCCACAGGTTCCGCACGCCGTAACGGTCGAGCGCCTGCCCGAGAATCAATCGGCTGGCAATCGCGGCGGCGACGCCGACGCTGACGAGCTGCCCCGCGATGCGTTCGGTTCCGCCGAGATGGGCGACGAGTTCGGCGAAGCGAAAGGTGAGAGCATTTCCCGTCACTAACGAAAGGTTCGCTAGATAGGCCAGCCAGAAAATCCGGTTGTAGATCGTTCGTTCGCTCGCGCTGGGAACGACGGCGGGGGTGTTCATGAGGGTGGAAGGATATTCGCGTTCACCGGCAAAAAGTTGCCGGTGAAAAATAGTCGGGTCGAGCCGTCAGCGTTGTCTATCTTATCGACTCGAGCCGCACTTGAGAAGTTCGCCGAAATCGGGCGACACTAGGCGAAAGAATGTCAATATATCGAGTCTGCTTCTGACTCATCTCCCTCCCTCATCCTTTATTTTTTCGCCGTCAACTCCGACTCGCACGACTGGATCGCCATGACGGCGAAGGCCGTGCCGCAGTGGGTGATGTAGTGCTTGCTGTCCTTGAACAGCGAACGGGTGAACCAGCGGCCGCTGGCGCGCTGGTTTGCCTTGAGCCACGCGATTCCCTTGGCGAGGTGGGCGTCGTCCGCCGGGATCCCCGCGGTGCGGAGAATGAAAATCGAAAACCCCGTTCCGTAACCGTCGCTGGTTTCGGTATCTTGCGGGGTTTTGTCCGCCCGTTCCCACGGATAGATTCCGGCAATCGACCAACCGCCGTCTTCGTGCTGAGCGGCGAGCAACTTGTCGACGACGGCTTTCTGTTCGTCGCCGGTCAGCAGTCCGTCGACGTAGGTCGAGGCCCATAACACCATCGCTTGGTGATGCAGCGTGGGAGCGGGGTTCGCCTTGAGCCATTTGCGAATTCCCTCGATTCCCTTTTGAGCCTGTTCGGTTTGCAGATACCCTTCGGGAGCAACGCCGGCGGCGATCGCGGCCATCGTCACCCCGTAATGGTCGTCGTTTTCCATCGGAGGCCAACCACATTTGATCCAGTCGAAGCCGCCGTCTTCGCGCTGGATCGTCCACATGCGGTCGAGGGCCGTGCGCGTCGACTCATGCAGTTTGCTGGTCGTGGTGGAATCGTTGTACGCGAGAGCCGCCGCGGTCGCAATGACTTCCGCCGGCCAGCGCGGGCCGCTTTCTTTCCAGCGGGTGTTGACCAGGTCTTCGGCAAAAGCGCGAACCGTCTGATGCGCCGCGGCATCGGCGTCGACGGTCGGTCGAGCGTATAAGTAGGCGTAATTGGTGTGACACGTCATGCAGCCCTTCTGTTTCTGCCAGTTGAGCGCCGCGGAATCGAGAAAGTGCAGGGCTTTATCCATCGAGAACGTCTCGGCGAGCGGTTCGTCTTTCTGGTTCTCCGCCGGTGTCACGACATTTTCCAGCGTCACCGGCTCCGCCGCGATGACGGGGCTTAACGCGCAAACCACCGCACTGCAGACTAACAAACGCTCGATGTGGAGAATCATGGTTAAATACCTCTTATTAAAAGTCGAATTTCGGTTCCCCGCGCACGATCGCCTCTTGAGGACGAACATATCCATTCTCGCCGATGATTGTAACCACATCGCAACGGCAAAAGCAACTTGCCGCGATTCGCTCGGCTGACCCGTCTGTTCAGATCGTTCGGTGACGAAAACTTTCGATTCGCGGCTGTGCAGTCGGGAATTGAAATTGAAATCGACGTTCGAATCGACGAGAATAGATTTGTTGAACGATCTGCACAAAATCCCTCCTGTAGCCCCACCTTATAGTCAGGCCTTCATGACCGTTCACGAAAAACAGCCACTGGTGAATGTTGTTCCGCGAGTCGGGCCGCGATGTTTCTCTACGGTGATGTTCGTCCTCTGCTGCGGGGTGTTCGGCACCCAGGCGTTCGTCAGCAAAAATGTTAATTTTGCCGATGCCGCAGAAGAAAACGACGCCGCCCTGTATCTGCAGCACATCAAACCGGTGCTCAAGGAACGCTGCTTCTCGTGTCACGGGCCGCTCAAACAGGAAGCCAGCCTGCGGCTCGATACCGTTGGACTGATGCAGCGCGGCGGCGACAGCGGAGCCGTTGTGGCGGCGGGTGACGTCGCCGCGAGTTTGATTCTGCAGCGAGTCAGCGATCCCGACGAATCGTCGCGCATGCCGCCGGAAGGCAAACCGCTGACCGCCGAAGAGATTGAATTCATCCGACACTGGATCGCCGCCGGAGCGGCGGCCCCGGCAGAGGAAGAACCCGAACCCGACCCGCGCGAGCACTGGTCGTTTCAACCGCCGCAGCGTCCGGAATTGCCGACCCTCAAGAATAGGGAATGGGCGCGAAACCCGATCGACTTGTTCATCGCCGCCGAGCACGAACGGCAGGGACTGAGGCCTGCTCCCGCCGCCGATCCGGCGGCGCTGATGCGCCGCGTCTCCGTCGACCTGATCGGCATGCCTCCCACGCGCGAAGAACTGCAAACGTTTCTCTCCCAGTACGAACAATCCGGCGACAAGGCGTACGAACAACTCGTCGAACGTCTGCTCGAAAGCCCACAGTATGGTGAACGCTGGGGACGGCATTGGATGGACGTCTGGCGTTACAGCGACTGGTACGGCCGGCGTTCGGTCAACGACGTCCGCAACAGCGCGCCGCACGTCTGGCGCTGGCGCGACTGGATCATCCGCTCGCTGAACGACGATCGCAGTTACGGCGAGATGGTCACGCTGATGCTTGCCGCCGATGAAATCGCTCCTGGCGACGATTCCGAAGTGGTGGCGACGGGATTCATCGTGCGGAACTGGTATTCGCTGAATTATGACACGTGGATGCGCGATCTGGTGGAACACTCGGGCAAGGCGTTTCTCGGCGTCCGTTTGAACTGCTGCTTGTGTCACGATCACAAGTACGATCCGATTTCGCAGGAAGATCATTTTGCGTTCCGCGCGTTTTTCGAACCGCTGGAATACCGCCACGATCGGGTTCCCGGCGGGGCGGCTTTGCCGAAGTATCTGCGTTACATGCCCGGTTCCGGGGCCGCGTTGTCGCCGACTCCCGCGGGATTGTCGCGCATCTACGAAGAGCGGCTTGAGGCGGAGACATTCATGTATCGCGGCGGCGATGCCCGTGACGTGATTGAAGGGAAACCGCCGATCGAGCCGGGAGTCCCCGGCGCGTTCCGCGGCGAACTCAGCGCGATCGAAGCGGTGGCGATTCCGCCGCAGTCGTATTATCCAGGCCTGAAATCGTTCGTCCGCGAGCAGGAAACCGCCGCCGCCGAACAAACTCTCGCGACGGCGGAAGCGGAACTGGCGACGATTCAACCCGCGCATGACGCGAACATGCCGGCCTTGCAGCAAGCCGTCACCGTTGCCGCGGCGAAACTCGCTGAGGCCGAAAAAGCTCCCGCGACGGAAGAGCAACCGAAACCGCAAATCGCCGGCGTCGAGACGAATCTGCTGGGACATTGGCGGTTCGAAGGGGCAGGGGACGAACAGTTTTTGTCCGATGAGAGCGGCCGAAATCACGTGTTGAAACGGGTGACGGGGACCGATCCGCCGGTTTCACCCTATCCATTGCCGCTCACCGACGCCGGAATGGGAGCGTTCTTTTCGGCTTCACCGCTCGCGGCGACGGCCAATCGCCAGGCGGCGCAGTTTCACCAGTATCAGAATTTTTCGTTTGTTGCCGCCGATCCGCATGACGATTTCGGAGGCAATCAATTCACGTTCGAAACGCTGCTGCACGTCGCCGCCTCGTCGCCGCAGATGAACCGCACGCTCGCGGAGCACCCCGGCCGCTGGGTTTTCCTGCATCGCGGCCTCGACGACAAATCGAGCGAACTCCGGTTGCTCTATGACAACGCCGCCGGAGAAACGCGCGAGTTCGTCACCGGCGGCGAGCAACCGCTGCTGGTCGCGACCGGCCTCGACTATTACATCGCTCTCGTGTTCGATGAGACGCAGGTGACGCTTTACGTTCGCGATCTGTCGACGGCGGGCGAACTGCAGTCGCGCGTGCAGGAACGAAAAGCCGGCGATGCCGATTTCACGGTTCTCGCGGCACCGCAGGCGGACGCACCGTTCCGCATCGGGAATTCGGACGGGACGGGACGGCACGTCGGCTTGTTGGACGAAGTCCGCTTCTGGAATCGACCGCTGACCGCCGAAGAAATTGGCGGACTCTCCGCTCCCTCGAATCAACGCCCGGAAATACTCGCCGCCCGACAAGCCCTTGCCGCGACGACGCTGGCACGCGATGCCCAAGCGGCAAAACTCGTCGCCGCCAACGCCAAGTTGGCGAACGCACACGCACAACGCCAATCGATCGCCGCCCGCGCCGCGGCGGACGACGTCCGCTTCCTGAGTGCTCCCGGTGACGCATCCGAATTCTCCCAACAGGCGTTTCGTGCAGAAAAAGAGGCCGCGCTGGCATTGGCTCAATTCAACCTGGCACATGCCCAAAGCGACTGGTTGATGCAGAAAATCAACCTGGCTGCCGACGCCAAAGCACAAGAGGCCGTCACCAAATCCGAAAAAGCCGTGCAGGCCGCACAGGTGGCCATGGACGCAGCAACAGCCGAGGCGAATCAGGACGGGGAAACTTACACGCCGTTCAGCCCGGAGTACCCGAAGAGTTCAACCGGCCGCCGCACGGCGTTGGCGAAGTGGATTGCCGATGCAGCTCATCCGCGCACCAGCCGGATCGCCGTCAATCACATCTGGCTGCGGCATTTCGGCCGAGCCCTGGCCGAGCCGGTGTACGATATCGGTCCCAGCGGAAAAACGCCGACGCACCCCGCGCTCATCGACTGGCTGGCCGTCGAATTCACCGATCACAACTGGAGCATGAAACATTTGCATCGGCTAATTGTCACCAGTAGCACGTATCGTCTGGCATCGTCGGCGTTGAGCAACGACCCGGTGCTCAAAGCCGAAATTCAACAGAATCAATCCCTCGACAAAGACAACGCCTTCTATTGGATCGCCGATACGAAACGTCTCGAATCCGAAGTCGTCCGAGACAGTCTTCTCTATCTGGCCGGCGAACTCGACACCACGATGGGTGGCCCCGAGCTCGACAACGTGAACGACGTCGCCATTCGCCGCCGGTCGTTGTATTTCACCGTTCATCCGGAAGACGGCGGAGCGATGCCGTTCTTGAGTCTGTTCGATCCTCCCGATCCTCAGGATTGTTATCGCCGGTCTGAAACGCTGATTCCGCAGCAGGCATTGGGGATGGTCAACGGCGAATTGACGCAACAATGCAGCCGGCGTCTGACCGCACGATTGCAGACATCATTAAAGAGCGAAAAAAAAATGGCCGACGATGATTTTATCGCGGCGGCGTTTCTACATCTTCTCAGCCGTTTACCGAGCGATCGCGAACGTGAACTCTGCCGCGATTTTCTCGCGCAGCAAGCCGCCGGCGTGATCGCCGCGCAGACCGCCGGCCAGTTGCCCGCCGTGAATGCAGAGCAGGGGCCGTCGTCCGATCCCGCAGTGCGGGCGAAGGAAAGCCTGATTCGCACGTTGTTCAATCATCACGAGTTTATTACGATTCAATAAAGCGATATTGGTTCTAGTCCTTCTCCCTCCGGGAGAAGGTGGCCGCAGGCCGGATGAGGGGGCCTTTAAGAGAAGGATGAAGGCGGAAGGATGAATCTGAAAAAATGCGATCGTGGTTCCCTCTGACTCGTCCTTCATCCCTCATAATTCATCCTTCGATTGAAAGCCACCCTCATCCCGGTCCTCTCCGGAGGGAGAGGGAGATAAAGAGGACGATTCCATGAGACAACTTCGACGCCGACAACCCGACGCGCCGGCCTGTTCCTGCCCCACGCATTCCCGCCGTACGTTTCTCAGCGACATGGGGATGGGTTTCACCGGTTTGGCGCTCGGCAGCATGTTGGCGCAGGACGGCGTCACCCGCGCCCAAGATCACGCCTGGTCCGCCCCCACGGGTCAGCCGATGCATCAGCCGCGGGCGAAAAGCGTCATCTGGGTGTTTCTCTCGGGAGGTTACAGCCATCTCGAAACGTTCGACCCCAAGCCGTCGCTTAACAAATACGCGGGCAAGACGTTTGACGATACGCCGTATAAGAATCCGTTCGATTCACCGCTGCACGAGATGCGGTCGCGTTCGGTCATCGAGATGACGCGCGAGCGGTATTCGAAAATTTTCCCGATGCAGATCGGTTTCAAAAAGCGCGGCGAAAGCGGCATCGAGATGACCGACTGGTGGCCGCATCTCGCGAAATGCGTCGACGACATTTCGTTCGTCCGCAACATGTGGACGTCGGACAACGACCACGCCGCCGAGAATCAGATTCATCACGGACGCCACAAACTCGACGAACGCCAGCCGAGCGTCGGGGCCTGGATGTCGTACGGACTGGGAACGCTCAACGAGAATCTCCCCAAATTCGTGGTGCTCGGCGGACCGACCCGGCCCGACACGCGGGAATCGATCGAGGCCTTTTATCTCGGCCCGCAATACGCCGGCGTGCCGCTCGCGCTCGATCCGAAAAACCCGCTGCCGTACGGCCGCCGCAACGAACAACTGCTCGCCGAGGAACAGCGCCGCGAGTTCGAACTTTTGAATCAACTCAATCAACTGTCGAACGTGACCTATCCCGAAGACCCGACGATCCTCGCGCGAATTCGCTCGTACGAACTGGCGTACCGCATGCAGACCGCCGTCCCCGAGGCGGTCGATTTCTCCGGAGAAACGCAGGCGACGCAGCAGATGTACGGCATCGATCAGGCGAAGACCAAAGTCGCGGGGGAACGCTGCCTCGCGGCCCGACGGCTCGTCGAGCGCGGCGTGCGCTTCGTGCAGGTCTATCCGTCCCCTTACGGCGTGTGGGACTCGCATCGCGATCTGAAAAATCTGCACGCGGCCCGCTGTGCCGAAGTCGACCAATCGGTCGCGGCATTGCTGATGGACCTCAAGCAGCGCGGACTGTGGGACGACGTCACCGTCGTGTTCTGCACCGAATTCGGCCGCACGCCCGCGGTGGAAGAGCGATCGGGCGGTACCGACGGCCGCGATCACCACCCGCACGGTTTCACCTGCTGGTTCGCCGGCGCGGGGATCAAGCGGGGCTTCGTGCACGGCGAGACCGACGAACTCGGTTATCACGCCGTCGAGCCGGGCCATTACATCACCGACTTGCACGCCACCGTGCTGCATCTGATGGGACTCGACGGCCGCCGCCTGGAAGTCCCCGGCCGCAAACGCCTCGACCTCGACCACGGCCAGGTCATTCACGATATCTTGACGTGAGCGTTCGGGTTTTTCCTCATTGTTTCTCGTTCCCATGCTCCGCTTGGGAACGCAAGTCTTCGAAGCTCCCGCTTCGCCTTTTAGCCCCCGGTCAATGACTCGCCGGGGGCTAAAAGAATCGACTGATACGGTCATCGGTTGAATATCACACCGCATTCGACCACAATTATAGTTACTAGTCGGCGTAATCCGCTGCGCCGAATATCCCGCTTGATCGACAACGATGTGTCTCAACGAAAGACGACCTTTATGTCACGCCATAACATTCGCAAATCGCTTTGGTGTCGCTATATCATTGCGCTCGCGGCAATCTCTGCGGCGCCAGCGTCGCCCGTTTCGGCCGATGAACCTAAGCTGATCGGCCATTGGAAACTGCAAGAATCGGCGGCCGACGGTTCGGGGAACGGGCTCACCGGCAAAGCGGCCGGTGTGAAATTCGTCGCCGACGGTCCGACTGTGAAGTTGTCCAAATCGGCCGAGTTCAACGGCAGGGACGGCGTTATCGAGATCAAGTCCTCCGATAAACTCGACCTCGGCCGCGACCCGTTTTCGGTCTCGATGTGGGTGCACACCGACGAAGAACTCGACGACGTGCTCGGCGATTTGATCAGCCGGTACGACGCCGATGCGCGAAAAGGGTTCTCGCTGACGCTGATGCACAACGTCGGCCAGACGACCAGTCCCGCGAATTATCGGCAACTGCAATTCGGCATCGACGACGGACACCTGGACGAAGAATGGACCGATCACGGAAAACTCGGCAATGCCGTGCTTATCTTTTCGCTGCTCGTTCACGACGGCGAGTTGTACGCCAGCACCTGCGAAGCCGACGAAACCGGACGCGGGCATATCTTCCGCTATGCGGGGGGCGACGAATGGACCGATATCGGCAGCCCCGATGCCAGCAATTCAATAACCTGTCTCGCCGGCTATAACGGAGAAATCTACGCCGCCGCGTCGAAGTATCGTCTGGGGGGATCGGCGTTGTCCGAATCCGAAAACCCCAACCTCGGCGGCACGATTTACAAGTACCGGGCCGATAACGACTGGGAAGTCGTCGGGCAAATCCCCGACGTCGAATGTTTCGCCGGAATGGCCGTCTACAAAGGAAAACTCTACGCCTCGTCGATGTACAAGCCCGCCGGTTTGTATCGTTACGATGGCGACACGACGTGGACGTCGGTCGGCGTTCCCGAGGAAAAACGAATCGACGCCCTCGCCGTCTGGAACGGCGAGATCTGGGCCACGAGTTACGATCAGGGCGCCGTCTTTCGTTACGACGGCGAACGCTGGATCAACACCGGCGTCCTCGGCGAAAGCACGCAGACGTATGCGTTCGCCGTGTATCAGGGAAATTTGTACTGCGGTTGTTGGCGCGGCGGTGACGTCTATCGCTACGACGGCGATGGCAACTGGGTCGACGTCGGGCAACTCGGCGAAGAACTCGAAGTGATGGGAATGGCCCTCTACAATGGAAAAATGTACGCGGGGACATTGCCGCTCGCTCAGGTTTATCGATTCGACAAGCCCGAACAATGGACGCTGACCGGACGGATCGATTTGACCCCCGATGTGAAATATCGCCGCGCCTGGACAATGGCCGTTTATGACGGACGGCTGTTCGCGGGAACGCTTCCCTCAGGAAAAATCTGGTCGATCGAAGCGGGCCGCGTCGCGTCGGCCGATCGCCGGTTCCCCGCCAACTGGCACCACGTCGCGGCGGTGAAGGGGAGCGATACGCTGATGTTGTACGTTGACGGCGAGCAGATCGCCGAGTCTTCGGAGTTTTCAGCCGGCGACTTCGAACTCAATCCCGACGTGCCGCTAAACATCGGCTTCGGCCCGCACGATTATTTCAACGGACGCATAGCCGACGTCCGATTGTATCGCGGCGAATTGTCGAGCGACGACGTGGCCAAGTTGGCAAAGTAGCCAGTCTTTTCTCCCTCTCCCTCCTCAGTTCTCGGCGATCGGTTCCAATTCCTGAACGGCCGGTTGCTTCATCGGCGGCGAACAGTAGGGGCAGGTGAGGTTATAGATGATCTTCCCGCAGCGGCTGCATTCGTGGGCGCCGAAGTAGATGCGGGTCGGCGTGGAAATTCGCTGGTACGAGACGTACACGAAGGCCAGCACCACGAAGACCGAGAGAATCCAGCCGGCGGTGCTGAAATCGTAGTTCAAAATCGTGAAAATCGTGGCTCCGCAGCAGAGTACGTAGATCGCGACGTCGCGCCATTTCTTTTGCGTGTCTTCCGCCTTGCGGGCGGCGGCCTCGGCCTCCATCGAGAATTCTTCGCGCAACAGTTCGCGCTTTTCGTCGCCCACAATGACGGCGACGTCCGAGCCGACGGCGATCAAGAGCCGCTGCACGCTGTCGAAGATGCGATAGGTGTCGTCGAAGTTGAACATTTCCTGGTGCGCCCAGCGATTGCGAAAATCGCGGAGTTCGCTCACCAGGCTGCGTTCGGGCTGATTGAGCTGATGCCGAAACACGCGGTTCCACTGATCCCACATAATGGTCAGCAGAGAATGGGCGTCGCGGCGGATGAACTCTTCGGTATGAACGAGCTGTCCGCGATCTTCGCGAAAACTTTCGCGGGCCGCGGCCGCCCAGTTTTCGCCGAAAATCTTCGTGAATTCTCGCTCGATATACGGCGCAATTCCGAGTGCCAATAAATCGAGCGCTCGCGTTACCCGATCGCGTTCTCCTCGCACGACAGCCTTTCACCAGCAGATGACGATCCCGTTAGTCCCGGCCCCCATTCACAATTCTACCGCACAAAACGACCCTTTCCTAGAACATTCCTAAATCAATAGATGCAAAGGGGTTGCGGCGCAATCAGTGAGATTTTCGCCATTTTGATCATAGTTATTGAGTCTCACATTAATAATGTCACAACTCTCGGATTGACGAACGGGTGCTTGTCTTCCGGCCCAAAGGGCCAGCAGTTCACCCAGCCAGGGGCGAAGCCCCTGGGGATGTCGGATGATAAAATCTTATCGGCCCAACGGGCCAACAATTCGAAATCGTGCGGTGTTGAATGGCCGGCCCTTCAGGCCTACAAAAATACAATCGGAGATTCCCAGGCCCTGCGGATCTGGCTGGGAGAATGGCCGCCCCTTTGGGGCTGTGGATCATTCCCGATCCGGAGTTGATCTGCCCCGAGGGGACTGAGGAACGCAGAGATGAAAATACCTCGGCCGATTTCCGGCAGACGACTAACGTGTTTATCTGTTGAGAAAGGACACACTGGCGGACAAGCCGCCCGTGCCACCCATTTTTCAACGGTCCGCTCCGCGGAAGACACCGCGTCAGTTTTCGAGCGGGTCATCGTCGCCTGGAGCGCTCTTGGCCGGGAGAAACGTCTGCACGCGTTCAAACGGCTGATTCGCCGGCGGGACCGGTACGGCATGTTCCGCGGCGTGTTGCGCGGCTTCGCGTTGCAGCGCGGAACGCAAATCGCTTAGTTGTTCGAACGTCCCCAGACTGGCCATGAGCTGCATCTCGGCGGCGCCGGCGCCGCGGGGATCGTGGCGGTCGGCGGTATCCGCCGCCAGTTCCGACAAGGCGTCTCGCTGGTGCGCGGTCCATTCCTGCTTCGGTTCGAAGCCCGACTGCTCCCACTGTTGCCGCACGTTTTGGCCCGCCATCCACGCCTGCAGCACGTCGCCTAGCGACGCCGTCCCGTTCTGATACAACTCCAGTTCGGACTGGTACAACGCTCCGCTCGCGGCGAAACTTTGCGTATAGGCGTTTTGTGCCAGGTCGCCATTCCCTTGCAGTTGGGCGACTTGCGCGGTGAGCGAGAGCACCTCCGCCTGAGTCGCCAGCACGTGGTCGATGCGTCCCACGCCGGCGGTCTCACCCGTCGTCTCAAAAGGATTGGGAATGACTTCGCCGTAGGCAAGCGGCGTCTGCCGCGTGGCGGAGCGAGATTGCAGATCGTCGAAGTCGCGCAGCTCGGCGAATTCATCGTCCGGTCCCAGACCCGTTCCGTCGGGACCGATGTCGGCGAGTTCGTGCAGCCGGCCGTCGTTCATAAAGATGGAAACCAGTTCGTTCGTTCCCATATTCGCTTTGCTCTCGAACCAGCCTTCGGTGGTCTCTCCCGTCGTTTGCAGCAGTCGACCGTATGCCGCTAACGCCTGCTCCATCGCCTCGCGTTGCTGCGGTTCCATGTTGGCCGACGAAGCGGGCAAGAGAAAGCGGGCCGCCTGCGTGACTTCCTGCAACGTGGCCAGGCCGATTCCATAATCGCGCAGGCGTTGTTCGAACAGCCGGCCGGCCGCCGCGGCACGCTGTGATTCCGCCCGTGCCTTCTGCGTACGATCTTGTTGTTGCTCGGCGAGTTTAATGGCGGTATCGGCCGCCAGCACCTCGGCGAGAAGCACTTCGGCCCCCCAGCGTCCGGCACCCGGCTGATCGAGCGACGCTATCTGCCGGCCCGCCGCACGCAACAGTGCGCTCTGCACGTCGAGGGCGCGCGCGACGGTCTCGGGCTTGTCGAGAATTTCCGCCGAGACGGTTTTCAGCTTGAGCGACAGATCGAGCAGCTTCGAATACTCCGTGAACGACGTGTGCCCTTCGCGAAACGCGCTTTCGCCGGCGGCCAACAACTGGTCGGACTGCCGCAACGCCGCGGCGACGTTTTGCTTTTCTTCCGGCGTCAGTGGGCGTCGAACGAAGACCGTGGTTTGCGTCTTGTTCGTGAAGTCGGCGACGCGGCCTTGAACGGCGGGCCGATTCACGGGATTTTCGGCCGTGCCGGGGATTCGTCCATCCTCGTTCGCACCAGAATTTTTGAGTTCGAATTCCTGATATCGTTTCGCTGCCGGATTGCGGCCGCCGTGGGGACGCGTGCGATTCGAGCCCGGCGCGGGAATCTTTCGTTCGACCGGAGCGTCAAGCGTCGGGCGGGGCAGGTCTTCGACTTCGGACGCATCGATTTCGGGAAACGAAAACGGGTCGTCCAAGAGATCGACGGCCGAATCGATCGCGGAATTCGCAGGCGTTTCGTCGCCGAAATCGGGGAAGTCCTGCGCCCGGCCGATACGGCATTCGCCGCCGACGGCGGTCATTGAAATGGTCAACAACAAGCGGGGCCACCATTGGCTTTTGTGCCAACGAAACAGCGATTTGTGCCGATTGTCCATTCGCCTTCCTCCCTGTACGGTCGCAACCGCGACGAGGCGGGTCCGCAGCACCGACGATTCCCTCACGAGGAAGAGGCTATCCCTGCTTCGTGAGGACGTAATCCGGGCCTCGCCGGGGCGGGTACGTGCGGGCGCACTCGATGAGTCCATTCCTGATTATATACATCGGAAATCGGCCGAGACATCCCGCACTTAAAGCGCGGGCGCATGCGCAAAGTTGAAAAGAAATCGACGATTTTCGGCCAAATTCCCGAAAGGCAGCCGAATTTGACTCTCGCCGGGTTTTTTCTGCTCCCTCGCATATGCTTTTTGACTTGCGCTGTTTTCTGATCGGCTCTGTTTCATCCCTTCCCCTCTGAGAGGTGGCCGCAGGCAGGATGAGGGGCTTTGAAGAATAGGATCAAGGGGAAAGGATGAAGGATGAGTCAGAAAAAAAGCAATGAACGTCCTCTTTGACTCATCCTTCATCCTTCTGATCACGTCTAGCGGCTGATGAAATCGCGATTCAGTCTGACCGCATCGGCATCGTCGATCGATTGTTGCATCTTCGATTGGGCATCCATCATCGCTTTGGCGTATCGCAGTCCCAGTTCGCGGGCGGCGGCGGCGCTAAACGTCTCTAAGTCCCGCCGTTGAAGATTTTGAGTGTAAACGCATTCGGTAAATGGAACTTCTTTGGGGAGGTTCTCAAGCCCCTCGTTGACGAGATACGCATACGGCAGCCGATTCGGTCGAACGAAAGTTCCCAGTTTCCCGACGACGAACGGCAACTTGGGCTCGCCGAGATCGTGCCGGAAATCGCGGACCAAGTTCCCCAGCCGGATGCCGTAGGTCGCGGCCTTGGCCCGCTGCCGGGCATCCCATTCCCCCTGGTGCCAGATCACTCCTTTGAGCGTGCCGACTTTCATCGCCTCCCTGGCGCGAACGAGGGCGTCGACGTACAAGTCTTCTCCTTTTTCCCAGTGCTTGAGCGACGACCCCTCCACCGCGCAGGGAATCAAACCGATGGTGACGTCTTCGTCCTGGTCGGCGAGATATTTGGCGAAAGTGAAACCCGGTCCCACGCCGTCCCGCATGGGATTTCGCCGATGCAGCGGTTCAACCGCGGGGATCCATTGCCGTTGATTGTTCATCGTAATCACGCGCGGATGGGGTTCTTGATCTTCCTCCGCGATCACGCCGCGCCCCACCATGTTCTCTTGACCCATCAGCAGATAGAGATGCAGGTTCTGCTTGGGGGGAAGTTCGTCGGGCGTAAAATAATCGTCCCGCGCCGCGACCGATCGGCTCCCGCCGACGAACAAGCCGATTATTAGGGCTGACATCCACACGCCGCGGCGTCGGAAAAACATCTGAAGCATGATCGAACCCTTCTTATGTAGGAGTACAGGCTTTTGGCCTGCGATATCCCTGCGTCTCTCCATACTACTCGGAAGAACCGCCCGATTCCAAATGGTTTTTGCCCTTAAATGACGAGTCTCCGACGAAGTATCGACGGAAAAACCGGCAAAAACGGTCGTTAGGGCTTTGCGTTGACGGCGGCGAGATCGGCGAGCACGTCGGCATGGCGGTCTCGCAGAAATTTCGCCATTCGCACGACCACCTCGGGCTCCGCAGCGCTGACGTCGTTTGTCTCGGACGGATCGCCCGCCAGATTGTACAACTCGAATGAATTAAGCTCGGCATCGGCGAGCAGTTTCCAGTCGCCGTCGCGTACGGCGACCTTCGGCGTGCCGATCGCGCGATCGTACTGCCAGTACAACGGCCGTTCGCGGCGGTATGTTTTATCGCCTAAGATTGCCGGCAGAATGTCGCTGCCGTCATTTTTCGGGACGGCGCTTGGGTCAATGCCCGCCAGCCGACAACAGGTCGTCAGCAGATCGAGAGCGCACAGCGGAAGATCGGTCTTCATCCCCGCTTCGATTTCGACGGGCCAGCGAAATATGCCAGGAACGCGAATCCCACCTTCGTACAAGTGCAGTTTCATCCCGCGGAGCGGTTTCGCCGTTCCGTACGATCGGCTCGATTTGGGTCCATAACGGTTAAGCGTCTCTGGACCGTTGTCGCTGGTGAATAAGACGAACGGAGTTCCGCTGACGTCGAAGGCGTCGAGCGCATCGAACAGCCGGCCGACTTCATGATCCATCTGCGTGACGTTTCCGTAATACTCGGCTTTCTCTGCGGGCATGACGTCCGCATAACGCCGGGTGAATTCGGGAGCGGTCGCGATCACCTCGTGCGGCGAATGAAACCAGACGCACAACAGATAGGGCTGCTTGGGCGCACGCTCGTGGCGCGACTTCAACCAGGCAACCGCTTCGTCGACGATGATCGTGCTCGAATAACCTGCGAGCGGACCAATCGCCGCGCCGTTGCGGACGAAATTCAGCGGGTTGTGATGCGTCGGCATCGAGTTGTTCTGCGTCGAGAACCAATGCGCGAATCCGTGATCGTCCGGCTGCGGCTGTTCGGGGGAATTGAAATGCCCGTTGCAATGCCATTTTCCCACGTGACAGGTTTCGTAGCCCGCTTCGGAGAGCAGCGAGGCGATCGTTCGCTCTTGCTTGTGGAGATGCATCGGGCTCCCTTCGGGAATCCAGTCGACGATCCCCAACCGGTTCGGCACCTTCCCCGATAACAATCCCGCGCGCGACGGCGAACAGACCGGAGCCGCCGCATAAAATGACGTGCACAATAACCCGTCATTGGCCAGGGCGTCGAGATGCGGCGTCTCGATTTCGGGGTTTCCGTAACACCCCAAGTCGCCGTACCCCAAATCGTCGCAGAGAATGATCACGATGTTCGGACGCGACATTTTTTCGTCGGCGCGAACCGGATTTCCGATCACCCCGACGAAGCCGACAACCAGTGCCGTCCACAATATCCAGCGGAAACTGCTAACGAAATAATCAGCGCGCACAGTGTGAGAGCAGGTCTTCATCGGCGGAATTCCACAGCACAGGCGCGAACGGCTCGACGCCTGCACGACGATTAGCGAGACACTACCCAGCCGTTCAAATTCGTTTCGCGTTTCACAGAACAATCGCAGTGCTTCACGGTACGGCAATTCATCGCGGAAACATCCCAGCAAATGCGGGAAACGTCGTCGTAGGGGTCGGTGTCACGACAGCCGTTATGCAGCACATATCTGCGATAATTCCCCCCGCGGCAGATATTCGACGAATCCATCCGGCGTATTTTTCCCGTGCGGCGAATGCGCAGGCGGTTGCGACGGCGAATTTCGCGGCGAGTTTCTTCCACCCGGTCGTTCGGTTTTTGCACCACCGGCTTGAGCGGATAGACGTTCGATTCGCTCCGCGCGGCGCTCATCAGCTCGATCAACTTTTCAACGACTTCGGGCTGCTGTTGTGACAGATCGGTCTGCTCGGACGGGTCGGCTTCGAGATCGTACAGTTCGACCGGGCCGCCGACCGTGCGAATCAACTTCCACTTCCCCGAACGAACGGCCTGTCGCGAGCCTCCCTCGTGAAATTCCCAGTACAAATATTCGTGCGGCTTCTGTTGTTCGGGTCGGCCGAGCAACGTCGGCAAGTACGAGATGCCGTCGATTCCCTCCGGCGGCGCCGCTTCCGCCAGCGAGCAAGCGGTGGGGAGCAAGTCCCACAAAGCGCAGACGTGATCGGTGACGGTGTTCTCGGGGACTTTGCCGGGCCACTGTGCGATCAGCGGCACGCGGATGCCTCCTTCGTGCATGGACCGCTTATACCCGCTGAAGACGCCCGAACTCTGAAAGAATGCAGGGTCGGCACCTCCCTCTTTATGCGGGCCGTTGTCGCTGGAAAAGATCACCAGCGTGTCGTCGTCGATTTCGAGTTTTTTCAGCAGCGCGAGAATCTCACCGACGCTGCGGTCCATCCGCGTAATCATCGCCGCATGATTTTTCTGCGGCTGCGGCCACGGTTTGTCGGAGTAGGGCGCGTCGTCGGGGACTTCCATCCCTTCGAGTCCCGCCTCGTTATTGGCATGGGGGATGATGAACGCGAGATAGAGGAAGAACGGCGCCGCCTGATTCTTCTCGATGTAACTCATCGCCTCGGCGGTCAGCAGGTCGTGTGAGAATTGCGTCTTTTTGATCGCCACCCCGCCGCGGCCGATCGATTTGACGACGTTTCCGCGGACGGGCCACTGCGCCGAATTCTTCCACAGAAAATCGGGGAAATGATTGTGCGCGTGTCCGTTTTCGAGATAGCCGAAAAATTCCTCGAACCCGCATTGCTCGGGATGTCCTGGTGCGGGGTTTTCACCCGCGCCCCATTTGCCGATCGCCGCCGTCCGGTAACCAGCGTCTTTCATCGCCCGGCCGATCGTCGTCTCCTGCGAATCGAGCAGCGCACCTTGATTTCCGCGAACGAGCGTGTGCCCGGTGTGTTTGCCCGTCAACAGCGCGCAGCGCGACGGTGCGCAAACGGTGCACCCGGCGTAATGATCGGTAAACCGCATCCCCGTCTCGGCCATCTTGTCGATGTTCGGCGTGTGAATCGTCTTTTGACCGTAACATCCCAGCTCGCCGTATCCGAGATCGTCCGCCAGAATAAAGATCACATTCGGCTGGCGCGGCGGCGCGGGGGACGCCGTCGCTTGATCCTGCGCGGCGAGTGGCTGCCCTCCGCTCGCGAGGAAGAGACACAACGCCGTCGCCGACACGATCGCCATGTTCGTCACAGCGCGACAGACCGGTCGGCGCATCGAGCGCGGCCGGGTGGAATGGGGGTTATCGACCGGAATTCCGGTCATGGAGCGGACTCCTGCTTCCTCGGAATGAGGAACATCGGTTAGAAATGTTCGAAAAAAAACGCTGAAATCACCGGCACCCACAAGAGGAAGGCCGCGCCCGGATGAACTGAGCCATCCCACTATCGTCATTCCTCATCCCATCAGTGTACCGTGATTCCACCGCCTCGCAAACCGCCACGATCGGCGATTTCCGGCAGGCCTTCGAAAATTACAACCGTCACAACTGCTGTATTTCCCTTTCTTTCATGGACTCGAATCGCGATTTTAGATCGTACGAACCGCATCCGCAGTTGTTATCTCCGCCGAGGCTATTAGAATGAAATGCGTCCGGCCAATGCTGCCGAATACGTCACGCGACGCTTCAGCTTGCAGCGTTCACTCCGTCAAGAATATCGGGAGCCGACATATGAAATCGATTTTCTCCGCCACGTGGCTCATTTGTGGAATCGCGCTCGCCGCCGCGGTTCTGGCTGCTCCGGACGGGCGCGCCGGGGAATTCAACCAGGTGCTGAGCATCGGCGATAAAGCTCCCGCGTGGAACGATCTGCCGGGGACCGACGACGAGAAACATTCGCTCGACGAGTTGAAGGGGAAGAGCGTCGTCGTCGTGGTCTTCACCTGCAACAGTTGCCCTTACGCGGTCGATTACGAAGATCGCCTCGTCTCGTTCGCGAAAAAATATGTCACGCCGGATTCCGGCGTGGCGCTCGTCGCCATCAACGTCAACAAGGTGGAAGCCGACTTACTGCCGCAGATGAAAGCCAAAGCCGAGGAGAAGGGTTTCACATTTCCGTATCTCTTCGATGAGACGCAGCAGATCGCCAAGGATTTCGGCGCGGGGAACACGCCCGAATTTTACGTGCTCGACCGCGACCGCAAGATCGTCTATATGGGGGCGATGGACGACGACACCGACGCCGAGAAGGCGAAAGTCAATTACGTCGAAGCCGCCGTCGCAGCGGCCCTCAAGGGAGAAAAACCCGCGAAGGCCGAGACCATCCCGATCGGCTGCCGCATCCGTTTCGCCCGCGAGCGGAAGAAGTCGTGACGGTATTTGTAGGAGTACAGGCTTTAGCCTGCTGCCTTTCACTAAATTCTACTAACGGCGATTTGTACGAGGCCGGAAGATTCAGGCTAAAGCCTGTACTCCGACGAAAGACTACATCACGCCGAACAACCGCAGGATCATCCCCGCCACGTCAGTGTCGCAACAGGAATTGCCTTCGCAGCCGGCGAAGATTTCGCTGCGCGAACCGATGAGCACGGTTTGCCGCCCGGCGGCGTCTGCAGGATAGCCGTGCGAGCCTTTTACCAGCGCGGCGTCGAGCGGCGTCGAGCGGCTGGGCATGTCGATAAACATCTCCACGGGGTCGTAACCGGGTTTGCGATGGATGTCGACCGTTCGCGCGAACGCCGGGGCTTTGGCGTCGTCCCGCCACCAGTAATAGGCGAACCACGCCTCGGGCTTTGAGACGAGCACGACTTCCCCCGACTGCGGATGGTCGAGACCGACGCTGCCGCGGTCTTTGCCGACGAGCACTCGTTCGACTGCCGGATCGTTCTCGAAAAGTTTCGCGACGCCGTCGATTCTCGACGCATCGTTCACGAACACATGTGCGAGTTGATGATCGACCATCGCGAAGGCGGTGCATTCCCCCGGAACCAGCAACTCTGCTCCCGCCTCTTCGCGAAGTTTGAGCAGCCCCGCTTCGCGGAGCACGCGGTTGGGATAACCCACGTGAGAGACCGGTGTGATTGCATATTCCCCCGCGGCCACCCAGGCGACGTTCTCCAGCCTCGCGGCGGCGTAGCCGTCGATGAGTTTGCCGATCGTCGCATCGAGTTCGCCGAGCGCGGCGATCGCCTGCGGACTGTCGGGGCCGAACTTCTGCGCGGCGTAATCGAGATGCGGCAGATAGATATAAGAAAACCGCGGCTTGTATTTCTTGGCGGCCCAAATCGCCGAATCGACGATCCACGCCGTCGATTTGATATTCGACAGCGGCCCCCAGAAATTCATCAGCGGGAAATGCCCCAGCGCGTCGCGCAGTTCGCCGTACATTTCTTGCGGAACGGTGTAGCACCACAACGATTCGCTGCCGTCGGGGTTGTGAATCGGGGCGGGGGTGCAGATGTAATCGGCCTTAGCCCCTTTGCTTAACAGCGGAAACCAGACCGCCGAGGTGAGCGACCGGTCGTGGGCCGAGAGCCGTTCCCAGATTTGCGGGGCCTTGATTTCCTTGTTCCACGCCGTCCACATTTCGACCTGGCCTTTGTCGCGCCAATAGAATCCGTTGGCAACGACGCCATGCCGTTCGGGTCCGACGCCGGTCGTCAGCGACGCCTGCACGGAACACGTGACGCAAGGGAATGACGGAACGAGCGTCCGTTTACCCCCTGCATCAGCGAGCGAATTCAGCCGCGGCATATGAGCCAAATCGCGATCGCGCAATGCGGGGAGGGATAAGAGGACGACGTGTAAATCTGAGGACATTAGACCATCTTTCTTGCATGGAATGACTAATGTCTAAATCCTAATGACTAAGGAATGACCAAATCCCAATGTCCCAATGCCAAACATTGCGCCCGTTTGGTCATTGGGATTTGGGATTTCGTTAGTCATTCGTCATTAGGATTTAGTCATTCCTTCAGTAAAGACTACTCCAGCACTTTCACCTTAATATTTTTGTAATACACCACGCTCGCGGGGTCGTGGGCCTGGAGGGCGAAACTGCCGCTGCTGAGTTTGCGGGTGCCTTCGACTTCATCGGGCTCGACGTAATCGACGACTTTTTCATCGTTGACGAAAATTTGAATGTGCTTTCCCTCGACGATGATTTTCTGCGTCCACCATTCGTTGTCCTTGGCGGGCGTTTCGAACAGTTTGACGACGTTGTACAGGCTGCCGGTCTTCACTGGGTCGCCCTGGCTGACGTTGACCTGTGCCTCGTGCCCGATTTCGGGCCAGCCTTCTTCCTGGAACTTGGTGTGAAAATAGATGCCCGAATTGCTGCCGGGCGTGGTCATCACGTCGGCGGTGAATTCGAAGTTCGTGAATTCCTCTTCGGTGAAGAGGTGCGCCCGCGGCCCGCTGACGACGATCGTGCCGTCTTCGACTTTGAACTGGCCGTTGTCGCTGATCTTCCAACCCTCGAGATCTTCGCCGTTGAACAGCGTGATCCAGCCTTCATCGTCGTCTTCCGCTACGGGAGCGGCGGCTTCGGAATCTTCATAAGGAACCGGTGCAGGCTCGGGAGCGGCTTCGCCGTCATCCGTTGTCGCCGCCGTCGCTCCGGTTTCACAGGTATTGCAAGTGTTGCAGGAATCGCAGCGATTGCGGCCGCGACGGCGTCGGCCGGCTTCGACCGAATCGATCGTCAACACACACGTCGCCAACAGCAGCCAGATTCCGAAGTTCTTCATGAGCAGTTTCTCCTTAGTGCGTTCGTTTTGTTGTCTTCATCGATCTATGAACTCAAAGCCTATTCGCTTTTCACCGGCGGTTTCAGCGTGCGGATGAACTCGATTACGTCGGCGAGTTGCTGCGGGTCGACCTCTTTTTCGAGACCGACGGGCATCAGCGATACGCCGTTGCTCGACAGTTCGTCGATCGTCGAACGGAGCACGACGTCTTCTTTTCCCTCGGCCCGGCGCAGCGTCAAACTTCCGCCCGATTCCGACGCTATAATACCCGTGATAATCTGGCCTTGAACAGTCACCACGGTGTAGGTCGTGTAAATCGGCTGAGCTTCGCGGCTGGGGTCGAGAATGCTGATCAACAGATCGCGCGGCGACTTGTTGGCGACCGACGTCAAGTCGGGGCCGACCTGATGTCCCTTGTCTTCCACTTTGTGACAGACCGAACATTTCTTGAGGAAGACCTCTTTGCCGCGGGTCTGGTCGGGTTTGAGTTCGAGCGCCTTTTCGTAAGCGGCGACGACCTGCACGCGGTCCTTCGAGACTTCCGAGCCGAGCAGTTCTTTCGCGAGATCTTTGAGCGACGAGTCGGGGTGATTGAGCAGGATTTCTTTTTTGTCCCGTTCGATTTCGCCGGATTTGACGTCGTCGTTGGCGAGCGCCGTCAGCAACGCTTTGGTCCGTGGCGTCGAACGCAGCAGCGCATCGACGACGTCTTTGCGAACGGCCGGGCTGTAGCTGCGCCAGTTTTCGAGCAGCAGTTCGGCGACCTCGGCGTTCTCCTGTTGCGAGAGCGAATTCACGACGGCCGATTGCAGCGGAGGAGGGGACGCCGGGGAGAGGAGCGGTTCCAACGTCCCGACGGCGGTCTCCCAATCGGCGAGCGATAGAAAACCGACCGCGATGCGTCGCAGTTCAATGTCGCCTTCTTCGTTGACCGCGATTTCCGCCGATTCGGTAAACAGCGTCCCGATGGCGTCACGGATCGGTTCGGGAGTGTTTTCGTCGGCGAGCAGGCGGCTCAGCCGCGAACCGCGGCGGGCCAGTCCTTCGCCCAGCGCCTGGAGCAGACGGCGTTGGAGCGACGTCTCGACGGTTTCATCGAGCATGACGCTTTCAAGAAACTGCTGCGTCTGCTTGAGGTCGGGCTGCGAACCGACGATGCGGGCGAATTCGGCGACGAGCGACATGACGTCGCCGCGTGTGAGCAGTTCTTGATTCTTCAAAAGATCGCCCGGAAGGGCGGCGGCGACGGCGGGGGGCGATGAGAGCACGGCGACGCGCATGTCGCCGTCGAGTTCGCCCCGAGCGATCAGATCGAGCAGTCCCTTTACGGCCGTTTCGAGCGGCAGGTTGCCGACGGAAAACGCGGCCTGCCAGCGGACGCGGTAGTTGTCGTCGTGCACGAGCGCCAAGATTTTTTCGGCGAGTTTTTCGTTTTTGGCGGCGGGCTTCTCCGACAACTGCAACGCATGTTCGCGCACGCCGGGGTGCGGATCGTCGATTGCCTCCAGCAGCAGATCGTCGGTGAGTGCATCGAGTCCCGACAGCGAATACAGGGCGTGCAAGCGTCCTTGAGGCGACTCGGACGACTTGGCCAGCTCGATGAGATGCGGAATCGCGCTTTTGTCCTGTCGTTCCCAGATCAGCCGTTTCGCCGTTTCGCGGTTCCAGCAATTGGGAGATTCGAGTTGAGCGACCAGTTCTTCGGTCGACGCTTCGCCCAGCTTGACGGCGGGAAACCGCTTCATCTCGGGTGAAACCAGCCGGTAAATTCGGCCGCGGTCGTGTCCCGATTCGAGGTCGAGATGCATTTTGATATCGTCGGGGATCGACAGCGGATGTTCGATCGTCTCGCGGTACATGTCGAGCACGTACAGCGTTCCGTCGGGAGCGTTCACGAAATTCGTGGGACGGAACCAGTTGTCGGTCGAGGCGAGGAATTCGACTCCCTCTTCGGTGCGGGTGGCGAGATAGGCCGCGCCGTTCCACTCCAGTTTTTTGCGATGCACAAGATTGCCCCCGACGTCGCCGATGAAGGCGTTGTTATAGAATTCTTCGGGATAGGCCCCGCCGCGGTAGATCGTCACGCTGGTCGCCGACGTGAAAAATCCGGTCGCATGCCGTTCGGTCTCGGGAAGGCCTTTGAACTGCGGGTCGGCGACCCGTCGGCGCGTCCGCACGACCCGCCACGGCTCGGCTCCGCTCAGGCGGTAAACCGGAGCGGCCGGTCCTTCAGCGGAAATCGTGCGCAGCACCGGCGGCGGCGCCCAGAACGGATTGCGCGAGAGATATTTCTGATCGTAAACCACCTGCATGATGTGATTGCTGTTGCTCGAACGGAAGCGATTGCCCCAGTCGTCGAACGAATGCCCGAACTGCGTCCCGCCCGAGATCAGTTCGACTTTCTCGGTCTTCGGGTCGAATTTGAAGTCGTAGCCGTTAAACGTAGCGATCGTTTTGTCGCCCTGCATGAGCACGCCGCCGGATGTCCCGCCCGCGGCGTAGATGCGGTTGTCGAGGCCCCATTTCATATTGTTGGCCAGACCCTGCACGTTGCCGGTCGACAGGCCCGTCCAGACGAGCTTTTTGACGTCGGCCCGGCGATCGCCGTCGGTGTCCTTGAAGTAGTGCACGTTCGGCGGAGCGAAGACGAACACGCCGCCGTCGAAACAGCAGACCGACGTCGGCCAGGCGAAGCCTTTCGCGAAAACTTCGCTGCGGTCCATCGCACCGTCGCCGTCGGTGTCTTCCAACAGGCGAATGACGCCCGGTTTTTCGCGAATCGGTCCCGGTGCGAACGCCGGCCGTGTTTCGGGGAGGTACGGATATCCCCGCATCTCGGCGACGTACATGAGGCCGTTTTCATCGAAGCAGGCATCGACGGCGTCGGCGACCAGCGGCTCGGCCGCGACGAGTTCCAGCGAAAAACCCTGCTGCAATTCGAACGTCGCCAATGCGTCTTTAACTTCGACGGCGGGAATCCGCGGCAACTCTTCGTCGAGACTTTTTTCGTCGTCGGCCTGAGCCACCAGCGTCGTCAGAACCAACAGCCCGATCGACATCCCGATACCGACGACGATGGCCGCCGGCTTTGCAATTGATCTATCACCTCTGTTCAACGACATTCAACGGACTCCTGCGGTTGTGATCGAATCTCATTCGTCGACGGACCGGATCGGCCGAACCGACGCGCGAGGGGTTTTGTATCGAGTTAAGTCAGTATAAAGGAAAAGGGCGCGGATTTCGAACCTACCAGAGGAATCTTCACCTGGCGAAAGACGGCCGCGAGTCCCCTTCGGACCCGGCTACCAGACCAGCCGCTCGGCGGGGAACACCGGGCCTTCGACGCAGACGCGGCGGTAATCCCAGTCGTCCCCCTCCATCCGCACGCGGACGACGCAACTGAAACAGGCCCCGAAACCGCATGCCATCGGCGTTTCCAGCGACAGCCAGCACGGCGTTTCGCGCGACGCGGTGAGCCGCGACACCACGTGCATCATCGGTTCGGGTCCGCAGCAGTAGACGACCGGTTTGGCCGGCATTTCATCGAGCGTCCGGTCCAACAGCTCGGTGACAAAACCTTTGTGGCCGCGCGAACCGTCGTCGGTGGCGATCCGCAAGTCGAGACCGGGAAGCGTGAAATCTTCGAGGCCGGCGAGATATCCGGAGGACCGCACGCCGTAACAGAGCGACACCCCCGACGGCGTTGCTTTCACGGCGCGAACCGGGTCGCCGTACGATTGCAGACGCAGCGCTTCGCGGGCGACCGCGAGGAACGGCGTGTGACCGATCCCCCCGGCGACGAGCAGCAGCGGCCTGTTATCGGGGAGCGGAAATCCATTCCCCAGCGGTCCCCAGATTTCGAGTTTGTCTCCCGGACGGCACGTCGATAACAGTTGCGTCATCTTGCCGATGACGACATAGCCGAAATCGACGTCGGAGGGCGCGCCCTCGGCATCGCGATAAACATTAAACAACGCGAAGGGTCGTCCGAGCAGAGGGTCTGAGAGCCCTGGCATCCGCACCATGAAAAACTGCCCGGGAAGAATCTGTTTCGCCAGTTCGGGGCAGTTCATCCGCAGACGGAACGTATTGAGAGCCATCGGCTCGTGCGAAACGACGACGGCCGTTTTGTGAATCGCCCGCGGGTTCATGCCGCCGTAGGGATCGATGCCGCACGGCTGGTGGTTGTGATCGGTGGTTGAAGTCTGCATGGGATGTTGTAGAAGTACAGGCATCCGCCTGCTGGTTTTTGTAGGAGTACAGGCTTTCGCCTGATCGGCAGCCTAAAGGCTGTACTCCTACGAAGACTACCGCCTTGGCGGTTTTTTTGACGACGAACGGCCGCCGAAGGGGCCGGGTTTGAATGTTTTGCGTTTGCCGGCGGACGCTGGTCCTTTTTCGGTTCTCGATCTTTCGGCTCTCGTTTTTCGCTCAACGCTCCCCGCACCTTCGGCGAGCCGGCCCATTGTCTTTTTCCGCGGCGGGGGAGACGAGACCGGCGTCCGCTGACGTTCGCGTTCCGGGGGGGGCGTTCTCGGTTTTCGCGCGGGGCGTTCGTCGGCCCGTTCCCGAGTCGGTTCGTCGACACGTTCGCCGGCCGCGGCGCGCTCGGCGGCGGCCGGTTTCTGTTGACGCGGCGGTTTGTATTCGCGAAGCGAACGGACTTCAGCGGTCGTCAGCATCCGCAAGTCGCCGCTCGCCAGCTTGCCCAGACGCAAAGGTCCGAACGAGACGCGTACCAGATGCAGCACCTTGTGACCCATGCGGGCGAACAAGCGGCGAATCTCGCGGTTTTGTCCCTCGTTGAGAACCACGTCGAGAATCGTGCTTTCCCCCTGCGTTTTCACGCGGGAGACATCCTGCACTTTGAATTTCCCCTCGCGAAAGTACAGGCCCTTTTTCATCTGCGACAACGTTTCGGGCGAAGGATATCCGGCGACCTGTACCTGATACGTCCGCGGAACGCGATATCGCGGATGGGCCAGTTTTTCGGCGAGTTCGCCGTCGTTGGTGACGACGATCAGCCCTTCGCTGTTTTCATCGAGCCGGCCGACGGGGAAGAGTCCCGACTCGTGTCCGCCGACGAAGTCGATCACGCGGGGCCGGCCTTGCGGATCGCGGTTGGTGCATAACACCCCTTTGGGCTTGTTGAACACGAAGTACCGCTTCGAGCGGGGTTTGACCGGTTCGCTGTCGCAGGTCACTTTTTGTTTCGAGGGATCGACCGAGGTTCCCAGTTCCGTGACGACGACGCCGTCGATCATCACGCGGCCTTTGGTGATGAGTTCCTCGCAGTTGCGACGCGACCCAAGCCCGGCCGAGGCGAGAAATTTTTGCAGGCGGACCCGTTTGGGCTGATCGTCCGGCGGTGGTGCTGCTGCGGATGGTGGTTTTTGACGCGGACTTGATTTCATGATGTCTTTCGTCTGGCATCCTCTCTTTCACCCTCTCCCTCTGGGAGAGGGCCGGGGTGAGGGCGGCTTTGAATCGAAGGATGAATTATGAAGGATGAGTCAGAAAAGAGACCCATTTCTCTCGTTCCCAAGCTCTGCTTGGGAACGCACGTCTTCGAAGCTCCGCTTCGCCGATTACACAGCTAGCATTCTCTGCGCATCGGGTGACCATGCAGGGTTCGACACTGTAACAATCATCCGCGAAAACAACCACTCACCGGCGAAGCGGGCGCGCTTCAAAACTGGGCGCCCCGGTCGTCTTGCATTTCCTCTTCGGCGAGCGCCTCGTAATAGCGGCGGATGAGATCTTCGTAGCGGGGGAGGTATTTCTCAGAAAAGAGATTGAGCATCTGCTCGCGGACCGAAGCGGGCAAATGGCCCCAGACGTCTTTCGCGAGTTTCTGCGGGACCGTTAAGTTCTCTTCACCGGCTTCGCCCGGAAAAATGTTGTCGGTCGAATCGTGCGGCTGATCGTCCTTTTGCCGTTTACCGTTGGGGGCCGCACCGCTTCCCTCGCCGTTTTTGCTGCCGTCTTGCTGTTGTTTGTCTCCCTGGCGTTTCTGCTTTTCGTCCTGCGATTGCTGCGAGTTATCGTCTGACGGAGGGGGCTGCTGCGACAGTTGTTCGAGTTGCTTGAGGAGTTCGTCGATGGCCTGTTCGGCTTGCCGTTGCTGGTCTTGAGCCGGTGAACCGGCCTCGCCGCGGCTGAGTTGCTCTTGAGCGGCCTGCATCGATGCGATCACCCGCTGTGCCGATTCGCGAAGCTGCATCGCGGCTTCGACCACCGATTGCAATTCGGCTTCGGACGGCGAAGTATCAGAGGACTCCTCTTCTTCGAGCGGCGCGTCGCCTTCAAATCGATAAAAACTCGCGAAAAGCATGCGGACTTCCTGCGGACGGAGTTGCGACGTCTCGCCGGATTCCTCCGGCGTTTCGGAGTCGTCCTCTGCGGGAGCGGCTTCTTCTTCGGTTTCGGCCTCTGCGGGGGGAGCGGTCTCGTCCGACGTCGGATCCCAGCCGGCGAGCGATTGCAGCAGCGTCTGGGCCAGTTCGAATAACGCCTGCTGTTCGTCGGCGAGTTGCCGGCGCTCGGCCGCGGCTGCGGCGGTCAGTTCCGTTGCGGTGCTCTGCTGCGCATGCCAGTCGGCGGTTTTTTGCCGCAGGGCCGTCTGCAGTTCTTTCAACAATCTGACTTGTGCCGTCTGCGGGAGATCGGGGGTCGGCGGACCGTCGGCCTGCTGCTGTTCGCCCGGTTGTAGTCCCGGTTGCTGCTCGCGTTCATCGTTCTTGGGTTTCGCGAGCGCCGCCAGCAGATCGGCGAGTTGACGGACGGCGGTCGACGCATAACCGACCGTCTGCTCGTCGACTTGCCGTTCGTTGAGCCGATCGGTCACCCGCAACATCCCTTCCGCGATGTTCTTCATCGAATAGGCGAAGACGGGGGCCTCCTGCAAACGTTCGGCGATGTGCGCGACGTCCGCCGCGATTTGCGATTGACCGGCGCCGGTGTCGCGGAGCGTTTTGAGTTGTCCGCGCGTCCAACGCTGTTTGGCGAGATACTCGGATTGCAATCGGCGGATTTCTTCGGTCATGGCGGTCTGCCGTTCGAGCAGAGCTTGAACTTCCTGCTCGAGCCGCGCCGCGAGTTCGCGGGCCAATTGCCGTTCCAGTTCGCGGCGGGCTTTCGCCAATTCGCGTCGACCGTGCTCCAGCGCCTGGCCGGCGTCGTCGTGGCGTTTGCGGAGTTGTTCGGGTTCGTCGGCGAGCAGATTGTCGCTGGCATTCTGCATCTCTTCGCCGGCGCGTTCGAACGGTTCGCGGCTGCTTTCCAACCCTTCGCGGCGGAGCCGATGAGCCAGCCGCCGCGATTGTTCGATATTTTTCTGCTGACGTTTCACCAATTCGAGCCGCTCGGCGGCCTCATCCGCATCGTCTTGTGTGAGTTCCCCGGATTGGCGGCCGATGTCTCGCTGCTCGGCGATCAACTCGTCGGCCGTCTCTTCGAACTGCTTGAGTTTCTTGATCAGCGTTTCGGTGTCGGTTTCCCGCTTTTGATGCAGAATGTCGCGGAGTTCGGCGAGTTCGCTTTCGATTTTCTGTTGTGCGGCGCCGGCTTGTCCGAGTTCGTTTTTGCGAATGGACGCCGCCGCCTCCTGCATGCGGCCGGCGACCGGGCTGTCGGCGAGCCCTTCGCTGAGCTCGTTGAGCACGTCCCGTTCTTCGTCGGAGGCGTCGTCTTCGTCTGCGGTCATTTTGCCGATGCGCTCGCGGAATTGTTGCAGGCGGTCGGAGACGTCCTGCTGTTTCGCCGCCGTTTTGGCCAATGCGGCCCGCTGCTCGTCGGTCAGTTCGCCAAAATTCTTGGTGAGCGTTTCGCGGCTCGTATCGGCGGTCTGTTTGGTCGCCTCCGACTGCAGGTTCATAAGTTCCTGCCATTCGGTGGTGACGGTGCGCAAGTCTTTCCAGTCGGAAATCGTGTGCACCAGATCGTCGAGCGTATCGAGCGCTGTCGATTGATAATCTTCGATCCGCGCCAGCGAATGCCGGGGAGCGCGGCTGTTGAATTTTTCCCGCGGAGGAGAGGGCGAGGCGGAATTCCCCACGGAGGGCTGTTCGCGCTGTTCGCTCGATGCTGCGGATTCGTTTTGCAACGCGGAGTTCGGATCGTCGTCGGCGTCTTCTTTCGCATTCCGATCGATAGACTCGGCATTCGGGTTCTCGTCCGCGGAAGGCTCAGCGGAATCCGTTGCCGGTTGTTCCGACTGTTCATCGTCCGTGGGCGCGGGCGATGTTTTGTCGTCCTTCCGGTTCCACAACCGTTTGCCGGTTTGCGTCATTTCGGTTTCGAGCGCCGGATAGATTTCGCGCTGGAGCCAGTCGAGTTCCTGGGTGAGATCGGCGACGCGGTCGCGCATTTCGTCGGCGGTTAAGCCGTTGTTTCCGAAGTCCGTCAGCCAGTCCTGGGCCTGCTGTTGAACGCTGGTGACGGGGCCGAAGAGTTGTTTGGCGATTTGCTGCTGTTCGCGTTCGACCCGTTGAAAGAGATCGAGATCGTCGGACTGCAATTGCCCCGTTTCCTGCCATTTGAGATGGAGTTCGCGAATCGCGTCGCGGGCCTGGCGTTGGGCCTGGTGCACTTCCACCAGCGTCTTGAGCATCTGCTCCTGGCGGGCGGCGAGCTCCGCGGTTTTCTGCGCCGCCGAAACGACCGTCAACGTGCGCGACCGGCTCCGTCCGATGTGATCGGGGTTCAGGTCGTACAAATCCGACGCCGCGGCGACGAAATTCAATCGCGACCCTTCGGTCAGTGCCAACGCCGCCAGCGACCAGTCCTCTTTCCAGCGGAGTTCCTTCACCTGTTCGGCAAGGACGTGCTCGGTTGTCGCGCCGGTTTCGCCGTCCGATTTATCGGCATCCTTGCGCGGCCGCGCGGCGGGAATGTGGTCCACCGCGGTGGTGAGAAGCTGCCGGACCGGTGGGCCGGACGACATGTCTCCCAGACTCAATTCCAAAAAGAGCTGATCGATTCCCTGATCGTCGCGGACTTCGATTTCCAGCGGAATCACCGCGTCAGCCGTCACCGTCATGTCGTCGCGCGGCTCGCGCAGCGTCACCTCGGGAACTGCATCGGCGCGGCCTTCAATCTCGTAACGGCGGGCGTTCGGATTTTGAAACCCTTCGCGGTCCTTCAGGTCGAACCAATAGGCGTATTTGCCCGGTTCCTCGATGCGAAACCGCGCGGTCAGATTCGTTCCGTCATCGGCCAGTTCCAGCGGCAAGCCGTTGCGATCTTTAATCCGCAAGGCGGCGTGCGACAGCGGCCGATTGGCCTCGGCGCGAATCTCGACTTCGGTGCCGATTAGACCGTCGACGTGGCCGATTCCTTCGGGCAACGTCAGCGGCGATAAAGCAGAGTAGGGGGGAGGGGTCAGCGTCACTCGCAATTTGCTGAGGGAGGGGGGCGGGATGACTTCGAGCAAATGCCACGGCATATCGTCATCGTCACCGCCGGAAGCCCGCAGCGACCAGAGACCCGGCTGCGTCATCAGCGTGGCCACCGCGACGTCGCGGACGTCGCCTTGTGAATCGGGAACCGAGACGCGGCGGACCGGTTCGGTCCGTTTGTCCCCCTCCGCCGAGCGGACCGACATCACGATGTTTTCGGGGAGTTCGCCGAGACGATTTTCGATAAAGACTTGCAGCGTTTCGCCCTGAACGACGCGCAGGGGAGCGGTGCGGGATTCCCACGAATTCCAGTTCTCGTCGAAGAAGGCCAGATCGACCTGTTTCGGCCACATGAGGCCCGAAAACGGACGCACCAGCCGTTCGAGGGCGAGCGCCGCGGAGGACTGGTCGAGAACGACGAGAATCGCGGCGGCGGACATCACCCCCATTGCGGCCCATGCCACGCCGAGCGCCGGCCGCGATTGCAGAATCTCTGCCGATTCCAGACGGGGAAGCCGCGTCAATGCGTCTTGCATCACGCGCCGTTGAAGGTTCGGCGACCCCAGCGCGGGATCGAAACCGGCTTCGAGGAATTGCACGACGCTGCTGAGCTGGTCTTTCCACGAGCCGTCCTGCCGTTCGAATTGGCGCGCCAAGGCGAGATTGGTGAGCGGTTTACGGAGCGGGCGAATCCATGAAATCCACGCGACGCGGCCGGTGACCAGCAGGATCGCAAGGCCCATAAACAACCGCACGACCGAATCGTTGACCTGAACGCTCCAATCGAGCAGAGCGGCGAACGTGGTGAGCGAAACGAGTACGGCGAGCGTGGCACTTAAGCCGTAGACCCACAACAGTCGACGGGCGCGCAGCCGGACGTCGCTCAGCAGGCGGAGCAAGTCCGTCTGTCCCGTCGACGCCGGCGTATCGCTCACGCCAGTCGATACCGTTTTCTCAAGAGCCATTCCACCGCCAGAAAAGAGACGAACAATCCCATCAGTTCGGGCCGGTTCCACAAAGGGATCGGCGCTTCGGATTCGAGAGTCACCGCGCGGCCCACTGGGAGGTCTTGCGGCAACTGATCGGCGTTCTTCACAGGGTAATACTTGCCTCTGGTACGACGAGCCGTCAAGACCAGGTCGTCTTTCGCTAATGTCCGGTTCAGCAATTCTCGCCGCGGGTTCTCGATGCGAAAGTCGGCCGCGGGGGCGGTTTCGCGAAAAATAGGACGCGAAATCCAGGCCCGATACATCCCCGCGGGCAAATCGGTCAGCCGGCTTTCGAACACATTGGGGGCCGCCGGATTCGACTGTAAATTCACCTTGCGATCGACGTCGCCGCGGCGTTCGATGACGACTTCGACATCCGATTTATTCGTGGGAAGAAACCGCTCGTCGATAAAGCGAGCCCTCAATTCGACCGGTTCCCCCTGTTCGTACACCGAGCGGTCGACCACCAGTTCCGCCGCGCGGTCTTGACCTAACAACTGCGAGCGGCTGAGGTAACGGATCGCGTGCACCCAGTATTTTCCATAATACAAGTCGCCGGCGCGCAAGCGCCAGCGCCAAAGTTCGTCGGTCGCGTGATAGAGCACCTTGCCATTGCCGAACCGCTGCAGCGAGATCACCGCCTGAGATTTCGCCGATCGCACGTCCGGCGCTTGAATCAACAGCGGCGTCGCTCCGCTCTTGAGTTGATCGGTGCCGATCTTCCAATAGAACTCGGGGAGCTTCTTCCAGATGTCGCGATTTTCGGCGTCGGTCTCGCCGAACCGCAAAATGGGAATCCCCTGCAGCCCCGCCGCCGTCGGCTCGACGCGATACCCTTCGCTGATGTTTTTATTTTTCGCCGGCCGTTCGACACTTGACACGTCGAACGGAATGAGCACTTCGAGCGGCGTCTGACGATACGCCAGCGGATTGTACTTTTCCCCGGCGACCAGAATGACGCCCCCCCCTTTTTCGCCGACGAATTCCTGCAAATGCGTGTAAACGCTGGTACTCAAGTACGCGGGATTCACATCGCCCAGGATGATGACGTCGTACTTCCAGAGTTCGTCTTTCTTGACGGGGAAATGCGCGAGCGCCGTCTCGTCTTCCTGCGCATACTCCAGATCGGCTTCCTGCAAAACGGTGTGCAGCATCACGCTCGGCTCCCGTTCGAGCAGATGTTTCACGAAACGGTATTCGTAGCGGGGCCGGGAATCGGCCAAGAGGACGTGGATTTTCTCCTCGCGGACGCTCACATGCCGGACAACCTGATTGTTCTCCTTCAGCGATTCGCCCGCGAGCGGGACGACTTCAACCGCGTAATCGAATTCCCCCGCGCGATCGGGAACCGGGTTGATGGCGATCGACTGCGCCGCCGCGGCGTCGGCGTCGAGCTTGACTCTTTGCTCGGCGAGGATGTCTCCGCTCTTGACGTCGCGCACGCGGACGACGGCCGTCTTCCCTTTGAAGCCCATGCTCTTGACGCGGGCCGTGATCGACATCGGATCGTTGATGAACGTCACATCATCGAGCACGACGTCGAAGATTTCGATATCTTTCGTCGGTTCGATGCTGCCGACGCCGACGATGTAGAAGGGAATGAACTGCCGCGCCGCGAGAGAGGTGATCGTCGAGAGCCGCTCGTTATCGTTCGTACTGGTGATGCCGTCGCTGAGCACGACGACCGCCGAGGGGGGCAGGCCGCGGAAGTCGTTGAGCACTTGCCGGACCGCCGGTCCGGGACGCGTCTGTTTACCCTGCGGCTCGATCTGGTTGAGTTGAGCCAGCAACTGCGAGACGTCGTTCGCCTCGACGTACTCCGTCTTCCCGAAGGGGACCGCGGCGTCCGAAAAGGCGTACACGCGCAACTTGTATTTATCCAAGAGCCGCCGTAACCAGCGTCCCTCTTCGCGTTCGAAGATCGCTTGAATGATCTCCCAGCGGGTATATTCCCGCGTCGCCTCGCCGGGGGACGACGTCAAACCCGCCGGCAGTTCTTTCGCGGCGTATTGATCGCTCAAACTCATGCTCGCGGAGACGTCGACGAATAACAGCAAGTTCGGCAATCCGGTGCGATCGATCTGCAGGCTGACTTCCGTCAGGGCAAAGAGCACGGTGGCAATCGCTCCGAACCGGCAACATGTCAGCAACAATCGCCGACCAACCGTCAGTTCGCCCGATTCGCGCCGATAGACCCAGACCAGCAGCCCGATCGCCAGTGCCGACATCAGCAGCACGCCCCATCCGGGAACGTCCGCCGTCAGCGGATGCTGCCAGGAGAAACGCCACGTCGTTCCTTCCCCCGGCGAGGAGGGAGGAATCTCGAGATACCACTCTAAAAAGCGCTTCCACACTCAGATTTTCCTTAATGATCCTAACACAACCTCTGTGCGTAGCGATTTTCCGCTGAATTTGAGGCGTTTTTAACAGGCACAACCGGTTGTGTTAGAGTTTCTTAATGATTCGAACACAACCTCTGTACTACTAACGTTCAAAATTTGCGCACGGGGCGTAAAATTTTCGGTGCAAAAGTGATAAGACCAATTCAATCCGTCCGTTGCGAGCACGGTCGCCAGACTCTGATCTAATCTGCGTCAGTCTGCGAAAATCTGCGGACAATGCTTGACGTCTGCCGCCAGTGAAAGGCGCTGGTTTCGTCAGTAAAAATTTGGATTGCGGAAATAAGCCCGCGTTGTGTTCCTCTGCGCCCACGGCGGATCGACTCTGGATATCTTTATCTTCAGGGACGCTCGGCGTCCCTTCACGGTTTTTCCGGCGTAATCGCGGCCCCGGCGGATTTCTGCCGGCTGAGCCAGTATTTCCATGCGACGGCATTATAGCCGAAATTCTCCCCCGTCAGTTTCGTCAGGGCTTCGAGAACCTCGGCGTTGTCGTGGACCTTTTCGACAGTGATCCACTTCATGCGCGGCCGTCCCGGAGTGATAACATTCACGCCTTGCGGAAGCTGCCCGGCCCGCAGCATCAGTTCGACATTCGGCGGAAGCACCGATCCGCCGCCGCCCAACCCGCCGTCGGCGCGGAAACTATAACTCGGCGTCGAGGTATCGGGAACCTGAACTTCGTAGCGGTGCGTCGTCTGCAAGGCCGCGATCAGCGGTTCGATCACACTGTCGTCGCCGATCGCTCCCAGTCCGACGGCCGCCCGGCGGACCACCACGTTCGCCTGATGCCTGAGCCCCCGCTGAAAAATCGGATACGACGCGCTCGCGTGGTCGTGCGGAATCGTCCTCAGCGCCTCCCTCCAGATCGGGTCGCTTTCGTCGAACAACACCAGACTCACCAGCGCAGGAATCGCCGACGCGTGCGGCATCTGCTCCAGAGCATCGATATACAATTCGCGCATCGGCGGCTGAGGATCTTTTCCCAAAAACTTGGCGAGCGCCGGAATCGCCGCCGGGTCGTCGAGCTGTTTCAGTTCGCGGAGCGCCGTTTCGCGCCGTTCGAGTTTCGCGCCGTTGAGCCAGGTATGCCACAGTTTGACTTTGGGAAGCCAGGCCCGCACTTCCTTCGTTTGTTCCTCCTGCTTTTGCACGATGTCGAATTCCTGCCGCGTGATGAACTTCCCCTCGTGTTTGACGTACCCTTGCTGCGTCATCTGCTCGTCGCGGCTCATCCATGCGCCGTCGACCTTGACGTGCTTGAGCGCCACATGCGACGGCTCGTGATCGGGATCGAGTTGCAGAATCTTCTCCAACTGTTCCTTGCGGCGAGAAACCATTCCCTGTTCGCGGCACCATTCGGCGAGCGCCCAGCGATCGGGGACGGCGTCGGCCGTGCGGCGTTTGAGCGTGAGATACTCTTCCACCTTGAGCGGACGCTGCGACAGCGAAGCGACGTCGTCGGGCGATAACTCGACGACGCCGTCGGTCATGGTGCTGATCACGACGCGCCCGTCGAATCGATCGCGCCCTTTTTCGGTAATCACCCCGCGGATTTCACCCGCGTCTTTCAAACGGACGACGTCCCCCCGGGCGAACGGGGGAAGAACGGCGAACGCCGCCGCCAGCAGAGCGGCGGAAAGCGCTCCGCTGCGCAAAGCCTTCGCGTCGCGGCTAAACGAAGAAGATAATGACAACGACGACGGCTTAATTCTGGCTCTGGACTCTGGACTCTGGACTCTGGTCTGTTTCATCGGCATTCTCCATACGATGCCGCGGCGGGGAGGTGTATGCCTCTTCATTCTATGCACGGTTTCCGCCATGTTTCAATATGGGAGACGCCGGTTTCCGGTTAATTCGCGCAATGCCCCCTGAACAGCCTGTCGAAAATGGGTGCACTGGCGGCTTGCCCGCCAGTGCACCTTTTCTCCACAGTGAGTACGCGTTCTATGAGAAGCAACGGACTAAATTTTCGCCGAAGACACGGGGAGACAAGCCGCGCCCGTGCCACCCAAACGCCGCGGGCGGCGGAATTGAACGGCTGCGGCGGCGAGGTTCGGTTTTCGTAAACTGCCGAGGATTCCGAAAATCGGGACTGGCTTTAACTCTTCTGGGTGGGGTAAGATGGAGAGTCGCAACAGGTAATCCACATCCCTTTCACTTTTTGCTCTGGAAGCGGACGCTCTCCGCCCAAAAAATAACTCGACGTTCCGGCGTGTGATAGAGTTCACTCGCCGACTTTGACCTCTTCGTACTTCCGACACCCCACACACGTGCTCCCGACCATTTGCGAGGCTCGTATGCAACGCCAACGATTTTCAGTTCTGTCTCTCGCTCTGCTGGCCGCCGTCATCGGCCTCCTCGCAGGGAACGAAACCCGCGCACAAAGCCGCTCCGTTCAAATCAAACTCCCGAGTCCGCGCGACTTGGCCCGTTCGGGACTGGAACGGAGTTGGTGGGGACAGGCCACCATCAATCCGAGCCGCGACACCGTCCGGCATCTCGTCGCCGACGAAGAAACCGTCTTCATCCAGTCGACGGCGGGCGTGATGACCGCCTTCGACGCCGAGAATGGACGTAAAATCTGGGCCGTGCAGCTCGGACGCAACGACCAGATCAGTTATCCCGCCGTCACGAATAAAGAACTCGTCCTCATCGCCGTCGGCATGAGAGTTCACGCCCTCGATCGCGACACCGGAGAGCGGATGTGGGATCTTGAACTCGATCGGCATCCCTCGACCAGTCCTTCCCTCGACGAAAACTACGTTTACATCGGCGCCATCGACGGCAGCGTTTATGCGTACGATTTGCGAAAAATCCATCAACTGTTCAACGAAAACCTTCTGCCTCAATGGACGAACGTCGCGCTGGCCTGGCGATTCCGCGCGACGCGCGAAATCACCAGCGCTCCCATTTCCAACGGCCGCGTCGTCAGCTTCGCCAGCCGCGACCGCTCGTTGTATTCGGTCACCTGCGATAAACGCGAAGTGGTCTTTCAATTCGAATCCCAGTACCCCGCCAGCGCTCCCCTCGCCGAAAAAGGAGACTCCATTTTCCTCGTCTCCGGCGACCAGAACGTTTACTGCGTCAACATCAACAACGGAAAGATGAATTGGCGATTCGTCACCGGTTCGCTGGTCGACGAGGCCCCGCAGATCATCGGGGAAAAACTGTTTTTGGTCTCCGAGTTCGGCGGCATGTACTGCATCGATGCAAAATCGGGAAGGCTGTTGTGGAACAATCCCCAAATCGTCAGCTTCGTCAGCGCCTCGGACAAAGCGGTTTATGCCACCGATAAATTCAACCACGTGCTGATGCTCGCGCTCGACACCGGCCTGATTCTCGGCGATCTGCAGCTCAGCCAGTTCACCGTTCACTTCCCGAACAGCCGCACCGACCGCATGTTTATGTGCACCCCGTCGGGGATGATCGTCGCGCTTAAGGAAATCGGCAACGATTTTCCGATCTATCACCAGAACCCCCACGATCGTCCGATTCTCCCGGAAATCGCCCCGGAGAAAGAGGCGGCGACGGAAGACGTGAAAACGGAAGCCCCCGCCGAACCCGAGACGAACGACGCGGAACCCGAGAGCGAAGAATCCGACACGAGTGACGCCGACGACGCAGACCCGGAAACCGACGAAACCGAGGAAACCGAAGACGACGCGAATCCTTAAACCATCAGGGATCCCCTTCGAATCGCTCGTTCCTCGCGACTCTGGACTCTCGCCCTTCGACTCACTACCATCGCCCTGACATCGCTCAGGACGATGGTTTTTCTTTTTTAACGATTTCGGTAACAAGTTTAGAATCTGCCGAGAGAATGTAGGAGTACAGGCTTTAGCCTGCTCTTAAAAAGAGAAGACAGCCTGAAGGCTGGACTCCTACAAAGACAAGCCATTCGGCGAAAGTGTTACGGTGTTTTGCTCTTGTCGCTCAGCGATCTCTGTGGATCATTCTCGGCGCGGGCTTTGCCCACATCTCATACGTCCGCGGAAGAAACCAGCAAGATGATTTTCACGCAAAGTTATCATGTAGAGTAAAGCAAGAAAGGCCAGTACACT
>JBBECD010000259.1:0-9999 GCA_040881995.1 Planctomycetaceae bacterium
GATGGCCGAGCGCGAAGTCGGCGGGATCGGAACCGCCAAACCCGATCTGTATCAAGAAGCATTCGAAGCGCTGGTGAGTCTCGGTTACACCGCCGGCGAAGCCCGCGCCAAGATTGACGATTTCCTCGAAAAGGGGAATAAACTCAAATCGGTCGAGGATTTTATCACCGAGCTGTATCGGCAAGACAGGCGATAGGCGAAATGATGAATGATGAATGATGAATGATGAATGTCGAATCAAGTCCGAATGACCAAAGTCCAAATGGGTGAAGGAGCAACATCCATTTCGACATTTGGAAATTCGGATTTCGACATTGATTCGTCATTCGGATTTCGACATTCGGATTTCACCGCGCCAGCGGACACGATCTGAGCACCGTATACTCCGGCCCGTGCGGCGTCAGTTCGGATGCATACAGACAAATCCCATCAACGGCGAATTCGCCGAATGAGGTCTCGCGGTTGGCGTCCAACAGATCGAGCAGACTCCGCGGCGGTTTCGCCTTGACGCGGGCCAGCGTGAGATGCGGTGAAAACGTGCGTTCCTCGGGCTCGAAGCCGAAGTCGCACATTGCCAGTTCGAACCCCGCCGCCATCGCGACCAGCGTTTCGGCACGTTGCATTCCGATCCAGATGACGGCGGGCCGCTGCGCATGAGGAAAGACGCCGAGGCCGCGCAGATCGACGCGATGGGGGGCGAACGTCGAGGCGACGTCGGCGATCGCGTTGCCGATCGATTCAATCTGATCCTCGGGCGTGTCGCCCAGGAATTTCAGCGTCACGTGCAGCTTCGCTTCGTCCGCCGGTTTGATCGCGCTTCCCATCGCCTTCAGTTCGCGCAACACCTCGCTCAACGCGGGGGACGCCGGCGCCGCGACGCCGATGAACGTTCGAATTAACGCTGACGTTTTTGCCATAACTGTTTCAACTCATCGAAGCCGCGCAGCGTCTTTCCGGCGGCTTCCGGCGGCAACGACATGTCGTCGTGAGACGTCGGTTGCGGCTCGGGCTGATCGGCACGAATTTTTTTCGCCGGGCCTTCAGTGTCTCGATCACGTCGGTCGGACTGCGTTTGTTCTCGCCGCTTTTGACCGGAGCTCTGCTCCTGCGAGCCCTTCGGCGCAGCGGCAACCGCAGCCGCTTTCTTCGTCCGCTCCTGACCGGGGGGAATCATCGTCAACGAGACGCGGCGGCGCTCGGGATCGATCTCCAGCACCCAGGCGGAGACGACATCCCCCACCGAGACCACTTCGTGCGGACTGCGCACGTATTCGGTCGACAACTGGCTGATATGGACGAGTGCGCTGTCCTTGAGACCGATGTCGACAAACACGCCGAAGTCGACGACGTTAAGCACGGTCCCTTTAAGTTCCATGCCGATCGTGACGTCCGAAAGTTTGAGTATCCCCTTCTTGAAGCACGGGGTGGGCAAGTCGACGCGGGGATCGCGACCCGGGCGGGCCAGCGATTCGAGAATATCCGTCAACGTGGTCACGCCGATCTTGAGTTCATCGGCCAGACGCTGTTTTTCTTCCCGGCCGAGCCCCTGCATTTGTGCTTCGCTGATGCGGCAGGTCTGCACCGCATCTCCCGAACTCACCGGCAGCCGGGCGAATAAGTCCTTGACCACATGATACGTCTCGGGATGAATCCACGTGCGGTCGAGCGGTTCGTCGCCATCGGCGATTTTCAAGAAACCCGCCGCCTGCGTGAAGCGCGTTTCTCCCACGCCGGCGACTTCGCGGAGTTGGTCCCGCGTCTGAAACCGGCCATGTTCGTTGCGCCAGGCGACGATGCGCTGAGCCAACACCTGATTGAGTCCCGAGACATATTTCAGCAGCGGGGCGCTTGCGGTATTGAGATCGACGCCGACGTAGTTTACGCACGACTCGATCACGTCGTCGAGCGACGACCGCAGCATTTTCGGGTCGACGTCGTGCTGATACATGCCGATGCCGAGATGTTCGGGGTCGATTTTCACGAGTTCGCTGAGCGGATCGAGCAGCCGGCGTCCGAGCGAAATCGTCCCCCGCACGGTGGCGTCGAAATCGGGAAACTCTTCGCGGGCGATCGGGCTCGCCGAATAGATGCTCGCCCCCGCCTCGTTCACGATCAGATACCGCACGTCGGGGCACAGTTCGGCGATCATCTCCGAGACGAGTTCTTCGGTTTCGCGGCAGCCCGTGCCGTTGCCGATCGCGACGAGGAGCACGTTCCACGACTTGAGCAATTCCGCCAATCGCGACTTCGCCACCAACTGGCGTTCCGCCGAACCGGTGACGTAAACCACGTCGTTCGCCAGACACATGCCGTTTTCGTCGAGGACGGCGACTTTGCAGCCGGTGCGATATCCGGGATCGATCGCCAGCACGCGGCGGCCGCGCACCGGCGGTTGCAACAAGAGTTTGCGAAGATTCTCCGTGAAAACCTTCACGGCCTGCGATTGAGCCCGCTCGGTCAACTCGCGGCGGAATTCCCGTTCGAGACTCGGAACCAGCAAACGCGATAACGCCTCCCGGGCGCATTGACGAAGAAAATCGGCAAACCGGTCTTGCGAGAGGTCGAGACACTTCTCGATCGTGGCGAGCGCCTCGGCGTCATCCCAGGCCCATTTGATTTTCAGCACGCCCAGCCGCTCGCCGCGATTGATCGCCAGCGCCCGGTGCGGCGGAATCTGCATGACCCGCTCGGAATAATCGAAGTAATCGCGAAACGCCTGACCTGACGCCTCGGCCTCCTTCGACGCGGTCACCTGAAAACGCCCACTGTGCCGCGCGGTTTTGCGCAAGTCGTTGCGAACGTTGATTTCTTCGCTGATCCGTTCGGCGAGCAAATCGCGAACGCCCCGCAGCACGTCGTCGACGGTTTCGAGTCCGTTTTCGGGAGAGAGATATTTTTCCGCCTCGGCCTGCAAGTCGACGACGGCCTCATCGCGATCCCAGATCTGGCGGGCGAAACCTTCCAGACCCTGCCGGCGGGCGGTCTCGGCGCGCGTCAACCGTTTGGGACGATACGGAAGATAGAGGTCTTCGAGATGCTTCAGGCTCGTCGACTGCAGAATTTCCTCGCGGAGCGGATCGGTCAAATGCCCTTGCGTTTCGAGCAGCCGAAGAATCGTGGCCGCTCGCTCGGTAATTTGCCGCTGCACGCGAATCCGCTCTTGAATGGCGCGCAGCTCCACTTCGTTGAGATGGCCGGTCTGTTCCTTGCGGTAACGGGTTAAAAAGGGAATCGTGTTTCCCTCATCCAACAACGCGACCGTGGCGGCAACCTGGTCTTCTCTCAGTTGCAGTTCGTTCGCGATTCGGGAGTAGTCGATCTTAACGAGGTCGTCCATGTACGTCATTGATTCTCAGCGTCGGGTAGTTCTCGTTCGGAGGCGTCACCATTCCACCAATGAGAAATCGAATATCCTCACTTCGATTCGCATCAGCGGCGTCCAGGGGGCAGGAGTATGGTAACGAAACCGATGAGAAGGTCCAAATCAAACCTTGCACAATCGGCAAAAATTGCCGATTGCCTTCAGTCTCTGCATCGCCTGCCGTTGACGTGTTCCGTGTTGTGGCGTCAGTTCGTTCTGCCGAATCGGCCGGTCGGCGCGGAACAAAAGCCATTTTCAGCGGATGGCCGCTGCACCCGCGATAGTCATTTCCGCCGGTCCAAGTCCTCTATCATTGCGAAATTCATTCGATTCCGCAATTTCGTCACCTCCCTTAAAGTCGGAATTATCGGCACGTCGATAATTAACCGCAGACGACTGACATCATTATCCTGCGGTTCTTTGCGTTCTCTTCTCGCGCGGGACATGGTGGTTCATGGAGGAATCGCGAATGCGGCCCCGTTTGAAACTGTACACCGGAGACGAATGCGAGTCGTTTGCGCCGGAGAAGATCAGCGTAAGACTCGGCGACATCTCGCAGGCATTGGCCGACGCCGTCGTCAGAAATCGGAACTGGGTGTTCGACTTCGCCGACGATGAAGTGCAGATTCCTTCCGATCTCTACGAAGTCATTTCGGCCTACTGGAATCTCCGGCCCGGTGCCTGAACGTCGCCGCCGCCTGCCCGTTCGTCATCCAAAAGACGTTCGACAGCGGCCGCGCAAAGGAAACCTATGTCCTCGCGCTGGGTGACTGGCATCTGTCTCGGCGGCGGACTGGCATTGATCGCCAGCGGCATCGCACAGACCGTCTTCGTCCGAACGCCGGCCCGACCGCACGGGTCGAATCGCGGCAACGTTCCTCTACCCGTCGATCCGGCGACCGCGGCAGCAATCGACGCCGTCAATGAATTCTTTTCGGCGCCCCCTCCCGGCGACCAGGCCTCGCCCGAGGATCTCGAACTCACAAACGAATTCTCCCGCGCGCTCAAAGATCGCAGCGGGGTGAGCGTGTCGCGATCCGCTCACAACGGGGCGTCGGTGACGCGCTGAGTTCGCATGTCACTTCGATATTCGTCATTTGCAACGACTACAAGACTCGCCACGATTCGTGTTACAATCGGACATCGTTCGAAGTTCGACATCAAACACCATCGTGTGACGGCGAATCATGACGGCATCTGCGACTTCCCCCGATAAGCTGACATCCGACGCCCTCGCGATCTGGCGCGCGGGTATTGCCGCTGTCGATTCGGCACGGCTGGTCACCGAAGCCGTGCATGTGACGGGCGGTCAACTGTCGCTCGCCGGTGAAACGCTCGACTTGCGACGCCTTGGCCGGCTGATCGTCGTCGGGGCCGGCAAAGCCGGGGCGGGAATGGCGCGCGGGTTTGAAGGCGCTCTGGGCTCGGCGCTGGTCGCAGAGAAACTCAGCGGTTGGATGAATGTCCCCGCCGATTGCGTTTCGTCGCTCGAAAAAATTCACCTGCACGCCGCCCGCCCGGCGGGACTCAACGAGCCGACTCAGGAAGGAGTCGACGGAGCGGAGCGCATTCTGGAACTCGTGTCGCACGCCCAGCCGGAGGACGTCGTTGTCGTCCTCCTCTCCGGCGGGGGCAGCGCACTCCTCCCCGCGCCGAAAGAGGGGATGACGCTCGCCGACAAGCAGATCGTCACTCGGCTGCTGATGCAGCGCGGGGCGGCGATATACGAGTTGAACACCGTCCGCAAACATCTTTCCAAAATTAAAGGAGGCGGACTCGCCCGCGCCTGCCGCGCCGGATTGATGATCGGCCTCATCATTTCCGACGTCAGCGGCGATCCGCTCGACATCATCGCCTCGGGACCGACGGTTCCCGACACGTCGACGCCGCGGCAAGCGTGGGACATCCTGACGCGATTTGTGCCGAACCGGGATGAGATTCCCGGCAACGTCCGCCGGGTCTTCGAGCGCGAGACGGATTCGCCCGTCTCGTCGGCGATGGCTTCGGCTCAAATCGCCGCTCGCGTTAAAAACGTCGTTCTGGGCAACAACGCCACCGCGCTGCGAGCCGCTGAACAACACGCCGTCTCGCTTGGATACCGCGTGATGAATCTCGGTTCGAATCATCAGGGCGTTGCCCGCGACGTCGGTGCCGAACTCGCCGAATTGTGCCGCCATCAGCGGAAACAACGGGAACCCGGCTTGCCGCCGGTCTGTCTGCTCAGCGGAGGCGAACCGGTCGTCCATCTTGTTCCCACGAAACAGCCGCGCAAAGGGGGCCGCAATCAGGAACTCGCACTCGCGGCACTCGATCGGCTTTGGCCGACGGGCTGCGAGGGAATGGTCATTCTCTCCGGTGGAACCGACGGCGAAGACGGCCCGACCGACGCCGCCGGGGCGTACGTCGATCAGTCGATCTGGACCGCGGCCCGCGAACGGAATTTGCATCCGCACGATTTTCTGGCGATGAACGACGCCTATCACTTTTTCGAAAAAGCGGGCGGGCTGATCATCACCGGCCCGACGCACACGAATGTGATGGACGTCCGCGTGGGGCTTGTCGAGGGATGAGGGATGAGTCAGAATTTATTGGCGTATAAAAAACGAAAGCGTTGTCGCCCTAAAGATCTGGCATTGAGTAAACCCCATTCGGAATGAATGCCCCATGTTCGAAACCTTCGATCACACCGCCGACATCGGACTCCGCATTCGTGCGGCGACGGAAGCCGATCTTTTTTGCGACGCCGGCCGCGGATTGTTTTCGCTGCTCGTGGACAACATCGATGACGTGCGCCCCAATCAGAGCCTGGACTTCGAAATCACCGGCGAGGACCGGGAATACCTGCTGTTCGACTGGCTCAACGAACTGCTCTATCGCTTCGAGACCGAGAAATGGCTGTTCGCCGAGTTCGCAGTACGGCTCACTCCCGACGGACTCACCGCCACGGCGACCGGCGAACCCTTCGACGCCGATCGGCATCGCCTCAGCCACGAAGTCAAAGCCGTGACGTATCATCATCTCGTGTTGGAACAGAACGAAAGCGGCTGGCTCGCCGAAGTGATTTTCGACATCTGATGAACCCCGCGGCAGAAAATGTGTCTCTGCAATGCGGCGTTTTTTGGTATCATGCGGTGAGCCGCGACGCGGAGGGTTTCCGTAGCGGAGCGTTTTCTTTTAGTCGCCGGGGGGCATACGGTTTTTTCAATCCCCCCGGTCATTGACCGGGGGCTAAGAAGGCAAATGCGAAGAACGCTCGCTCGCGCTTTTTGAAGTTGCGCTATTTCTTCTCTTTCTCCCTCTCCCTCCGGGAGAGGGCCGGGGTGAGGGTGCCTTTATTCTTCGTACGTTTCGTTTGTTGTATGCTGATAAAAGGCACCCTCATCCGGCCTTCGGCCACCTTCTCCCGGAGGGAGAAGGATTAAATACGGCCGATCATAAAAACAGCGCAACGTCAAAACTTGCGCTTCGGGCTAGTAAGGCAGCAGATCCATCATGCAAAAGCCCAACAGCAAAGTCCCGCTTGTTCGCGTGAACGATTACCTTTGGCGGATTCCCAAAAGTTATCGCGAGGGAATGCTCGTCGACGGATTGATTTACGCCAGCGACGAATTAATGGACCTGCTCCGCGAAGATCAGGCGGCGGAACAGGTCGCCAACGTGGCGCATCTGCCGGGCATTCAGGTCGCCAGTCTCGCGATGCCCGACATTCATTGGGGCTACGGGTTCACGATCGGCGGCGTCGCCGCCACCGATCCGCTCGAAGGAGGCGTGATCTCGCCCGGGGGCGTCGGCTACGACATCAACTGCGGCGTGCGCTTGATGCGTTCGACGCTCAAGGAGAACGACGTCCAGCCCAAATTAAAAACGCTCGTCGATCAGCTCTTTCGCGACATCCCGACAGGCGTGGGCAAGTCGGGGCGGTATTCGTTCGATAAAGACGAACTCCGCCAGATGATGCGCGAGGGCGTTTCGTTTCTCGCCGACCGCGACCTCGCCACGGCGGGAGACATCGAACACACCGAAGCCCACGGCTGCCTCGACGCCGCCAAACCGGGTCTCGTCAGCGATCGCGCGCTCGAACGAGGGAAGGATCAATGCGGCACGCTCGGTTCGGGAAATCATTTTCTCGAACTGCAGGTCGTCGACGAAATTTTCGATGACCACGCCGCACAGGTGATGGGGCTGGAGCAGGGGATGGTCTGCGTCATGATCCACTCGGGTTCGCGCGGGCTCGGTTATCAGGTCTGCGACGACAACCTGAAATTGCTGCGCGGCGTCCCCGAAAAATACGGCATCCATCTCCCCGACCGCCAGTTGGCGTGCGCGCCCGTCAATAGCCCCGAGGGATTGCATTATCTCGGTGCGATGTGCGCGGCGGCGAATTTTGCGTGGTGCAACCGGCAACTGCTGATGTGGCAGGCCCGCGAAGTCTTCGCCCGCATCTTCGGCAAGTCGTGGGAATCGATGCAGATGAACCTTATCTATGACGTCGCGCACAACATCGCCAAGAACGAAACGCACGACATCAACGGAACAATGAAGAAAGTCTGGGTGCATCGCAAGGGAGCCACGCGGGCCTTCCCGCCGCATCATCCGGAAATCCCGTCACAATATCGCGAGATCGGTCAGCCCGTGTTGATCCCCGGCGACATGGGCCGCGCGAGCTGGGTGCTGGTCGGCCAGGCGGGGAGCATGGCTCAGACGTTCGGCACGACGTGTCACGGGGCAGGGCGGGCCATGAGCCGCACCGCCGCGGTGAAACATGCGCAAGGCCGACGCATCGATCAGGAACTCGCGGCCAAGGGCATCATCGCGCGGGCCCAGAGTTGGAAAGGTCTCGCCGAGGAACAGTCCGACGCGTACAAGGACGTCGACATGGTCGTCGAGGTGGTCCATAGAGCGGGCCTGTCGAAGAAAGTCGCCCGCATGAGGCCGATGGGAGTGATTAAGGGCTGACGCCTCAATGACTAAGGCCTAATGACGAATGACTAAGAAAATCCCAATGACGAATGTCCCAATGCGAGCCATCTCGCCATTTTTCGGTCATTGGGAGTTGGGATTTCTTTAGTCATTAGGATTTCGTCATTAGACATTACACCTGCTGCGACCGCAGCACGGTGTCGCTATCGCAGCGAGGCGTTCGCGTTCCAGACCGCGGTGGCCGTCGGCGCGGTAAAGCGTTTCGAGCTGCGCATGTCGCGATGGTCGCGGCGATGTTCGCGGGGTTCCGGGGCGTCATCGTCGAACTGGTCTGAGCGATGATTCCGCGATCGGATTTTCGTCCACAGATTGCCGTTGTCGGCGGTGGCGTCGTTGTCGTACGAATTGTACGTCGGCTGTAGAGCGGCGGATTGCGGAATCGTAGAGTACGGGTAACCCGTGCCGAACGCCGTCGTCGGCAGACAGGTCGTGCAGGCGGGGGGCTGCATCGTCACCGTCTGGTACGTCTGCGGTATATATTTCACCGATTGATACGGCACGGTACGCGTCGCCGTTTCGGCGATGCGCTGCGTCGTTTGCACCGGGACCGTTTTGCACACCGTCTGCTGCTGATAAACCGTCTCCGGAATCGCCTTGCTCACGAGTTTCGGCACCCAGACTTGTTGATAGTTCCCTTCGTCGACCGTCACCTGGCGGTAACTCGTCACCGGGACGGTCACGGCCTGTTGTTCGACGCGGTAATCGATGCGCGGGACGTCCCTGTAAACCGTGTATTGTTCCTGACGATACTGGGTTTCGGTGACCGGCTGTAATCTCGTGTGCGTCTGCACGACCGGTTGCGGCTGCACGCAGGTCACTTGCGGCGGCGGAACGTAGATCGGCTTCGGTTGAGCACACGTGATCTGCGGCGGCGGTGCACACTGCACCGGCTGGGCCGCGATGACTCGCCGAGGACGAGGAGCAACGGCATGATGTTGATGTCCGCAACCGCACTGCGAGACCTGTTGCCGGCACGTGCCGCAGGTATCGAAGGGATTTCGCAGAAATTGAGCGTTCGCGTCCGAGGCCGAGGCCAGAGTCAAGATCACCGCCAACACACCGGCCAAAGTTTTTGCCATTATCGGAGTCTCCGTCATTGAACAGAAGGCTGAGTCATCCCGCGTCGAAACGGCGGCCCATTGCGGCCACGAACAAAGAGTCCGCCGATCGTTATTCACATCGGCATAACCGCTATAATCGGAAAAGGCAAAACAACCCGGAGAATCGGAATTTATGGAATTTTCGCCGCAGAGTGCTCAGTCTTCCGTGCATCGATGATTTCAGATTTAAAGTAACCCGAAGCGCGAGTCTTGAAGTTACGCCTCTTTTGCCTTCTCCCAGCCTTTCTCTGAAAGGCGTCCGGGAGAAGGTGGCCGCAGGCCGGATGAGGGTGCCTTTAAAGAAAAGGAAGAAGGCGGAAGGATGAGGGATGAGTCAGAGAGGACGACCATCCCGTTTTTCTGACGCATCCTTGATCTTTCATCCTTCGATTAAAAGGCACCCTCACCCGGCCGCTTTGCGGCCACCCTCTCCCCGATGTCTTTCTTACGAAAGACGGGGAGAGGGTGAAAAGCGCAACTTCAAAATCACGAGCGAGGGTGTTCTAACCCGCATTGCGCACCCCGTGCCAACACAAATGCCTCCGCGTGCGTATAAGT
>JBBECD010000260.1:0-9910 GCA_040881995.1 Planctomycetaceae bacterium
ACAAACTAGCCCAGGGCAAAGTGAAGCGGCGACAGCCGCGAACGACGCCCTGGGTTGGCCGTCCCTCCGAATCTCAAGCCCTGAAGGGGCGCAACATCGATCGCAAAATCGGGTTTGTTTCGCCCTTTCAGGGCTCTGCGATCGCGGGGCGATCGTTACCCCGGGCTTCGCCCGGGGCTAATTTGTGGTTGGCCTTTCAGGCCGCAAAAATCAGGAAATCGAGGTCAAACACAAGATAACCATTAAACCATGAAATTGCGCAACTTCAAAAAGCGCAAGCGAGGGTGCCTTTATCCTTCTCCCTCCGGGAGAAGGTTGCCGCAGGCCGGATGAGGGTGCCTTTGACTTTACCACGATCGGCGAAGCAGAGCTTCGAAGACGTGCGTTCCCAAGCGGAGCTTGGGAACGAGAATTAACTTTCAATTCGACAATCAAACAGGGAATCCATGGCCACGGCTGAACCGAAAAAATATACCGCGAAAGACATCGAAGTCCTCGAAGGGCTCGACCCCGTACGCAAACGGCCGTCGATGTATATCGGCGGCGTCGATACCCGCGGACTGCATCACCTCATCTGGGAAATCGTAGATAACTCGGTCGACGAATTTCTCGCCGGCGAAGCCGACAAGATCACCGTCACGCTGCATAAAGACGGCTGCTCGATGACCGTCTCCGATAACGGCCGCGGCATTCCCGTCGACAAACATCCGAAAACGAAAACGTCGGCCCTCGAAGTCATTCTCACCACGCTGCACGCCGGAGGAAAATTCTCCGAAAAAAACTACGTCCGCAGCGGCGGACTGCACGGCGTCGGCTCATCCGTCGTCAATGCCCTCTCGTCAGAACTCGTCGCCACGGTGCATCGCGACGGCTACGAATGGACGCAGCGCTACAAACGCGGCCGGCCGACGACGCCGGTTCAGAAACAAAACCCGACCCGGCTGCACGGCACGTCGATTTACTTTGTGCCCGATGAAGAAATCTTTCGCCGCATCAACTTCAACACCGACACCATCCGCCAGCATCTTGAAGACGTCTCGTACATTCACGCGGGGTTGCACATCATCTACAAAGATGATGTCAAGCACGAGACGCACGACCTGCTGCACTCCGATGGCATCGTCGCCTTTCTCGATAAAATTACGGAGGAACAGCAGAAAAAGGCGACTCACGAGCAAATCTGTTCGCTCTCGAAAGAGGAGGGAAAAATCCGCGTCGAGACCGTCTTCCGCTGGACCGACGCCACCGACGAAAACGTCCGCAGCTACGTCAACGGCATCCGCACCCACGCCGGCGGCACGCACGAAAACGGCTTCAAAAGCGGCGTCTCCAAAGCGGTCAAGAGTTACATGGAGATCCACAATATCAAGCCGAAAGGAGTGACAATCACCACCGACGACATCCGCGAGGGAATCGTCGCCATCGTCTCGGTCTTCCACAACGACCCGATGTTTCAGGGGCAGACGAAAGACCGGCTCAACAACCCCGAAATGACGGCGATGGTCGACGGTTTCGTCCGCCCCGGCCTCGAAACCTGGCTCAACAACAACCCGAGCATCGCCGATGTGATTATCGGCCGCATCGTGATGGCGTCGCGCGCCCGTCAGGCGAGCCGCGAAGCCGCGAACGAAGTCCGCCGCAAATCTCCCACGTCGAAAAAGAACAACTTGCCGGGCAAACTGTTCGATTGTCAGTCGAGCAAGTCGGAAGAAACCGAGCTGTTCATCGTCGAAGGGGAATCGGCCGGCGGCACCGCCGTTATGGGACGCAACGGCAAATTCCAGGCCGTCCTGCCGCTCAAAGGAAAAATCCTCAACACCGAATCGCTCACTACGTCGAAGGCGTTGCAGAATCAGGAAATCAAAGACCTCGTCGATTCGCTCGGCACCGGCATCGGCAACGACTTTGACATCCATAAATTGCGCTACGGCCGCGTCATTCTGCTGATGGACGCCGACAGCGACGGCTACCACATCAGCACGCTGCTCCTGGCGTTTTTCTTCCGGCATATGCTGGAGATGATCCGCCAGGGCAAACTCTTCCTCGGCCAGCCTCCGCTGTATCGCATCGCCGTCGGTAAAGAGACGTACTACGCGCAGGACGACGTGCACAAAGAGGAAATCCTCGCGAGCCTGCCGGCGAACCGCAAGGTGGAAATTTTTCGGTTTAAAGGCCTGGGCGAGATGGACGCCAAGCAGCTTAAAGAAACGACGCTCGACCCGGCCGTCCGCACGCTGTTGCGTGTCGATATCGAAAGCCAGATTATCGCCGACCAGACCTTCACGCAGCTTTTAGGCAAAGACGCTGGCGAACGCTACCGCATCATTATGGAAGAAGCGAACCAGGCGGATGATCTGGATGTGTGAGCCGGTATCCTTTTCGGAGTCGACCCCAACGTAAGACGGCGTGATGTTGTGCTACGTCTGCTCTTTCATCGCATCAAACCCGAGGTAAAACACCATCGCGGCCGAGATGAGGAACATGATGTCCATCACCATCTGGCCCGAAAACGGGATGCCGGTGGCCATGTCGAGAATGCTGGCGGCTGCAACGACTCCGGCGGCGATCATGGAGCCGTAAATCATTTGTTTCGGTGCCAACGCCATCGCGTCTGTTCTCCCGATCTCTGGTGACTCGATTTTACAAAGGGTGCCGTTACACCCCAGGTTGTCAGCATATCCACAATTTCGACCGAACTCAACACCGAAATTGCAGGGAGGGAGGTTGATTTGACAGGGCGTTTCGCCGCTGATCATTATAATGCGGTTATCCCGGATTATTCATGACCTCATACCAGCCCGAAGCGCAAGTTTTGAAGTTACGCTATTTTTCAGATTTGCCGTCTTAAATCCTTCTCCCTCCTCTCCCTCCGGGAGAAGGTGGCCGAAGGCCGGATGAGGGTGCCTTTAGCAAAACAGGGAAGATCGACGGAAAAGATTCGATGAAAGACAAAAAGCACCCTCACGCCAACCCTCTCCCGTTGGGAGAGGTCGGCTGCGCAGCAGCCGGGTGAGGGGTGGATGACGCGAGACTGAAAAGGACTCAAAAACCGACGTTCGATGTTTGGTCCATTCTTGCTCGCGATCGAACGTCGATAGCCACCCCTCACCCGGCCGCGATGCGGCCACCCTCTCCCCTGTGTCTTTCTGACGAAAGACGAGGCGAGGGTGAATGGCACCACTTCAAAACTCACGCTTCGGGCTAGTATTTTTTTCTGGCCCTGGACCCTGGACTCTAGGCCCTCGACTTAACCGTTCTTCGCTTTCCACACGTTAAACGTAATGTGCGCCTGCCCCTGATGATGTCCTTCGTGCCAGGCGATCACGTTCAGCAATTGCCCGATCGTCCAACCCCGTTCGGCGAAGTTGGGGGGAATCGTCGCCATGTCGGTTTCGGTGAATGTATTCATCGTCTCCAACAAATGCTCGCGGGAATGCGTGAGCACGCCGCGGATTTCCGCCAGCGTCGGAATGTTATCGTCGGGCGTGCTTCCCCCTTTGAATCGCGGCACGAGTTCGCCGTACGCCGGGTCGGTCCCCTTCAGCCGATGGGTGGCGAACAATTCTTCGGTGATGCCGACGTGCATGATCTGCCAGCCGATATGAGCCCGACCCTCACCGGGACGGTACGCCAGCACGGCGTCGGCGCGGCCGGTTTTCTCGATTTGATCGAGCAAACCGGCGGTGCGCGTGCGATTGAATTCCCAGGCTTTAACCATCGTGGCAATGGTACTCATGATATTTCTCCGTGGACATGATAAAATCCGACAGGCAAAGGCCGTACTCCTGCTTTTGGCGTATCACTTTGCGGACGCGCCGCAGATCGATCGAGCCGACGATTGTACCGCACCGAGCGAAGATTATACTACTCAGGGTGAAACGTCACGACCATCCGCGATCACAACCACCAACTCCGAGGTCTAGTTATGTTGCCCCGCCATTGCATCAGTCGATTCTCGTTGCGGCTTGCCGCGTGCTTCGCGGTTGCCCTTTCGCTCACGGCTGTCGCCGATGACGACTCGGAAGAGGATTTCGAGCCGCTGTTCAACGGCAAGGATCTCACCGGATGGGAAGGGAATTTCGACTTGTGGAAGGTCGAAAATGAATGCATCGTCGGCGATTCGCCCGGCATCGAACACAATCAGTTTCTCGCGACGAAAGAAAAATTCGGCGACTTCGAACTGCGGCTGGAATTTCGTCTGAAAGAGGGAACCGGGAACACGGGCATCCAATTTCGCTCATCGCGCATCAAAGATTCGACCGAGGTCTCCGGCTATCAGGCCGACGTCGGCGAGAAATATTGGGGATGCCTGTACGACGAATCCCGCCGCCGCAAAGTGCTGGTGCAGGCACCGGAGAAACTTTACGACGTCCTCGACAAGGAGGGCTGGAACACGTACGTGATCCGCGCCGAAGGAGACCGCGTGCAACTGTCGATCAACGGTTTCAAAACGGTCGACTACATCGAGAAAGACGCCGACATCCCCCGCGACGGGATCATCGCCCTACAAGTCCACAGCGGCCCCCCGCTGAAAATCGAATTCCGCAACATTCGCATTAAATTGCTTTAGAGACTCTAACATAACCGGTTGTGCTTCTCGAAAACGCCTGAACGTTTGCAAGAAATCGTGAGGCACAGAGGTTATGTTAGGATTTCTTAGTCAAGAGTCGAGAGACAAGAGTCAAGAGCCAGAAAACCAATACAACCCCGAAGCGCAAGCCAGCCTTTCATCCTTCTCCCTTTGGGAGAAGGTGGCCGCAGGCCGGATGAGGGTGCCTTTAACAAAGGATGAGGGGTGAGTCGGAAAAGACACACGGAAAATACTTTCTTCATCCTTCATCCTTCATCCCTTTCTTCATCCCTCTCTTCAACAGGAGTCGCCGACGTGTTACGGCGGTTTACGACATACGAACAGGCCGTCGGGTTTTTGTACGGGCGGATCGACTTCGAACGCCCGCAGTCGAAAGCCCTCGATGCGTCGGATTTCAAGCTCGATCGCATGCGCCAATTGCTCGATCGGCTGGGAAACCCGCACGAAAAAATCCCCGCCCTGCACGTCGCGGGAACTAAGGGCAAAGGCTCGACGGCGGTGATGATCGGCGAAATCCTGCAGGCGGCGGGCTATCGCGTCGGCTTGTTCACGTCGCCGCATCTCGCACAATTCGAAGAGCGGATGCGCGTCGGCGGCGCGATGCCGAGCCCCGGCGAAGTGCTCGACCTCATGAATACCGTGGCCGACGCCGTCGCGGAGATGGAGGGCGAATTCGCCGATGCGCCGGTCACGTTCTTCGAAGTCACGACGGCGATGGCGTGGCTCTTTTACGTGCAGAAAAACGTCGACGTCGTTTCTCTCGAAGTGGGACTCGGCGGCCGGCTCGATTCGACGAACCTCTGTCGGCCGGAAGTCTGCCTGATCACGAATATCAGCCGCGATCACGTGTCGATTCTCGGGAACACCGTGGAAAAAATCGCGGGCGAAAAAGCGGGGATCATCAAGCCCGGCGTGCCGGTGATCAGCGGCGTCACCACGCCGGGACCGCGGGCCGTTATTGAAGCGGCCGCGAACGCGAATTCCGCCGAGTTGTGGCAGCGCAATCGAGATTTCTTCTCCGCCTACGATTCAACCGGCACATGCGAGACCTCGCTCGATTTGACGGGGTTTGTCGACGTCGAGACACCGGCGCGACAATGGAAGCAAATTCCGGTCACATTGCCCGGCGCCCACCAGGGAAACAACGCCGCGCTGGCGGTCGCCGCCGTCGATCGGTTGATTCAGCGGGGTTGGTCGATCCCGGATGCCGCCGTCTACGCCGGGATGCAGCGCGTCCACTGGCCCGCCCGCATCGAGATTTTGCAGCGGCAGCCGTGGGTGATTCTCGACGCCGCTCACAACGAGGCGTCATGCCATGCGCTGCTGGAAACATTGAATGCCCGCTTCCCCGGCCGCCGCAAGATCGTGGTCTTCGCCGTCTCGAAAGACAAAGATGTGCAGGGCCTTGTGCAGCAGTTGGTGACGTTCGCCGATGAGTTGATCTTCACTCAGTACCTGTCGAATCCGCGGGCGATGCCGATCGCGGAGCTGATCTCGCTCGCACAGTCGCTAAAACCTGGCGATTATCGTCACGCCCCCAGCCCGCAACTCGCCTGGCAGATGGCCGAACAAGCGTGCGGCCCCCACGACGTTATCTGCATCACCGGTTCGTTTTTCCTCGCAGCGGAAATCCGCGATGTATGGCGGCAACGCTCGGAGCACGCGGCGGCTCAATTGGTCAATGTGTAGGGGTCAATGTCGTAACAGTTTAACGATCTGCCGAGAGAACGTAGGAGTATAGGCTTTAGCCTGCTCTTTAGAATTAAAGACAGCCAGTTTTGCTTCCGTCAACTCTTTTATGCGAGATTAACAAGATGAAGTGACCTTCATTTCACCGACTGACCGTTAGCATCAAGGTCAATGAAACCGGTGACACGCGCCTCACGCCGTAAAGGGAATTCGCCCTCAAGGGTGCTGCGGCCCAGAGGTTTGTGTGAGAGATCCATTCACAGGTATAGAAGCCTGCCATTGCCCTGGCGTAGGCAACTCCTGCGGCAGATGCCAGCGATCGAGCGATGACTTTCTTCTGAATTCTGGCAATGCTGCATCAAGTCGGCCAGCGACTCGAAACATTCATCAGGCGATGAAATATGCCCACATTCGGCATCGCCGATCAGGCCAAAGTGGTGGCGAATTTACCAAGCCCTGCGCTGCACTGGCGCTGCATTTCGGGCGTCGTTGAGGGGCATTTGGTGGCAACGGTCGGCAAGCAGACCAAATAGAGAAAACGCCGAAACTCCTGCGGTAACAGGGGTTTCGGCGCTGGGACGTGGAATGTTCTCCGGAAGGAATGATCGTTTGCCCCTTGGTACGGTAAGCCAGTTGGCGCATCGGGAGCTGGATCATGACCGATGACATAAGAACCCATCCGGACGGAATGCGCAATAATGGCCATCTTGAGGCACACCTTCCACGCAAGCGAGTTAAGGGAACAGGTGACGACGGCGACGAAGGCGCGTGCGCTGCCTTCGGTTATCTGCGGGGCATCCGTGAGCGGGCGGCGGTAATGGAGATCCGATTCCTGAACGGCAACAGGACGTGGTTTCCCTATACGTGGCTGGGAAACTGGCAGTTCAACCCGTCCGAAGGGTTGCTGCTGAAATTCACGGGAGACATTGTGTACCTGGTGCTGATCCGGGGGAGCAATCTTGACCAGCCGCTCGCCGACACGAACACTAATCTGACGTCGTCTGGTTTGCAGCGTCATCGGATTATCTGGATGCGGGAGATGGGTGAAGAGGAAATCGAGCAGGTCGGCGAGACAGGGCCGACGATCGATAGCATTGAGGTCGCGGAATTTGAATCGCAGGATGCCATCAAGGAATGGCTGCACAAGAACGCACCGTCGTTTGTGCATTGAGGAAAGGCAGAAAGTAACACTATGACAACGCACCACACTGAGGATAAACAACTGCGGGGCATCACGCTGGAATCCGTCCTCGAAAAGCGCCGCCTGGATCAGGCGTTGAACGCCAAGGAATTTGCCGTCTGTGCCGGGGTTTCGTATTCAACGGCACGGTCGTGGTTTCACCTTGCGGGGTTCCCGGCGTTTCACGGCGTGGTCTTCTGGCAGGATTTCGTGCAGTGGCGCACGGGGCACAATGGAATTGCCGCCCAAGCCGAAGACGCTTCGCATCACAACGGCAACGCTGCCGCCGTTGCTTCAAATCTGCCTCCGCGTGCTGCCAGAATTCTGATCGAAGCGAGATAGCCCGAGGTTCGAGTCTGCCTTCGCGCATTCGTCAAGCTCGCCGGGCGCGTGCCACTCCATCAGCTTTACTTGCACTTTACTTGCACTACGCGCTAACCTATTGAAATATAATGGAGCGGGTGAAGGGAATCGAACCCTTGTGAATAGTTCAGTGGTAAATCGTGGTAACAAGTGGCGTTTTTCCTTGGGATTTTGCTGGTGTTGCTGTAAAGTTACTTGCACTACTTGCACTGACTATTCCCTGGGATTATGGCTTATTTGTACAAAAAAGCACGGTCGCCGTTTTGGTACGTCGTCTATTTTGATGCCGACAAGAAAGAGGTGCATCGCTCTACCGGCCTGCGTACCGACGATCCCAACGACACTGCCAAAGCCAAAGCCTTACGCGCCGAACTGGAATCCAAGGAATATCATCGCGTGCCGGTGGTTAACAGCGAAAGTTGGGACGCCTGGGTTCCGAAATATCTACAACGGCACTGTGAGACCAAGCGGACGTTGGAACGATACAACGGCAATTGGAAATGGCTGGCACTCTGGCTCCAAACCCAACGTCTTCATTCCCCACGAGCCATTACCTACCGCAACGCTCTCGATTATATTGACTGGCGCACAAGCTTCAAGAAGAGGAGTGGACGCACGGTCGGTCGCAACACGGCAGTCATGGAATTGAAGCTGCTTGCGATGATTTTGGGCGAAGCCGTGCGTCTGGGCTATGCCGAAGCAAATCCACTATTGAGCCTCAAGCTGAAGCGGGACAAATCCGCCAAAAAACCTGAAATCACGAACGAGGAGATTAAGAAAATCCGGGACGCGTTAACAACTGAGCCGGAGTGGATGCAATTCGCGTTTGAAATCTCGCTGCATACCGGCTGTCGGTTACGGGAAACACGGTTGCCGGTGGAGTGTCTAGATTTTGTCGAGAACAAAATCATATTCCCCTCGCCCAAGGGCGGTGAAGATCGGGCTTTCTCCATTCCAATGCCGTCAGCACTGCGTCCACTGCTTGAGAGAATTCGGAAATCAGAGCGAAAGTTCACGCTCGAATTCCCATTCCAGCCGTCACGCCGGTGGCAGCAATTCTTCGTCAAGAATGAGATGCCGCATCTGTGCTTTCACTGCCTGCGGGTAACATACGTCAACCGTCTACGTCGCGCCGGTGTGCCGCGCGAAGCGGCAATGCGGTTGGTGAATCATGCTTCCGAGTTTGTTCACAAGGTGTATCAGCGTGAGAAAGTCGATGACGTGGCGCAATGGCGTGACGCGGTACAGTTTCCCGAGTGACAGCACCGAGGAAAATGTCCCGTCTGTTCGTCATTCATGATGTGTTTTGCACGGTGCAAAAACCTCCTAAGCTGTGCTTAGGGGAGATGTCTGACAAAACACATGGCTTCAGCAGGACGCTGAAAACAGGCAGCAAGACACACACGAAGTGTGCCTTGTCCTTGCGGTGAGAAGGGGCGGCTTTTGCGATAACGGCGGAAGGAGTTACTTAGGAAATATGGCTGCGAGTGATTACCTCATGGTTTCTCAGGGCATGGGCATCCGGTGCTTCGGGAGCAGATTTCCTCGGCGAATTGCCGTGTCTTGAAATCGCCGATACATTGCAGGTCCTGGCCGGGGATGTGGCCGTAAAGGCTCCAGAATTGAGCTTCGTTGTCGGGGACTTGTTCGCAGTACCGAGACTTGCCCCGTCCAAACTCGCGGACACCATGAATCTCGTAAGCGTCGAACCGCTCGACCGTGAAGCGGTTTTCGGAGTCGATGATAACGGTGGTCTGGTTGCTGCACTCGTTCATGGGATGAGTCTCCTTTCGTCGTGTTGCTGGTCATTGAGTTCGTGGATGTAGTGGCGGCACGCCTGGGCGAGCACGAAGTGGAAGTCCTCGCCGTTGAGGTCGCACCAGTGCATGGAATCCGCGAGAAAATCGACTAGACTCGTGTGCAAGTCGTCGCCCTTGCGATGGCGTTGCAGAATGCGTTCGGCTCACCGAGGCGGAGAAGGTCGCCCGCCGCCGGAAAGTGCGGGAGAAGCGCGGCCGCTGCGGCCGGAAGCGCCGGCGCTTGTCGCCGCGAAAGAAGGGGACCAACAACGCGTGGAAGGAGTTCAA
>JBBECD010000261.1:0-51747 GCA_040881995.1 Planctomycetaceae bacterium
AGGCGTTGATGCTTCGTTATTGTCGGATCGGTGTTTGGGAAATCGGAGCCGTGTTGGGAAAGGGATCGCAACGCCACCGTCGGCTCAGGCGATATCGTCAACCAGTGCCAGTTTGAGTACAATTCGTTCGGCAGTTTTATATCACCCAGTTGGCGGCACGACCGACGCCATCGACGACGCCTACCGCCTGAGTTCTTCGATTGAAAGGCAAGAAAAATCAAAGGCACACTGGCCGAGCCATCGGCACCCGAAGAGTCTGTTAGCGTGATGTGAGATTAATAGCGATAGACGTCTAACTGCAATCGGAAGAGAAGCTCGCCAGTGGTACCCGGCGCGAGGGGGGGTCATCGCCAGTTCAACACCTTGAACACTCCTTCCCGTCTGGTGAACCGGTCGGGCAGCGTGAGCAGACGGTCGCGGAAGAAAGCCAGGACCAGGCCTGTGCCGAACAGCGTTCCCCCGCCGATCGTAATCAGCAAGGCGATTGTGCTCAGTTGGCTCCAGGGGACGAAGATCAGCAGCGTGAGGAAGTAAAGCGACGTCGCCGCGCTTCCCACGACGGTCGTCGCCTTCAACTGGAAAATCAGGCCGCTGCCGAGCAGCAGCACGCTGACGAACAGAAACCCCGCCTCATTGAGAATCAGGAACTCTCCCCGGCCGCGGTCGTACCACGTGGCAATCGCCAGCGGCACGACGGCGAGCAGGCTGCCGAAAAACAGGCTGGTCGTGACCAGTTCGCTTTCGCGGTCTCGCTCGCGATTCCAGCCGACGTGTCCGACCGCCAGCAAGAACAGGCCGATGACTATGCAGAACAGTTCGACCTGCTGCCAGGGGCTGAGATCGCTCAACTTGTGGAGCGCCAGCAGTATCAATGCCCCTTGAGCGATGCTATTCACGACGTACCAGCGACGCCACGCGGAGAGTCTGACGATCGCCACCGCCAACAAGGCGATGCACATCATGATCGCCGAAAATCCCAAGAACCACCAGTTGACGCCGCCGCTGCCGCCGTGGACCGGCCCTTCGAGACGCGAAAGCCCGCGGAACAGCGAAGCCACGAACGACAAACTGAGCAGCGTATTGGCCGACATGAAAGCGGCATCGGCAAGCGGAGCCGCAGCGGTTCGCTCGATGATCGAGAAGCGATACGTCAGCAACAGCCCCAGTCCCATGAGCGCAAACGACAACAGATAGGTATCGGCGGAGACGCCGAAGTACGTCATCAATTGCCAGAGCGAACCGATCGCCATCGCCGCGGCCCAATGGACGTACGCGGGGCGTTTTTGGAACGCGGTCGCCATTCCGTAGAAGATCGCCGCTTCGAGGAAGAACAGCGACAGCGACAGATTCAGCCGTTGGCCTTCCACGATGTGCGTGAACCCGGCGAAGGCCGAGGTGAGCGATGACGCGAGCATCACCGCGGTCGCCGCGTGCGCGACGTACATCAGCGGTTTGGCCGGAGTGCGGTCCCCATACAGGTGCGACGCGGCCAGATACGCGATGGGAATCAGCATCATAATCGGCGCATGCTCTTCCCACGAGTTCAGACCCATCGCGGCGAGGGCCGCCACTGCGCCAACCATCGAAGCCGCCGCGGCCGCGAAGAAGTACGCCGTCGACAACCAGCGATGGGAGTTCCCGTAAAGATGCGCTCCGATGCGCGAGGATACGGCGGTGAGCGCCATCGCACCGACGTAAGTCCAGCGCGGTTCTTCTCCCACCCAGACCTCGCGAAAACCGAGATAGCGAAAGTATTCGGACAATCCCATCAGAATCGGCAAGATACCGAGCAGCAGTCCGAACAGCGGAATCGATCGCGTCAGTTCCTTTCCCCGCGTGACCGATGCCTGAGTCAAATTGATGACCAGCGAGGTGATCGCCAGCACGACGATGATCGCATCGACTCCCAATTCCAGATTCAGCAGTTGCACGATCAGAATTTCGGCCCACAGCAACAATGCCGCGGCGACGTGAATGAACGACCCGTACCGCTTCACCACGACGTCGGAGTAAACGCTCGCATACAGCCCCGCGAGAACCAGCAGCAGTCCGAGCCAGCGCAACTCGCCGGCCATGGGCGAGGGGACCGCGCCGAAGGACTGATAAATCGAGCGAAACCACGACTCGTACAACCAGTCCCCCGCGAGCTGAGCCACGAAGACCATCAGCAGGCCCGAGATCATGATCGCATGCCCCGACAGGAAAAACGCACGGCCGAAGCGGCGGCGAGCGAACGGACCGTCGCCTTCTTCGAATGCGCGCTCGATGTGAATGCCCAGCAATCCGAGGATCACCAGCAACGTCGCCGGGCTGGCGATCTCCCAGAATTTCTGCGGCGAAGGGGGGAGGTCGGCCAGAATCAGCATGCCGGTCATCACCACGCCGAGATTGAACACATAGACGAACAGCTCGTCCTTCAGGACGCGAGCCGAGGCCGCGTACAACGCGCTGATGATCACCGCCACCACCCACAGATGGCCGTCGATCGTTACCAAATCGTGCGTATGGTAGTACCACATGTTGAGCGGCATCACGAGGCAGGCGAGCAGCGTGAGCCCTTTGCCGACGAGTTGATACCGCGAGAGCAGCATGATGCTCCATCCCCCCGCGAGCACCACGACGTTGGCGACGCCCATCACCAAAGCCAACACCGGAGGCGAGAAATACTCGTTCACCCACAGTAAAATCACGATGCCGACGACCATCAATGCGCCGCCGAGACCCATCAGCCATTGAATGCTGCGCGGGTCGAGTATGATCTCCAGCAAGTTGGGGCGCGATGGCCGATCCGCAGACGAGGCATCGTCGCCGTCGACGGCGTGATCCATAGTCAAAGGCATCGTCGACGAGACGGTTTCGGTCGCGGAGGCTTGAGCGGAGGTCTGTTCCGCATGGACGTCCCGTCGGCCCCAGGCGGATGCTTCGGAGGGAGGAGTCGCTTTGGGTTGCGGCTCGGCGAGCGTAATCCCTTCTTGCAGCAGTTGCCGGTTGAGCGACCCCAGACGTTCGCTGCATTCCTGTTTCAGCGCATGCGATTGAGCCAGCGTCAACACGCCCTTCACCGTGTGCTGAGACACATCGCGCATCAGAAACCGCCATAACCGGAGAGCGCGGACCGGGGGGACTTCGTTGTATTGCAGCGGCAACATCGCCGGGATGTCGGGGATATCCGCGTTCCGTTCCGCGAGCTCGCGCAGCGTCGCGAGGCGCTGTTCCAGACTCTCACAAATCTGTTGACGCACGCGGGTACTGAGTTGTCCTTCTCGTTCCCAGCGGTCGTACATCTCGTTCGCGCGTGAGAAGGTCGTCAGAATGACGTCCCATTCGGCGGAGACGGGCTGCGGATGTGACATATTCGGGTTCCTTCGCTCTCGAATCAATGGAGTAGTTCTGAATAGGCGCGAATGCGGCGTGCCTGGAATCGCCGGCTGTATTGTGCACGGCGTCGCTAGGCGTTGAAAGCGACGTCGTCTTCAATCGGCAGCGCGTTCAACATTTCGTGCTCGCGGCCGAAGACTTTCGCCAGAAAAACATGCGTCGGGGCGAAGACGATCAACGGAAGTGCGGTCATCATGATCGCCAAGAAGGCGAGCGGAGGAACCCACGTCTGTGGAGCCGATTCGTCGAAGCCGTAAACGTAATTCACATTGACCGGCACGTTCGGATTTTCCCGCGGCGCCGCCGGCGCCGGCAGCAGGAAGTACGACGTCAGCATCAGTCCCCACGCCAGCACCGTCCACAGTTTCATCGCGCGGCGATCGTAGCCGAGTTGCCACACGAGCCAGAGCAACAAGAACGGCAGCCAGAAATGAAAGAACGACAACCCGCGGGTGAACAGCGTCAGCGCCGGGTCGAACATGTACGCCGTCATCCCGGTGACCGGCAGGCCGATGAAACTTCCCAGAAAATCGATGCACCAGAACGTCTGCGGCAACAGAATGCCCACCGCGGGCATTGACGCTAGCAGCGGGCTTTCGGTCCACATCGCCGCCAGCGTCATCAACAGGGCGACGTCGCAGAAATACAGAAAATTCGTCGGACCATACGCCGACCAGTAATACGGCACGAGCACGCAGACGAACGCGGTGTAGACGAGCTTGACCCCGAGAGGCACTCGACGGCCGGATGATTTCTGTGAACGAGATTCGCCGGCCGCTGTCGGAGCGTGTAGTCCACTGTTCATGGGAAAGTCCCTCGATGGGAATGAAACAATCGATCGCAGCACAAGAAACCAGAGTCGTTCCACGATAAATACCGCGGCGGTGAGAGTTTCTTACAGCACTTCGTGTAAAAACCTCGCAATTGCGTCAGCGGAGGCGAAGCTCGTCCAGCAATGCCTCGAAGCGCGGTTGCTCGTGCAGCCGGTCGTAAGTTGGGTCGACGTTAAAGAATACGGTGGCGACAATCCGCTCCTGGATCGCGCGCTCGAGCCAGGTGAGAGCGAGATCGGTCTGGCCGAGGGCGGTGTACACGCGGCCCAGCGACAATGTCGCCTCGCGCCGTCCCCGGTCGACGTCCGCGTGAAACTGCGTCAGGATCGCCTCGGCTTCGGCCGGCCGACCGGCGTGGGCGTGGATCATCGCGACAAATTCATCCGCCATCAGTTGAAATGGACCGGCACATTGAGCCGCCGCCATCGCGCGGCCGTAATCCTGCATTTCGATCCACAAGGGACACGACCACAGGTTTACGACGGGATGCGTCGGATCGACGTCCAGGGCATCGTCAAAAAGTCGACTCGCTGCTTCGAACTGCCGGTGATACGACAGCACGACTCCCGGACCGGCGACGATCATCGGCGTCACCGGGTCGAGTTCGACGGCGCGCTGCGATTCGCGCAGCGCCTCATCGAACCGAGCGAGCGGCAGAAGAACGCCGAGGGCATATGCCAGCCGCGTCCCCGCGGAATGCGGATCGATCTCCAGCGCCCGCTGAAAATGCCGTTCCGCCCCCGGCCAGTCGCGATCGTGACACGCCAGCACGAACCCCATCGCTTTGTGCGCTTCGGCCAGCGTCTCGTCGAGTTCGAGCGCCCGCGTCGCGCACCGTTTCGCCGACGATAACGCCTGCTGCTGATCGGTTAACGCATAGTCCGCCAGCAAGACTTCGCAATCCGCTTTCCCGGCCCATGCCGCGGCGTAATCGGAATCGACGGCGAGTGCCTGATCGTAATACTCGATCGCCCGCCGCAGCGACGCCGGATCGCGTTTGTTCCAATAGAACCGGCCGCGCAAATACCGGCTGTAGGCGTTGACGTCGTCCGTCCGTCGCTTCACGAAATTCGGTTCGATCGCCGCGGCGAATTTGATTCTCAACTCCTCGACGATCGTCCGCGCGATATCGTCCTGCACGGCGAAGACGTCTTTGAGATCGCGGTCATAGCGCTGCGACCACAAATGATAACCGGTCGCGACGTCGATCAGTTTTGCGGCGATACGGATGCGGTCTCCCGATTTGCGGACGCTTCCCTCCAGCACCGTCCGCACATTAAGCCGCCGGCCGACGTCGCGGACGTCCATCGCCTGGCCCTTGAACTGAAACGCCGACGAGCGAGCGACCACGAACACACGCTCGAACCGCGTCAGCGCTTCGATCAGATCTTCGGCCAGTCCGTCGCCGAAATATTCGTTGTCGGGGTCAGAACTCATGTTCGCAAACGGCAGCACGGCAATCGACGGCGTCTCGATTCCCGCGGCGACGCGCGACTGCCACGACGACCACGAATCGAACGGTTGAATCTCGTCCCCGCCATGCGCGTTCCTGGATAATGATTTCGTCGCCCGTATGTCGGCGGCGCGATCGCCCGGCGTCTCGCCGCATTGTTTGAGCGCGGCGAGGACGTCGGCCGCCGTTTGAAACCGGTCGATCGGGTTCTTCGCCAGCAAGCGATCGATGACGGCAATCAGCGAATCGGGCGCCTGCGCGTTAATCCGTTTGAGCGGCAGCGGCACGGCGTCGCAGACGCGGCGAATCGTATCGATCGTCGAGCGGCCCTGAAACGGCGACGCTCCGGCACACATCGCATAGAGAACGCAGCCGAGGCTGAACAGATCCGAGCGGCTGTCGACGGTTTCCCCTTGTGCTTGTTCCGGCGACATGTACGGCGGCGTGCCGGCAACGACGCCGGTCTGCGTGAGTTGCACGTCGTCGATGACGTGCGCCAAACCGAAGTCGGTGATCTTCACCCGGCCGTCAATGCCGTTCAGCAAGATGTTGTCCGGTTTGATGTCGCGATGAATCACGCCGCACGCATGGGCCGCCGTCAGTCCGCCGGCGATTTGCACGCCGATGCGCAGAACGTCGCCGATAGCGAACGGCCCATTGCTGCTCAGGCGCACTTGCACCGAGACGCCCTCGATGTATTCCATCACCAGGAACGGAAATCCCTGGAATTCATCGACGGCGAAGATCGTGACGAGATTCTCATGGCTGATCGCCGCCGCCGCACGGGCTTCTCGCAAAAACCGTTGACGAGCCCGGCGGCTGGACGCGATTTCCGGAAGCAGCACTTTGACGGCGTTCAACCGATTGAGCGCCGGATCGCGGGCCTTGAGCACGATGCCCATTCCGCCGCGGCCGATGACGTCGAGCACTTCGTACGGTCCGATTTGTCCCAGACAATTCGGCGCGTTCGCCGGTTGCAAAAAGGGGAGCGCATCATCATCACCGCAGGGCGAGACTTCTTCTTTCAATTGGCGTAACGCGCGTTGCAGCGTGTCGGACGAACTCACATCTTCGTTGCCGAGTTCGTTGAGCCGATTGAGCAGTTCGTCGTCGCTCCCCGAAAGTCGAAGCATTCGCTGCTGGCAGTTCTCGCACGTATCGAGATGAGAGAGCAACTCCCGTTCGGCGGCGGGCGCGAGTTGTGCCGTCAGTAACCGCGACAATTGTTCGGAAGTGGGACATGTTTCGAGGGGGGACATCATTTACCCGTTTTGCAGTTCGACATCCGCTTCCAGCCGTTCGACTTCCTGCCGCAGTTGTGCCAGCACCCGGCTTTTCGCCACATAGACCGCTCCGACCGACATCCCGAGCGAATGGGCAACCTGTTTCGCGTCTCGACCGTCAACGGTCGTTTGCCAGAACGCCTGCCATGTTGCTTCGGCGAACGAACACTTGATGTTCTCCGCCGCCACCGCCAACAACCGGCGTTCGTATTCTTCGTCCCAGATGTTCGAGTCGTCTTGCTCGTCGGGGAGTTGCCCAAGCATCTGGTGAAACCGCGTGTCGCCGGTCCCCCGTTCGCGCCGAGACGCGGCGGCGAGAAAGTTCCTCAGACTGTTTCTCGCGATGGTAAACAGCCAGCCGCGGAACATCCCGTGACCGGGATCATAGCGAAACTGACCCATCGCTCCGCAGACTCGCCGCAAGATCTCTTGCGTCACATCGGCGGCATCGGCGTCGCACAAGCCTTGCCGCCGCGCGTATCCATAGAGCACCGGTCCGTAAGTATTGACGAACCGGCGCCAGGCCTCATGGTCGCCCGCATCGCGCATGCGGACCAACAGGCTTTTCTGAGTCAACGGCCATTCTTCCACGATGCCGGTTTCCGGGAAGAGAAGAGGAACAAACGACGGGTAAGAAATACCACACGTCTCATTGATACCCGGTTCCGCCGCGGATGACAATCATTAAGGCGGTTCACCGGCGAAAGTCACACGGCGGCCGTCTTCTCTTCTTCCCCGGCGGCGCGTTCGGTCGGCTGATCGGGGCTGAAGCGCCGCAGCACGACGTAGAAGACCGGTGTCAGGAACAAGCCGAAAATCGTCACGCCGAGCATGCCGCTGAAAACCGTCGTCCCCAGCGCCTGCCGCATTTCGCTGCCTCGGGCCAACGCGCGCTGGATACCGCCATCTTCGGAGGAATGAACACTGATCGCCCACCGCGCAGCATGATCGACTTCGCAGTTCAAGCGAGAATCTCGCGAATCACGCGGCCATGCACGTCCGTGATGCGGCGATCGATGCCGGAGGTGCGGAACGTCAATCGCTCGTGATTGATCCCCAGCAGATGCAGAATCGTGGCGTGCAAATCGTAGCAGTAAGTTTTTCCCTCTGCCGCTTGATAACCGAGATCGTCGCTTTGGCCGTGCGCCACCCCCGCCTTGACGCCGGCGCCGGCGAGCCATGTGACGTACGTGCCGCGATTGTGATCGCGGCCGACGCTTCCTTGCGCAAACGGCGTGCGGCCGAATTCAGTCGTCCAGATCAACAGCGTATCTTCAAGCAACCCGCGCGATTTGAGATCTTTAAACAGCGCGGTCGTCGGTTGATCGACATTCATGGCGATCGGCGGCAGCTCTTTTTCGATGCTGCCGTGATTGTCCCAATTGTTGGTCGCCCCCTGCGGACCGCTCCAGACTTGCACGAACCGCGTTCCCCGTTCGATCAGCCGCCGGGCGAGTAGACAGCGCCGCCCGAAATCCTGCATCTCCGGTTTGTCGAGTCCATACGCCGCGTGTGTCGCTTCCGATTCGCGCGAAAGATCGAATGCCTCGGGCGCACTCAACTGCATCCGCGCGGCGAGTTCTCCGGACGCGATGCGGGCTTCGAGCCGCGAGTCGTCGGGATGCAATTCCGCATGACCCCGATTGAATTCGAGCAGCAATGCCTGAGTATCGCGATCGGCCTGACCGGCGGCGAACGTGTATTTTTCGTCGGCGAACAGATCGGGAATCGGCGGCTTTGCCGACGCATCGACGACCGTTCCCTGATGACGAGCCGGCAGAAAACCGGCACTGAAGTTTCCCTTCTGGTTGTATGGCAGCCCGCGCGAATCGGGGAGCACGATGAACGTCGGCAACTCGTCGGATAAACTTCCCAGCGCGTACGAAATCCACGCGCCGAGACAAGGGAACCCCGGCAGCATGAAGCCGGTGTTCATCATGTAACTCGCGGGACCGTGCACGTTGGTCTTGGTGGTCATCGCCATCAGGAAAGTGAGTTCGTCGACGATCGTCGCCTGATGCGGAAAGACCGTGCTGACCCACCGTCCGGTTTCGCCATACCGTGCGAATTCGAACGGACTCTTCATCACCGAACCGGCGGGACCGGTAAACCCTTCGGGTTTCACCTTCGGACCGAGATCCTGTCCATGCAGCCGGGCGAGTTCGGGTTTGTAGTCGAACGTATCCATGGGGCTTGCGCCGCCGTTCATGAACAGTTGGATGATGCGCTTAACTTTCGCCGGATGATGCAGTCCGCCGTTGAGCGCGGGGTCGCCTTGTTGTTCGGCGAACGATTCCCCCGCCAGCCATTGCGACAGAGCGACGGCCCCAAACCCGCCCCCGGCTTGTTGCAGGAAACTGCGTCGCGAAAGATGAGAACTGGACATCGTAAAGACTTTCTGAGTTGGTTTTCTCAACCCCGAGCGTTGATTCGCTACGACCCCTTCCGGGGTCGATTTCTCTTTTTACACGAATTCATTTTGCGTTAATCCACAAACAGAAACTCATTACTATTGAGCAGCAACCGGCACACCGCTTCCAACCCATGTTGATTGGCGAGCGCCGTCAATTTCTCCGTCTCCGTCGCCGTGGGTTCGCGTTGCCAGACCCATGTCACCGCGACGCGGACCTGATCGTTCACCGACGTCGCCGCCGCTCGCGCTCGATTCGCCATGTGCTGCGCGTGATGCAGCACGAATCGATTGTTGAGCAATGCGAGGGCTTGCAGCGGCGACGCCGAGAACCCGCGCTTCGGCGCCAACAAACCCAGATCGGGAAAATCGAGCGGATCGAACAGCGGATCGGGAATGCCCCGCCAGACCACGCGATAAATGCTGCGCCGCGTCGCTCCCGGGCCGTCCCAATCATAATCATTATAGTCGAGGTAGGGCGTCAACTGCGCCCCGGGCCGGCTGCTGAAATTCGCGATCCCCGGACCGCCCATCGTGAAATCGATCCGGCCGCTCGCCGACAACACCGAATCGCGAAAACTCTCGGCGTCCATCCGTTGCCGCGCCATGCGGGCCAATAGAGAGTTGTCGGGATCGCGCGCGGCGAGTTCGTCCGGACAAGCCGACGACTGCTGATAGGTTTCGCTCGTCAGAATCAGCCGGTGCAGATGTTTCAACGAACCCCCCTTGTCGCGGAGTTCGCACGCCAGCCAATCGAGCAACTCGGGATGACTCGGCGTCCCTCCCATGCGTCCGAAATCGTTCGGCGTATTGCACAACCCGCGGCCGAAATGGTAATGCCAGACGCGATTGGCGATGCTCCGCCACGTGAGCGGATTCTCGGGATCGGCGATCCAATCGGCGAGTGCGGCCCGACGGGCTGCTTCGGCATGCGGCTCGGGGAGATCGAATCGCGCGGGCAAGCCGTCGATGCAAGACAACGCACCGGGGGGGATGACGTCGCCGGGACGCTCGACGTCGCCGCGCGCGAGCATGTGAATTTCGCGCGGTTTGTCGAAACTCACGATGCCCCGTTCGTTCTGAGCCGCCGCCGCGGCGGCGTAAACCTTTTGCGGCTCGGGCAGCTTGCGGAGTTCGGCATCGGCTTTCTGTTTCAAGATCGCCGCCGAGAGCAGCGTCTGCTCGTCGGCAGTGCGCTCCCCGCGCGGCTTGGCGAGAATCGCTTCGGCATCGGCCGGCAAAGCGAACAACAGTTCCGCGGGGGCATCGGTGACCGACAGGCGAAATCGACCGATGAGATGCGACCCGCCGTGAATTTGTTTCATCAGGATGCTGAGCGTCACGCCCGGTTCCGGAACGAGCGGTTTCTCCAATTCGAAGACTGCGAAATGAGGAACGCCGACCTGCGGATGAATTCCCCACGCCGTCGCGACGTTTCCGTCGAGCGCGTGTTGAATCGTCCATCCGTCCTGATCGAAGTCCGCCGTCGCTCGCGCGATGCCGATGCGTTCTCCTTCTTTCGATTCGGGACGAAACGTCCGCAGTTCGAATTCGCTCAAATGCAAATTGCCATTGGGAGCCCGGCCCGGGCCTTTCATGGGAAGCGAGTCGTCGGTGAGCACGTCGAGCCGAATGGCCGTGATGCGCGGGAGATCGATCGCCGCGGTGATTGAGGTGACGTCTTTTTCCGGAGCCGTTCCCGATGCGAGATAAGAATCGTCCTCCTGCCGCGTCAGCGTCGCGCCCAGCGTTGAGGCAAATGTCTCGACCGCCAGCGGTTTCCAGCCTTTGATTTCGCTTCGCTGCTGCTCGAAGGCGGCGACGAGTTGCTGGTGCTCGGGCGTCATCAAAACGTCTGTGGATTGCGTTTCGACAGCCGATTTCAGTTTTTGCCAGCGCGACCGTTGTGCCGCGATTTCGGGATCGGCGTCGAAGGGGATATCTCCTTTGCCGATGCCGGCGAAGACCGCTTGCAGCGCATAATAATCTTCCTGCGTGATGGGATCGAACTTGTGCGCGTGACAGCGGGCGCAGTTGGCCGTCGTGCTCACGAACGCCGCCATCGTCTGCGTGACCATGTCGTCGCGATCGAGATTTTCGAACATCATCTGCGCGGTGATCGCGGCACTGTGGTCGTAAGTTCCCGCGCCGAGAAATCCGAGCGCCGGCACGAGCGCGGCCTCTTCAGGATAGAACACGTCGGCGGCGAGCTGTTCGCGGATAAATCGATCCCACGGCGTGTCGCGATTCAGACTGTCGATCACATAGTCGCGGTATCGCCAGGCGTTGGGCCGAAAAACATCGTGTTCGAACCCGTGACTGTCGGCGAAATGGATCGTATCCAGCCAATGGCGCGCCCATCGCTCGCCGTACCGCGGCGAGGCGAGCAGCCGTTCGACGAGCGCCTTGTACGCTTCGGGAGACGGATCATTCACGAAAGATTCGGTCTCTTCGGGGGTCGGCAACAGTCCGTGCACGTCGATCGTCAGCCGGCGGATCAACGTCCGGCGATCGGCACGTTCCGACGGATGGAGTCCCTCTTGGACCAGTCGCTGTCGAATGAAGGCGTCGATCGGATTCGTCGCATCATGGACGGGAATCTCCGGCCGCGAGAGCGGTTTCAGCGACCACCAGTCGGTCGAGATGTTCGCATCGTCGGCATTCGGCAGAACCGAACGCGGATCGTGCGCCCCTTCCTTGACCCAGCGTTCCAGAATGGCGACTTCGTCATCGGGCAGACGATCGTCGGGCATCTGCAGTTCGGCGTCGGTGTAGCGGACGGCGCGAACCAGCAAACTGGCGTCGGGATCGCCCGGTACGATCGCCGGGCCGCGGCCTCCCCCCTGTTCCCACCCGCTGCGCCAATCGAGCGACAGCCCTCCTTCCATCAGGTCGGCGGCGTGCGAATGGCACGTATAACAGCGTTTTTTCAGCAACGGCTCGACCTGCTCGCGAAAGAACTCCGTCCGGTCTTCGCCCGTTTCGTCGCCCAACGACGTGCCGGCGGTCAGCGACGTGAAGCCAACAATCAACATCGCGGACAACACGGTCTTGATGCGCGTCATGATCGGAGCCTCCGTGAAATCGATTCGGCACACGCCTTGACCCGCTGTCCCGCCGCGGCGAACTGAGTCTTCGGCATACGCTTGACTCGCACAGAGTGGAGCGTTGAAAAATGGGTGACACGGGCGGCTTGTCCGCCAGTGTGTCTTTTCTTGATAGATACGACGTGTAACACAGCGGGTTCGTTAAACGATTTCGATCACGCCGGCGAAGCGGACCACGGCCTTTAACATTCTGCCAGTGTAACCGGTTTGACCAGGGTAACACCAGCACGAAGTCTTTGTCAAACGCCATAAAAAGAGGCGGCGGCCCGCGAGCGCACGATCGAGAACGGAACACGAAGCGGGATCGTTTTTTGAGGCGATAACGGCCTGTGGAAAAATGCAAGAGAACGGTTTTGGGGGCGGCACGGGCGGCTTGTCCGCCGCGGACAGCTCGACGCACTCAAACCGTCGCTCCCGAGCTTCCGGTCTTGCAGCCGACTGCCGTCTCAGCGCGAAGTGGCGTTTCTCGATGACCTTGGATAAACTTCCAGGCGCGTAGGGTTATCCCCCTGCCATTCGTGTACGGGAAACGTTCTGGTCGTTCTAAAAAATCCTAACATAACCTCTGTGCCTCACGATTTATTGCAAACGTCCAGGCATTTTCGAGAAGCACAACCGGTTGTGTTAGAGTCTCTAAATAGTTCTAACACAACCTCTGTGCGTGACGATCTGCTGCCGATTTTGCGGCATAAATAACAAGCACAACCGGTTGTGTTAGAGTCTCTAAAAGGAATCGGCGATGCGTCGACAGCGAACAGACATGGTGCGGGTTGGCGCGGGACGGCAGCAGGTTCGATGTGCGGGGAAAGAGACGCGTGACGCCCATCCTGCTCGGCGCGTGCTTCCGCAGGGCGGCACGCCGGTCTTGATGATCGTCTTTGCTCTTTTCTGTTGCGGTTGTGGTTCCGAATCGCAGGTCGCTTCGCCTGGGGCCGATGCATCGGCGGAGAATGTTCCCGGGTCCGCGGAAACGGCGTCGACCGAAACCGCGTCGGCCTCCGACGAACCCATAACCGCATCGACGGAGGCTGCAACGGCATCGACGGATTCCGCCCCCGCGAATCCCGCCGCGGAAAAAAAGGCGTCGGCGAAACCGCCCGCCGAACCGACCCCCGCACAACAGGCGAAATGGAATATCAACAACGAACCGCCGCTGCAATTGTTGGCCTGTTACGACGGCTTCGGCGATTCGCTGGTGCAATGCATGGCGGTCGCCCCCGGTGGAAAACAGTTCGTCCTCGGCGGCACGCAGCTCACGCTCTGGAACGTCAACGAATCTCAACCCACGGTCGACCTGGTCGCCGACTACAAACCCGATGAAGTGGAACGCCCGATCCTCGCGGTCGGCATCGCGCCCGACGGGGAATGGCTCGCCGCCGGCGATCTCAAAGGCACCCTGCGTTTCTGGACGATGAGCGACCAAAAAGAAGTGAATGACATTCAGGCGCACAACGGCCGATTGACGCAGCTTGCATTCTCTCCCGATTCGAACGTGCTGGCGACGACCAGCTACGCCGGAGAAGTGGCCCTCTGGCAGGTGTCCGACGGCAAGACCGTCAATACGCTGAAGGTCGACGACCAGGAAATCTCCCGCATCGCGTTTCTCTCCGACAGCCTGCTGGCCTGCGCCGGGCGGGAAAACACGATTTGGAACGTCGACAGCGGCGAGAAAGTCGAGACGTTAACCACCGATCGCGTGATCGCACCGGCGCTGGGGATTTCCACCGACCGGCGTTGGCTGCTGTTCGCCGATGCGGAGTCGCAGATTCATTTCTGGGACGCCGAGAGAAACGCCGCGACGGAGTTGAAATTGCGCGGCGCCGCTCCCGAGTGGATCGAGTTCTCGGACGACGATAAACGAGTCGCGGCGTACGCCGGCGATGACACGATTCGTATCTGGGATGCCGCCGCGCGGAACACGTTGCAAGTCATCGACGCCGATGGAGGCCGCGTCGTCGCACTCAAATGGCTTCCGCAGACCCGGGCGCTGGCGGTCGCGTCACAGAACGGACGCGTTCGCATTTGGGGGACCGCCGAGGCGGCCGCGGCGCTCGGCGTCGACCCGCTCGCTCAACCGGTTCTCAGTTCCATCGACGAGACGGCGAAACGATCGCTCAGTTCCGCTCAATTCCGCCAGGTCATCGACGTCCGCTCGTTTCCGCGTTTGCCCGACGCCGTGCCGGGCTGGAGTTACGGCGGCATGGATACATACAGCGCACCGGCTTCGCAAGAGGAGGCGGAACTGTTTTACCGCCATACTCTCGGCGCGGCGGGATGGACGGAAATCACCGGCGACGATCCGTTTCAACCGGGTCTGAATTTTCACAAAGAGGGATGCCGGCTTAACGTTTCCTTCTCGCCGGCGTCGTCACCCGCGCCGGGCCGCGAGGCGGATCTGCAAATCAGTTTACGCTTCGCCGGCAATTACGACGTGCGCTGGCTCCCCAAAATTTCGCCCGTCGATTCGAAGAGCACCTATAGTTCGTTCTCGACGGCGGCTTATCGCACGAAAGCGGAAATGACCGACGTCGAGATCGCGATTTTGAAGCAGTTCCATGAAGCGGGCTGGACGGGTTATACGCGGCTGGCGGCTTCCAGTGCGGAAGATCCGCGCTCGCGGTCGATTTCGATGTTGCAAGGAGGGAGCGAGTTGACCGTCTCGATCGGGTATCCGGCGGATGCGGACGACGAGCTGTTCGTGCAAACCAGCGTCAACGTGACGAACAAATCGTTGCCCCTTCCCGCAGATTCGGGCTGGATCGAATTCGATTCGTCCACCGATTTGCAACTCGTCGCCAATACCAAAATGGACCTGAAACAAACGGTCGAATTCTTCGACGCGCAAATGCCTCTGGAAGGCTGGCTGGCCCGCGAAGCGGGACGGCATATCGACGACGAGCGAGCGTTTCTGCCGTACATCCGCGGTCAAAAAGATGTGCTGATTCGCCTCGTGGCATCGCCCGGCGGCGGAACGCGCGCAATCGTCGGCGATGCCGAAACGTCGTCGTTCCAACTCAAACAGCCCGCCGTTGTTGACGCCGAGACCGAGGAGATCGGCATCGAAGCCGCCGATTTCAAATTGCCCAAAGGGGCGACGGCGGTCGGCTTCGACGTCGACGAAAAAAGAATTCAGTACGAGTTGCCGAACGTCTCGCCTGCGAAAGTCGCCGAGATGTTCGTCGAGCAGATGGAAGACCTCGAATGGCAAAAAGACGGCGCGGGTGTGATGAGCGACGACTATGTGTTTCTCACCTATACCAAAGGGAAAGCGGAGATTCAGATGCGCGGACGTGCGGAAGAAAAAAAATCGACCGTCATGATCAGCGGCGACGGCCTGTTGTGGTCCAAGCCGCTGCCCACGGCCGCCGTGCGCATTTCATACGACACGTGGCTCCGTCGCCGGGGCAAGACCGCCACGCTGGATCATCTCGACGAATTCGCGGAGGAGATGCACAAGATCCCCGCGTCAGCCGGCAAGAAAAACGAACTCCAGTAGGTTATGCCGGGTGATAACCGGGGAACGTTGATCGCTTTCATACGCGTTGTTATCGAAACAAATTCTGAACCACTTTGTCACACCATTCACGCATGAGCGAAGACACGGATGACACAGTAGCATGTCGCGGCGGGATAGGGGTAAGGAAGCTCGAACGGGTTCGGATTTCCTTACCCCTATCCTGGCGGAAGTTAACACCGTCAAAACGATTAGCAGGGAGATCATCTATGGACAGCCCCGCGGAAAATTCGCCAGAGAAAGCTATCGAGAGATGGTGGTTGTTATTGTTCGCCGTCTTAACGGCGACATTATCCGGATTTTTCACTTTGATTACCAACGTTGTGCCGGCGACGGCTCCTTTCCTCGCTTTGGTCTTGGTCATCGCGGAATTCCTGCTGTTGTGCGTAATGATAGCGGCTCTGGCATATTTGGCATCGTCAAGGGAGACGAAGGAACGCATTCGAAATATGCTGGCAACGCAGCGGATGATCGTCACTACGGTCGTTGCCGGCGTTGTCGTCGTTGGTGTAGTGACGGTAACGCTTTATTGGTGGCGGCGAATTGTGCCCGTTCCCGATCTGATCGGCAAGAATCTCGCACAGGCCACGATGGAACTGACAAAAGCCGGGCTTCAGCCGCAAAAGTATATTGCACCTGGGGCCGACGACTTCTCGCCAATCACTCACCAGGAGCCCAGCCCGAACGTTCAAATAATGAGGGATAGCAGCGTACATTTCGTCGTCGGAGTATTGAGTGCAACCATCACGATCAACGACCCTGAAGATAAAGGATCGGCAATTCACACGACGATCGTCCGTGGCACAAGCGAAGGCATACTCGAATCTCGCGGACGGCTTCGAGCCAACCTATTGTTGAAGTCGCTTAACGCCGATGGATATTGGATCTATGGACCGTTAACGGTCGACGCTGCCGGAAATTGGCAGCACACGGTTTACGTCGGGCAGCCTTCGGAGGTCGGCAAGCAATTTCAATTAATCGCGATCGTAACACAGGAGCGATTGAAGGCCCAAGGGAGCGAGGGTGGTTCTCCAGAGTATTTAGAGGTTCCGCCGCACATCGCGACCAGCGAACTGGTGACGATGACGCGAGAGTGACGTAGGTTCAGAGTGTACCTGACGCCGGGTGTCACTGCTGACAGCTTGGGGGTCAGCGGTGCTACTTCTCTGAAATCGACAAGTACACTGCTGAATACGGGGCCATTCGGCAGCAGAGCTGTCGGGCGACTACTGCTTCTCCGCCGCGATGCAGTAGAGATGCTCGGTCGTCCGCAGGAAGAGGGTGTCGTTTGCGACCGCCGGGCTCGACCATGCCTGTTCGCCGAGGACGTTCTGGCTGATGACCTTGAGCTCCGGGCCGTTGGCCAGGACGTGCGTCGTACCGGCGTCGTCGAGACAAAAGACCTGATTGTTGCTGGTCCACGGCGAAGCCCAGAACGCGCGGGCGTCGGGAATCCGCGAACGATACGCGGTCGCTCCCGTCTCGGCGTCGATGCAATGCACGATCCCGCCGCGGCGCGCCAGCAGATAGAGGTAACCGTCGTTCAAAATAGGCGACGATGCCTCGAGACCCGATTTGGCGATCTTCCAGGCGACGTGCTCGCTGGTTGTGGAGTCAGCGTGGGGTGTGATGTCTCCCGAACCGCCGACGTTGACGGCGAACAGAAAACCGCCCCCGTCTTCATCTTCACCGCCATTGGAACCGCCGTTATTTCCACCGCGATTCCCTCCCGGGAAACCGCCGCGACTTCGGCCTTCGGTCCCCACGTACAGCCGATCGCCGACGGCTAACGGCGTGGCGGAACTGCGGCCTCTCGACATGTCGAGCTCCCAGAGCAATTCGCCGGTCGCCGGATTGTACGATCGGCAGACTTGTCCGCCGGCGACGAGTTCGCTGCGCACGCTGTTCCGCCAGATGATCGGCGTGCTATATTGCGACGGTTCGTTTCGGTCGACGCGCCAGGCTTCTTCACCGGACTGGGCATCGAGCGCGACCAGAAACGATTTCTCGTCGTTGTCGATCTGCAGATACAATTTCCCTTCGAAGAGAATGGGAGAGCTTCCGGTTCCCCAGCCCGCTCGCATTTTGTACGTGCCGAGGTCTTTCTCCCATTGGAGTTTTCCCTCCATGTCGTAACAGTAGAGCCCCGTCATGCCGAAGTAGGCATACACGCGGTTGCCGTCGGTGACCGGCGTCTCGGTGGCAAACGTGTTTTGACCGTGCCGCGGGAGGGGGGGATGACCGGTCCGTGCGGTTTCGCGCCATTTGACGTCTCCCGATTTGGCGTCGAGGCAAATGACTTCCCAGCGATAATCGGCATTCGTCAGATTCGCACCTCGTCCTCCGCCGAAACCGCCGCCTCGTCCTCCGCGCCCGCCGCGGCCCCCTTGACTCCGTTGGCTGCCTTGATTTTCCGGAGGTTCGGGCTGAGATCGTGCCGCCGCCTGTTCGGCGGGTTTATCGGTCCGGACCGCCGCAGTGATGAAAACGCGGTCGCCCCAGACGACGGGACACGACCACCCCTCCCCTTCGAGGGGAAGTTTCCAACGGACGTTTTTCGTGGCATCCCAGACGTCGGGACACGTCGACCGAGCCACGCCGTCGGCGTTCGCGCCGCGGAACTGGGGCCAGTCCTCGGCCGTTGCTGGAAGACACACGAAGCCGAGCGCGAACGTCATCAGCGCGGCGAACCGTCCGTTGTGATTGACCATAATCGACTCCACCTGGGGAATTGGTTTCTCGTACGAAGGCGTGAAAGATTCTCGTCCGATCGCGAATGTGCATCGTGACTCCGACGATAGTAGTCATCATTTTCCATGACGTCGAGCGATAAAATCGAGACTTCAGCCAATATTCAGTTAGCGGATGAGGGATGAGGGAAGTTGCGTTTTTTCCTTCTCCCAGCCTTTCGACAGAAAGGCGTCTGGGAGAAGGTGGCCGCAGGGGTTCACAATAAATGGAAGTCGAATAAAGGCACCCAACGCCCTACTTCACCTCGATGACGTACGTGTGAACTCCTTCGCCCTCCGACAGAGGATCGAGATAGTCGGTGCGGTTGAGAGTCATCACGATATGCCCGGTCTTCGGATCTTCGACGAGCCCGAAGTTCGAGAGTTGCAGTCCCGCGGGATCTCCCTCTTTGAGATCGTCGACGATGGTCACCGTCCGCTTGCGCAGACTCAGCGTCTCCTCGTCGATCTCACCGATGACGATCGGATACCGCGGGCTGTTCCCGTCCGGTTTGGTCCGGCTGATGTTGCCGACCCAGTACCCCTTGCCCGTTTTTGAACTCCGTATCGCATTGGCGAATGACGAGGGAGAATAAAATTCCTCACCGGTGTCGTACGTAAAACGGGTGTACTCCGACCACGTTTTGCCATAATCGGTGGACAGCGTTTTCCAATGACACGCCTGCTGCGTCCCGGTGTTCGGTGAATTGCCGCCGCGGCTGACCATCAGGACATGCCCGGGCGTTTTCAGTTCGATGGGTGCGCATTCATTCACGCCGCGCGACGAAAGGCCGCCCGAAATTGGAATGTCGCTACTGACGTCCCAGATCACGTCGTCCCCCGCTTCGTTCCACGTCCCGAGCAGACAGGCGCAGTAACTGAAGGTGTAGCCTCCCACCGGATTGTACTGCTTGCCATTCTCGTCCAGTGGAGCAAAGCAGAAGGGGAACAGAATTCGTCCGTTGCTCAACCGGTTGATCCACCCTCCGGACGTCTCGAAGCCGTTCTTGCCGACGTGGACGTATTTAATGGGATGCAGCGGCGAGTATTCATCGCCGCGCTGAATGATGGGTCGATCTTGATCGAACGTCTTGCCGCCGTCGGTCGAGACGCGATACCAGAGTTTTTCATCGGGGAAGCCGACGCCGGTATCGTAGCCATGCCGGCTGACGATCGAAATCGACACGCAGCGTTTGTCGTCGTACGTGATGCAGTACGCGTTTCGATAGATGTTTTCCTGCTCGGGTTCGGGCGTTTTTGCATCCTCGTACTGGTACGGGACGTCCACGAGCTTTGGCTCTGTGGCGATGATCGCGCCGAGTTTATGCCACGGTTCGGGAATCGCCCGTTGCCATGCGGCGTCTCCTTTCTCCCGGCTGCGGATCGTGATTCCCGCATACGCGGGCTGATCGAAGACCGACGACGGGGCCGGTAGAGTTTTCTCTTCAAGCCCGACCGCAGCCGCGCCGCCGAGGCTCAACAGCCGCGGGCCGATCTTGTCCACCGGTATCGGCTGAAACCCCAGCGAGAAGGCGGGGGACTCGGGCCGGAGCCGGTAATCGCCGTGCTCGATGTCCACGAAGAGCGGGTCGGCGACGAGGGTGTGCTGATCGAAGCCGAGTTTCTTCCAATCGCCGAGCGTGCCGATCCCGCGAATCGTCAGAGGCTCTTCGCCGGCGAGAAAATAGACGTTGTGATCGCACTCGGAAATCGAAGCCGGGGCGGAGGGACTCGCGGCGAAGAGTTTCGCGGCCGGATCGGAGTAATACAGAATATTTCGCGAGAAGCGGTTGTTGGTTCCGCTCAGTCGCAGATCGATCTGGTTCCCGCTGCTGCCGATGAAGATATTGTTCTCGACCCGATTGTTCTTCGGATTGCCGACGGGCAAGGCGACTCCTCCCAAGACCGTCGAGACGACGATGTTGCCGAAGACGGTGTTCTTCATGCCGGAGTTGTCGAAGTAAATGCCCCAAGTGTAATACGGCGTCCAGAGGCGTCCGTTGGCGGCGGTGCGGTCCCCTTCCCCCTTGGGATGCCGCGCTTCGGCATACGCGCCGCAGCCGATGCAATCGCGAATGAGATTGAAACGGATGACCGCCCCCGCGGACAACTCGGGATCATCGTCGAGCACAAACCAGCGATTGACCATAATCCCGCCGGTGTCGGCGATTTCCCGTCCGAGCCGCTGCATGTCGTTGTATTCGACGATGTAGCGGCCGAAGCCATCCTGCATGACCATTCCTTTGTCGGACATGTCGTGGATGCGGTTATGGGAGATGACGTTGTCGATGCTGTTAACGGCGTACATGTGCACGCCGCCGCAATTTTTCTTGAAGTAGCCGCAGTGGTGAATGTCGTTATCGGAAATGACGTTGCGGACGAGCTTCGGAAAGCGAACGGAGTTGCGGCGGAGGCTGTCCTGATTTTCGAAGTCGGGCGTGTCGCCGGCGTTTCCCTCTTTGTCGAGACCGGCGAGCACGACCCCGGCGCCGCCGATATGTCCGATTTCGTTGCCGACGATTTCGTTACGGGCGTTGGCTCCCTGCAAGCGCACGCCGTCGCCGCCGAGCATGACGAACCGGTTCCCCTCGACGCGGCAGCCGTCGCCGTGTTCGAGCGTAATGCCCGCACCCCGAACGGTCGGCGAATGAAAGTTTTCGTGCAGATCGTCGGGAAACGGCGTACGCGTGTGGGAGAATGTGAGTCCGGAGATCGTGATGTGGTGTAGCGGCGATTCCGCGGTCCCGCGCAGTTCGATCAGCGTGTCGACGACCGGGACGACGACGTCGCCGGGCTGCAAGTCTTCGGGAGGCCAGAAATACAGCGTTCCCGTGTCGGTGCGGAGACACCATTCGCCCGGTTGATCCAGCTCTTCCAGCATGTTCTCGACGCGGAAGCGGTTCCCCGGCATCAACGGCATGAATCCGAAATTCGGCGCCCGCGTCAACGAGATCGACTGCGCCGCAGCGTCGGCGGTTTTCACGGGAATCAGATCGTTCACCCAGCAATACCAGGGAAAGACGTTCATCTCCGCCTGATCGGGATGCGACCATGTTCGCGGCGGTTGATCGGCGGAAAAACGATGCGTGTAGGGGACGCTGTTTTCGGTGGCTGCATCCGTTTCGATGAACGCCCAGCCGCTGTAAAGCGGGTCGGCCGGATCGGGATTCGGCCAGCATGAGCGAGTCTGCCGTTCGCCTCGAAAGAAAATCTGTCGGAAGTTCCACGTCCCCACTTTCACGTCGGGAAGATGTGAGGTCACGATCTGGCCTTCGTAGGGCTTCCAGCCGTCGACGACCCGGCCTCCACTGAGAACGGGACGGTGCCCGGGATACGCGGACCACGTGACGGGGTGTTGTTCGTCGCCCGAGTCTTCCGGCGTCAATACCAGCGGTTCGGTGAGATGATACGTGCCGTCGAGAATCACAACGTCCACGGCGCCCGGGATCTGGTTCGCGTTCTTCAGACGGCGAATCGCGTCGCGTGCCGCCGTCAGTGTGGAGAAAGGGCCGTCTTGGCGGTCGGCAGAGGGAGCGGGCCGTCGTCCCGGCCATTGGTCGTTTCCCTCGGCCGAGACATAGAAAATCGTTTTGGCGGAAGCTGGCGATTCACCGTTCGCCGCGGTCCCCACGGCGAACGAGAACGTCAGAAAAAGTCCGGCGAATGCGAGACGATTAGATAAGCATGCCCAGTTCATGGTCGCTTTGCCTTTGCGGGAATATCCATCACTGGAAAGGGAAACGCACTGTTGTTCTCCCCAGTTCTATCGCATCGGCGGTAAATCGTCGAGGGACAGAAACGTTCCCCGGATCCACGGCACGCCGAACATGTGCTGGTTCGAACTGCTGGCGGCGGAGGCATCGTCGGTGTAATGGACGACGAAAATCCGCCCGTCGTCTAATTGTGTCCAGCCAGAATATCCCTGTTCGTGCCCATTGGCGCTCGCCTCGATTTCGATGATGTGGTCCAACTGATGCTGGTCGGGGAAGCCGTCGCGGGCTGCGGTCCACAAGATCGCGTGCCGTCCCGCCTCGGGATCGTCGGTGGCGGCGTCGAATCGCCGCCAGAGGCTGTAACCGGTCACGTCGGGAGTGATCTGCACCGGATAAACATCCGGATGCTGGATCTTGAATTGGTAGTAAGCGTACCCGAACGTCTCGTACGGATTGCGCGGTTCGTTGCCGAACGCCAGCGCGTAATTGCTGATCGGCGTCCATGCGAGGTGATTCAGGCGACTGTCTCCTTTGTCGGTCGCCCAGACCGGTTCTCCGTCAATGAACAGTTCCATGCGGCCGACCTTGCTGATGACGCGGTAGGTGTGAAACTGCTCCGGCGTGATCGCGGCCCGCAGTGATGCATCGTGAGCCATTTCCACGTAGTCGGGAAACAGGCGCAGCACTCCGGCGAACGGAATCGATACGCTGGCGGCTCGCCCTGCATTGGACCGCACCTGCACTTCGAACGTCAAATCGACCGTCGTCTTGTCCGTATCGGCCGGACGAAGATTGTACATCGTGAACTGGCCGCGGTTTCCGTCGTTGTCGATGTGCAACTCGCTGTTTTTGAGGCCGATGGAATGCCGGTCGTTGTAATGTCCGCCGGCGGGCTGAGGGCCGGTCGGGTCATCGGCCTCACCGACCCAGGCTTGTAACGCCGCGCGGCCGACACCCGAGCGGAACGTGACCATCAGGCGTCCGTCTTGCAATAAATCGGCGCAGGTCCGGCCGGTGATCGGAAACGGAAGATGCTGGTACTGCCAGGTCTTGCCGCCGTCCGTCGAAAACCCTTTGGCGGCGTGCATTCCGTCCGCTCGCGATTCGCGGGCGAAGACGACCAGCCGACCGTCGGCGAGTGAAATCGGACTCGGCTCGGAGAGACTATGCGGCGGATAATGGTGGGGCTGGCCGATGAACGCCCACGTCTCGCCGCGATCGGCCGTGCGGTAATAATCGAGGATTTCGACATTCCCCGGCTTGGAGAAATACGATGCCGCCAGAAGCCATGATTCGTCTGCGAGTTCGGCGAGGCGGCTGGGGACGATGCAGCCTCCCCCGCCGACCTTTTTCGTTCTTAGCCAGCGCGGGTTGATCCAGGTTCTTCCCTCGTCGAGGCTGTCGTACATGATGAGATCCCAGGTGGCGACGGTCTGGTCGCCGCCCGAAGGGATATCGACGAGCAAGAGCAGCGAGCCGTCTTTCAACCGCTGCAAGCGAGGGCAATTCGCATACGCCCCCTCGGGAAGCGAAACAGACACCGGTTCGCCCCACGTCCGGCCGAGATCGTAGCTGTGGGCCACGGAAAGTCCCCCGCCACCTCCGGTGTGCGAACTGTTGCGCCACACGCATACGAGATGATCGCTCCCCGCTTGGGCGACATCCGGAAATCCGGCGTGGACTCCCGGTTCGCGGAAGATCGTTACGTGTTTGCCCGGTTGCCGCCATGTGGAACGCATCGACTGGAAGTGGAAACCGCAGTCGACTTCCACCACGCGGTCCGGTTTGGCCCGCGGATGAGGGCGCACCGTCTCCGCCGGAGCATAAGGCGTCTTGCGCACGATCAACCCTTCGATGGGAGGAGCATCGGGATAGAGTTCGACCTGCACCCAATCGATCGTCTCCACGTCGGTCTGCAAGGCGACATCATCCGCGACGAGAAACCACGCGTCGTCTCCGCGCCCGCTGACCCAGGCCGACATTCGCCGGTTTTCGAGATCGAGGCGAAGTTTGAAATCGTACGGCGTATTGGGCCGCGCATACGGAGCGAAGTAGTCGATGCGGCCATCGGAGATCCAGGCGGTGACATGCGCCCGCTCCTGTCCGCGGCCGTCGTTCCCCAGCCCGAAGCGAACGGCCGGTGTAAATGTCCCGTCACCCCTGCTCCCCAGCGCAATCGTCTGCAAAAACTGTGGATGGCCCTCGGGCAAGGGTTTTTGTTCCTGGATCTCAAACCCGCCCGGCACGGTTTCTTTCGTTGTGCTTTCGGGTGTTTCTTGTGGTTCGTTCGCTGCCACGGCCGCCCCTTCCGGTCGCCACTCGGGCCTGCCGTCGACATAGTTGATGGGATTCGCGGGCCCCATCTGAATGGTGGCGTAGATATAGGCGACTCCGGCAACGGGATTGACTTTCCCCTCGATCACGCGAATCGTCGCGGCTTCCGTCGCGGCGGAGCGTTCGTATCGAAACGATAAGCCGGGCGAATCGTCCTGCGGAACGTCATCGGCACGAAGGCCCGCCGTCGACAGCAATGCGACGACGGCGAACATCGGAAAGCAGGCCGATATGAACGAGTGGAATTTCATAGTTTTTCCTTCCGGACGAGTTCAGCTTCGAATGCGGCTACCTCGGGGAATTTCGACACGCCGCGCAGCAGCGGGCCGAGTCTCGGGCGGCGGCCGTTGTAGACTTCGACCGCGTCGGCATCGGCATAACGGAGGAACAGAATCCGCCGGTCGCGGTCCGGCGAAAAATTCCCTTGCGATTTGTGCAGCATCCAACAGTGGAAAACAATCGACTCTCCGGCCCGCATCGGCACGGGGATCGCCGTCGATTCGTCGACGACGAGTTCAATCGCTTTTTCGGATGTCTTTTCGGCGAAATTCAATCCCGGTTCGATCTGGCCTCGTTGATGACTTCCCGGCACGATCCACAGGCAACCGTTCTGCTCGTCGGTATCGTCCAAGGCGGTCAGCGTCGTTAGCGCGGTATAGGGGTCGAGTTCGCCGTAACCGTTGTCCTGATGCCAGCCGAACGCTTTCGTATTGCCGTGCATCTTGAACGTGAGTTGCGATGTCACCCCTTTGACGTTCGGGCCGATCAACCGCTCGGCGACGTCGACCAGCGGACCGCCAAAATAAAAATCGCGGACGGTCGCCGAGCGGTGATGAATATCGCCCAACAACGCATTTTGCAACCACGATTTGTTCGGATCGAATTCGCCTTTGTCGGTACGCCATGCGGCCAGGCATTCGGACCGCATCGCTTCCAGCCCGGCCTCGGTGAGAATTGGTCCCAGCCGCAGAAACCCCTGCTCGGCATATTCCCGCCGTTGCGCATTGCTGAGAGTTTGAAACAGAAACGGCGGGGAGGCGATCGCGTTGGTCGGGTTCACGTGTTTTTCCTTGGGACGGGACGTCCGCGAACGGCGCGCGGCTTTTCGGGAAGGTTATCGAAATCACGCCGCGCTTCCTCGTATCCGTTTTGGATATGTTTCTTCATCAGATATTCGGCCGAGTCGGTATCGTGATCGATAATCGCCTGCACCAAAGCGCGGTGACTGTGAGGATGACCGGACCGCGTGGTGCGGTTCATCAGATGTCGGCCCGCCGTCAGTTCGATCAAGCGGAAACGTTCGAGTTCGCTCTTCAATAAAGGCGAGCGGGCACATTCGGCAATGTAGTGGTGAATGGCGATATCGGCGGGCGAGTCATCATGAATCGACGCCCAGACCGCTTCGTAGGCGACTGAAAGTTCCTGGAGGTTTTTTGCCTCTTCCGGCGTGATGCGTTCTGCGGCCAGCCGGGCGATGACGGTCTCGAGCGCCTCGCGGAGCAGATAAAGTTCATCGAGATCGTCGCGCGACAACTTGCGGACGCGGGCTTGCTTGCGGGCTTGTTTGACGAGCAGCCCGTCGCTTTCGAGCCGCCGCATCGCTTCGACGATCGGCATGGGACTGCAACGGAGTTGTCGAGCCAATCGGCTCTGCGACAATCGTTGGCCGGGCAACAGCTCGCCGGCGGCCAGCATCCGGCGAATACCCAGATAGGCGAGTTCGGAAGCGGAATCGGACGTCGACGCGGATTCGGAGGCGGAAGCAAAATCGCTCATTCGTGGACAGTCTCCATGTCATAATCTGGTAATTTGTGGATTGTGACGTTAATTATCATAAAACTCAATTGATTTTTAGAAAAAAAATGATACGGTGTGCGAAATCCGTTTGAAACCGCATCGGACCCAGAACTCCAAGGATGCCACCATGTGCAACATCAGAGCTAACGTTCCCTTCGCGTTGATCTGCCTCATCATGACCTGGTGCTCGTTGGTGCCGGGCCGCACACTTTCTGCGGCCCCTCCGGACGACCCAAAACCAGAACCGGTGTTTGAAGAACAGGCTCTCTTTCAATCTCAAGCAGCCGGGTATCATTGTTATCGCATTCCGGCCTTGCTGGTCACGAAGAACGGGACCGTGCTCGCCGTTGCCGAAGGCCGCAAAGAGAATTGTAACGATCAGACCAACGTCGATCTCCTGTTGAGGCGGAGCGAAGACGGCGGACGGACTTGGAGCGAACAAGAAGTCATCGCCGACGACGGTGAGCACACGATGGGAAATCCCTGCCTGGTGCAAGATCGCGAAACGGGCACGATCTGGTTGCCGCTTTCTCGGGACAACAAGCGCGTCCTGATCATGCACAGCGACGACGACGGCCGGATCTGGACCAAACCGGTCGATATCACCACTCAGGCGATGAATCCGAAGTGGCATTGGGTCGGGACGGGCCCGGGGCACGGCATTCAATTGAAGGCCGGCCGATTGCTGATCCCCTGCTGGGCCGATGCAACTCCCAATCTCGGCGAGATTCAATTGTCGTATGCGTTTTTCAGCGACGACCATGGCAAGACGTGGCAATACGGCGAACCGCTCGACGTCAACACGTCTGACGAATGCGAAGCGGTCGAGTTGACCGACGGCATGGTCTACATGAATGCCCGCAGCCGGCAGAATCAGCGAAAACGAGCGATTTCCGTCAGCGAGGACGGGGGCGAGAGCTGGTTGCCGGTGACATTTGACGACCGCTTGCCGGAACCATCTTGTCAGGGGGCGATCATTCGACTCACCGACGCATCGCATTCTGATAAGAATCGGATTCTGCTGTCATCCCCGAGCAATCCCAACGCCCGCGACCACATGAAAGTCTACCTGAGTTACGACGAATGCCGGTCGTGGCCCGTTTCGAAAATCGTGCACGAAGGTTCGTCGGCCTACTCCGATCTCGCCATCAACGCGGCGGGCGAGGGACTTCTACTGTACGAGGCGGACGATTACACGCAACTGCGATTGGCTCGATTCAATTTGACGTGGTTGACCGACGGCAAGGACGGTCTCGATGCGAAGTGAACTTCGAAATTCGCGAACGTCTGCTCGACAACGGAAAGCGTCGACGCCATGACATCGATCTGCGATGTGCTGATTGTCGGTGGAGGCGTGACCGGCCTGAGCACGGCGTTGCATCTCGCCTTGCGGAAGTGCGGCCGCATCAAGATCGTCGAACGGCATTACGTCGGCGCCGGGCAATCGGGGCGCGCAGCGGGAATTATTCGTTCGACGGTTCGTCACGCCGGTCTGTCGCGCTGGCAAACGGAATCGGCCCGGTTTTTTCAAACTCTTGACGATCGATTCGGCGAACCGCTTCCCGTCCATCAGGTCGGGTATTTGCTGGCGACCGATCGAAAACATGCGGAAAATGTGGATGACGCCATTCGAGTCGCGAATTCCACCGGATGTGACGTATCGAGAATTGACACCCATCAAGCGCAAGATCTGCAACCCGGATTACGGTCCGATGAGCGGACGATTTACGCGTTCGAACCCGGCGCCGTCCATTTGGACCCCATGTCGGCGACGCAGGCGCTGACGCGAATCGTGCGGCGACTGGGAGTCGAGATTGTTGAAGGATGTGAAGTCACAAAACTTGACGTCGTCGGGCCGATGGTTCACGTGACGACGGAAGCCGAGACCATCGAATCTCCCATCGTGCTTCTCGGAACATCGTGCTGGCTGCCATTGCAGTTGGAACGTTTCGGCCGTCCGTTGCCGATCAGGCCGCATCGGGCGGAAATGTGTTTCTTTCAGGCGCCCGCCCGTTCGGACCGCCGACTGGTCCGGATTCTCAGCGATGCGGCGTCGGGCATTTATTTGCGTCCCGAGGGTGCGGAGCAGATGTTCGTCGGCTGGCGCGAAGGGGACTGGATTAAATCGCTCGACGACTGCGTGGTTCAGGATCCCGATCATTGTCGACAGACGGCGGACTTCACCACCGTGCGCAAAATGCATCACGCCTTGTCAACGACGCTCCCCTGGATGCGCGACGGCTTCGTCCATCGCACGTTTGCCTGCACGTACGATTATTCTCCCGACGGCATGCCCATCCTCGATCGTCTGGAGGGAACGGCAGGCATCTATCTCGCGGCCGGTTTCAGCGGCGGAGGATTTTCGCTTTCCCCGTTTGTGGGACGCACGATGGCCGAGTATATTCACACCGGCCGGCGGCCGGACGACGTCGCCGAGCTTTCGTGGCAGCGCTTCCGCGAAGGGAAGTCGATCGAATGGTCCAATCACTGACAATTGAGGCGGGGATATGCCGTATTTGAACGAACTGTTTTCGCTGCAAGGGAAAGTGGCATTGGTGACCGGCGCGACGCGCGGCTTGGGCCGGGCCGTCGCCGAAGCGTTGCTGCGCGCCGGCGCGACGGTCGTGCTGAATGGCTCGAATGCGGAAAAACTCGCCGAGACCACGCGGTCGTTCCGATCGGAAGGTCTAGCGGCGCTCGACTATGCCTGTGATTTATCCGGCGCGGCGGCGGTGACGGAGTTGGCCGAGTTCGTGCTGACTCAGCAGCCGCGGATCGACGTGCTGGTCAACAATGCCGGCGTGACGTTTCCGCACGACCTCGCCGATTATCCCGACGAATTCTGGCAGCAGACATTCCGCGTGAACTTGGAAGCCCCCTTTCAACTTGCACGAAAACTTTCCTCGCGGATGAAGGAGCAAGGGAGCGGTTCCATCATCAACGTCACCAGCATCGGTGCCGAACTCGGCTTTCCCAATAACCCGGCGTACGGCGCGGCCAAGGGGGCGCTGAAGCAACTCACCAAGTCGTTGGCGTTCGATCTCGGTCCGTTTGGCATTCGCGTCAACAACCTCGGCCCCGGTTATTTTCATACCGACATGGCCCATTTGAGTTATTCCGATCCCGAACGCCGCGAGGCCCGCGCTCGCCGCACGATGCTGGGGCGCTGGGGCGAACCGGAGGATCTCGCCGGCGCCGTCATTTTTCTCGCCTCCGACGCCTCTCGCTTTATGACGGGCCAGGATCTGTACATCGACGGCGGCTGGCTGGCGAAAGGACTCTAGCAAAAATGGCATTGGGCATCACATCGCTCGAACCGGTTCCCACGTCTCCGGTGAATTCCCGCTGGAGGAGAATCGTCACGCCGATACCGGCGCCGCAATCGATCCCGCTCATCAAACGCTTGCGCGAAGTCGAACCGCAGTCGATGGCCGGTTTGCCGCCGATTGTGTGGCATCAGGCCGAGGGGTTTCTGGTTCGCGATCCCTTCGGCAACCAGTGGATCGACCTGACCAGCGGCATCGTGCTCGCCAACGCCGGACATGCACATCCGCGAATCGTCGAGGCGATTCGACGCGCCGTCGATCAACCGCTGCTCGCCACATATGCGTTTCCTTCGGAACCGCGATTGCGCTTGCTCGAAAAGTTGACGGAGTTGTCGCCGATTCCCGATTCGAAAGCGATTCTCTTCTCGTCGGGGACCGAGGCTTCCGAATGCGCGATCATGCTGATGCGCCGGCAGGGACAGCAGATACATCCCGAGAAAGTCGGCATCTTGAGTCTCGCCGGAAACTATCATGGCCGCACCCTCGGCGCGCAGCTCGCCGGCGGCACGCCGCAGCCGACTGACTGGATCGACCGCGAACGGGTGCATTATTTTCAAATTCCGGCACCGAACAGTTTCGATTGTCCTTTCGGACGCACGCATGACGAACCGTGCGGTACCGAATGTTTCCGCGCGGGGTTGGCGTCGCTGACCGCGCGGGGCATCGACCTCGATCGCATCTGCGGTCTGATTCTCGAACCGGTCCCCGGTTGGACGACCGTTCCCATTCCGTCCGAATTCGTCGCCGCGGCTGCTGAGTGGGCCGGACGTCACGATGTGTTACTGGCGTTCGACGAAATTCAATGCGGCTGCGGACGGACCGGCAAGTTTTTCGGCGGCGAACATCTCGGCGTCACGCCGGATCTCATGGTGCTGGGAAAAGGCTTGTCGTCGAGTCTGCCGGTGTCGGCGGTGATTGGTGCGCGCGAACTTTTGGACTTGCCGTTGGCGGGGGAGATGTCGAGCACGCACGGCGGCAATCCCGTATGCGCGGCCGCCGCCCTGGCGAATCTTCAAGTCCTCGAAGACGAACGGCTCGTCGAGGCGTCCGCCCGCACGGGAGCCGCGGTTCTGGATCGGCTTCGCGGACTCGAGCGGGAATTTCCCGATCGCGTGCGCCGCGTTCAGGGCGTGGGATTGTTTATCTCGATTCATCTCCGGCAACCGGGCACGAATACTCCCGACGTGCAATTCGCCGACGCAGTGGCTCAAGAGGCGGTGCGCCGCGGCGTGCTGATGTTTACCACCGGCCGCGGCTATTTGAAGTTTACTCCGCCGCTGTGTATCGACCCCGAGGCGGCCATGGAAGCCGCCAACGTCATTCATGAATGTTTAACCGAAAGGATTTCTCCGAAATGAACCGTGATCGGCTGTTAAATCGTCTCCGCGGCTGCTATGTGACAGTGCCCACGCAGTTTCACGACGCGACGTTGGAATTGAATCTCCCCGCCATGCGCCGGCATGTCGAATTCCTGCTCGAAGGAGGAATTCGCGAAGGAACCGGTATTCTTTTAGCCGGCGGAGCGGCCGGGGACTTCTCGGCCATGACTCTGGCCGAGCGGTTTGAGGTGGCCGCGACGGTCGTCGAGGCCGCCGGGGGGAAGATCCCCGTCACCGTCGGGGCGCAGACGACGAGCACGCGGGAATTGTGCGAACTGGCGCGCGGAGCCCAACGGCTGGGAGCCGACTTCATCCAGGTCTCGCCGCCGTTTTACTTCTCACACACCGAAGAAGATTTCTTCGAGTTCGTGCTGGCGGCGGCGGAAGCGGCGCCGGAGATCGGAATCATCGTCTATAACACCTATTGGACGAGTCTGGGCGTTTCGGCGTCGCTGGTCGGCCGGCTGGCCGAGATTCCGAATCTCGTGGGACTCAAATGGGCGACGCCGAATCCGGTCTGGTTGACGTTTGAAGACGCGCTGGTGCAATACAGCGACCGGCTGGGCATCATCGACAACCAAAGCCGCTTCGTGACCAGCCACATGCTCGGAGCCCGGGCCATCGAGCTGCATATCTGCAACCATTGGCCTCAGTTCGGCGTGCGGTTGTGGCAATTGCTGGAAGAGAGAAAGTACGAAGAGGCCCAGCGCGAGATGGTCCGCGTGCTGATGCCGTACATGCAACTCTGGGCCGAGATGGAAAACTACACCAGCGGCGACGGCTATCTCGACAAGCTCTGCATGGAACTGGTCGGTCTCGATTCCAGCCGCTGCCGCCCGCCGACGCGCGATGTGCGCGTTAAATTCCGGGAACAGACGCGGCAAATGCTGCTGGCGTGCGGCACGCCGAACGTCGTCGGCTCGTAATCGCGAACTCACGGCGGATGCGGCAACGCATACGCCGCCGCCAGGCCGAGAAGTCCCACGACGGTCAAGTAGTAAATCGTCGGCAAGATCGTCTTGCGAAGCGAAGCGCCCTCCTGTCCCAACAGGCCGACGGTCGCCGAGGCAGCGACGACGTTGTGAATGGCAATCATGTTGCCGGCCGCGGCACCGACCGCCTGGAGCGCGACGATCAGCGGACTGGAAAGTCGCAGGCGTTCGGCCACGCCGTGCTGAAACGTGGTGAACATCATGTTGCTCACCGTGTTGCTGCCGGCAATGAACGCCCCGAGTGCGCCGATGACTCCCGCCAGCGCGGGCCAGACGCCGCCGACGGTCTGGGCGACCCATTCGGCCATCGCCAGAGGCATGCTGGGCAATCCGCTGGCGTTGCCGCCCGATTCGATATAAACCCGGACCATCGGCACGGTGAAGACCAGCACAAATCCCGCGCCGACGATCACCCGCGTGGAACTCGAAATCGCCGTCCGCATGGCCGGCCACGTCATGCGATGCAGAAAAAACGTCAAGACGACGACGATCGTCAGCATGCAGGCGGGCAAATAAAACGGCTGGGTTTGCGTGTTGATCGACGTGCCGAAGATCTTCGTCCACGAAATCGTCAACGCGGGGCTTTTCAACCAGTCGCCGAGCGGAAGCTGCTTGAGCCGCGTGAGCAGCAGCAGTCCCGCGAGCAGCATATACGGCAGCCAGGCCAACCACGTCGTCATGCCCCCGGCGTCGTCGGCATCCGCCTCGCGCGCCGATTTTTCCAAACCGCTGCACCAATCGCTCGGCCAGTCGGCGTCGCTGGGAAACTGCCAGTTGTCGCGGGGAATCAAAAATTTATGACGCGCCGCGAAAGTCATCATCGCCAGCCCCGCCATCGCCCCCACGAGCGACGGGAACTCCGGTCCCAAAAAAACCGCGGTCAGCCAGTACGGCACGGTGAAAGCCAATCCGCCGAGCAGCGAGAAGGGAAGAATCGAAAGTCCGGCGGTCCAGCTTCGCTGTGCACTATAGAAGCGGGTCATCATCATCACCATAAGCGTCGGCATCAGCGTCCCCGTGATCGCATGCAGCGTGGCCGCCCGCGTCGTGACTTCTTGCAGGTAATCGGCGGGCGAAAGGTGATGGGCCGCCAGATAGGCTTGCAGTTGTTCCCCTCCCAGGCCGCTGTTCACGCCGATAAGTATCGGTGTGCCGACCGCTCCGAACGTGACCGCCGTGCTTTGAATCATCAGCCCGATCATCACCGCGCAGGCGGCGGGAAAACCAAGCGCGATGAGCAGCGGCGAGGCAATCGCCGCCGGCGTGCCGAAACCGGCCGCCCCTTCGATAAACGAACCGAACAGCCAGGCGACGATGACCACCTGCACGCGGCGGTCGTCGCTCAGGTGATGAAAACTCCGGCGAATCGCGGCGATCCCTCCCGACTGTTGCAGCGTGTTCAGCAGCAGCAGCGCGCCGAACACGATCAATAAGATATCGGCCGTCTTGAACAGCCCGTCGACGCTCGCCGCGGCAATCACATTCGTGGGAACCTGCCAGGCGAAATAAGCGATCCCCGCCGCTGCCGCATAAACCATCGGCATCGCCCAGCGGGCGGCGACGCGAAAACCGACGAGCAGCACGGCCGCCAGCGCGATCGGCGTCACGGCCAGCGCCGCCTGGAACGTAAGATTCATGAGGGGAGATGATCTCTCAAAAGGATGACCCGGGCGAGAGCATGTTCTCGTCGCCGATCCATCGTCAAAACCGCAGACATGGCAGCGACAGGGAAGCACCATCAATGTATCGAAATTCGGGCTCAATCTCAATTCTCGAACGAGCCGAAACCGATACGCTGTGCATCCGACAATTGGTGCTCGCCCCCCAAGAAAACCCCGCAAATAAAAGACGATCTGGGTGGCACGCCCCTGAGGCTTTGCGAAGGGCGTGGTTTTTTGAATCGCTCGCCACACCCTTCGAAGACTCAGGGCGTGCCACACAAGTCAAATTCTTCGTGTCCTGTCGCCATGATAAAGAATCTTATCTTGGCAAGCCGCTTGGTTTCATTATTTCACTAGCTTGGGAATCAGCCGGAGCGCGATTTCCTCCGCCCCCTTTTGCAGGGCTGTTTTGCCGGCGATCTGCTCCGACAAATCGACGGCGATCTCGGTTTGCCGGTCGGTGGCGATGCGTTCGCCGGTATCGCGATCGACCGCCTTGATTTCGACGCGGGCCTTGACGCTCACCAGGTCGCCGTGCCGCGTGGCGAATTCGCTGAAGGCTTCTCCTTCAACTACGACGTTGGCCTGCTTGCGGTTGCCGTCTTTATGATCGATGACCGCAAAGCCCGCCTGTTCGAACAAGAGCGCGACTTCCGTTTCGGCGGCGGGATCGATCGTCGCCTGTCCGACGTGCCGTTCTTCGATTTGAATCCAGACCTTCGGCAGGTCTTTGCCGTCGATCGCTTTCTTCAGCGCCGCCAATCGGTCGTCCCGCGAAATCGGTTTGGCCACCAGTTCGCCCGATCGTTCGGCGATCGTCGCCAGAACTTTCGCCGCGAGTTGGTCGGCGAGTTCCGCCAGATCGTCGCTGGTCTTGCCTTTGACCGATGCCGCGACCAGCCGGCCGGTTTCGGTCCCGGTCAATCTGGCCGAGAGCAATAATGTCGAATCGAGTTCCACGACCGAACCGCTGATGAGGATTTTCGCTCCGGTCAGACGTCCGACTTGCACCGCCTCGTCCCCTTTGACGAGTCCCGAGAGACTGAGCTTCTGCTCGTCGAGCACGCTTTTCAGATCGTCCCGGTCGACGACGATCAGGTCGGGATTCTCGGCCAGCGAGGCGACCAGAAAATCGCTGATCTTGCTGCCGAATCCCGCCGCACCGGTGCCGCGTTCCGCAAAGGGGAAGACCGCCAGCGGCGGCACGGCGACCGAATCGTCATCGGCCCTCAGAGGGAGATTCGTGCTGAGCAGCAGAGCGGTAACGAGTGCATACATCGCGAGTTTCATGATCCGACTCCAGAATGGTTAAGGTTGATCGCCCGCCGACACGACGGGCGATGGCGACCGGCGCGCTGCATGAGCCAGCGCGTGCCGCAAGATGTGACGCGGCGCGGGACCATCGTCCCAGCGCTTGATCAGAGCAAAACCGCAGACAATCAGCCGCCCGCCGCCGGCGAATTCGGCTTCCAGCCAAGGCCATTCGCCGTCGCCGTCAACGACGTCGACGGTCAGCGGCCCCCCTTTGCCGGCGAGAGTCAGTGACGATCGCGCCACGCTTCCTTCGCCCGGCCAGTTGAGAAAATCGAGGCGTTTGTCGAAATCGGCGATGACGTTCGATTTTCGCAGATGCAATGCTTCGAGCCCGCCGCTTGTGCCGGCGTCGGGTTCGGGGAGCACGAAACTCCCCCGCGCGGGAGCCAGACACAAAACGTGCCCACCTCGTGCCGCCGTCCGGACCAGCAAATCCGGTAAGGCACGATGCTCCCGAAAATTCACCCCTTCGCCGATGATCAGCAGTTCCGGCGTCATTTGCTCGATCGCATCGAGATTTTCAATGGCGTTGAATTTCAGTTTCGCGGCTTCGAAGCGGTTCGCCGTGTCGCCAACCGGATCGAAAAGCGCCGCGTCGGTTTCGGCCGCGAACGGCGGATTGTCGGCAAACGGATCGCGCGGAAAAATCCACAACGGTTTCGTCATCGCTTCGTTTTCTGCGGCAGCGATCGTCACCGACGCCGCAATCACCGTTTTGGGTTCTCCCTCGGGCAAGGGAAATGTGAGGAGGAACTGACCGGGGTGGTCGGGATCGGCCCGCAGCGTTTCCTCCCGCCGGGCGATCACCCGTCCCTCGATCGACGCCGCCCAGCCGACGCGATCCCCCTCGGCCACGCGGCTGCTGAATCGAATCGGCAACTTCACCTCCTGCCCCGCGAACAGGTTGCTCCAACCGTCGTGGGTAGAATCCTCGGGCTCGGCTGCATGCGATAGAGAGACAATGGTCGACAGTGCGAGCAGCAACGAGGCTTTGTATGTCACAAGGCCTCGTCGAAAATCTCTCGACAAGTCAATTGCGGAATCGTCAGGAGTTGAACTCTTCACTTTTGTTGCTCCAACGCTGATTTGCCTGCATAGGCGGCTTGATGACTGCTCTCCATGCCATTCGTTACGGGATACCACATCGTAAGCCAGTCTCCACCAATAACATTCCAACCCATCAATGGCAGCGAGTTGAGTTCTTCATAGATCCGCCGGGCTTCCGAGTTCTGTTTGGATCTCGACAACGTGTCTCCGTACACCGACAGCGCCATTGTGCGTTCGGGACCATGCGGCATGATTTCGATAATTTCCTTAAGGGGTTTCGTCGCTGCCTCCATGTCGTTGACGTTAATCAACAGTGTCGCCTGCATCAGCCGGGACCAGGCCCATGGATGCGTTCCTTGCGGAGCAGACGCCTTACCATAGAGTGACATGGCGTCGCGAATCCCCGCACGGTCCCAGTTTCGATGTCCTGCGGCCACGCGGTACATGGTCTGAATGCGTTCACACTCGGCGAAACGCCATGCGGCGTAGTGAAATAGATCGCTGTCGGGATAGAGTTCCATCAGTCGTCGATAATGTCGCGATTCCGGGTCGTGAACGGCACCGATCTTGAGGCTGTAGGTAGGCCACATGAGATGCTGATTTTCGGCGAAACAGGTCAAATTCAACGAACTCTCGCCGGCGATCCATAACGATTCTTCTCGAGTGACCTCGTCCGGTGCCGATTCAATCAATCGTTCAAATGGAGCGGCCATCTCGCTCCATTTGAAAACCTGGGCGTGAACTTTCCAAGCTGTCCAATGAGCTTCGGCGAGATCCGATTTCCATTTTCGGAATTCTGAGCTCCGTTCCGGGCATTCTTCCAGCCAACTGACCACGTTCTCTAACAGCGGACGACACAGCCCTGCTCCCTCTTCGAACGGCAAATCCGCGGGAGAGATTTGAGTCGTCCAGTGGCCGCTACGATGGTTTTGCCAACCGTCGGCGAAAATCGCCGGTTCCGGTATAAACCACTGTCCGAACGACGAGACGACCACGCGCCCAAAACGGTATTCCGCCGCCGCCAGCAGACCATCGTCGCCGGCCGCGATCACTGTTGACTCGACTGGTGCTTTGATCGCCACGGCCGATTTCGCCGTGGCTTCGGTGATCCCTTCGGTAATCGCATGGGGGCCGAGGCGGCTCGCCTTCGTTCTCGTCGGCAGCGGCTCACCGACATCCATGTTGAAAAACGACAGCAATCCGCGGTGAATGGAGGGTGCCCCAGGCTCCCAGCCAGGTGACACGATAATGAAGAGTGAACCTCCCGCGGCCACGTAAGAACGCAGCGCCAACATTTCTGTGGGCGTATACGTCTTGATTCCCGGTCGCGCGAGAATCACAAGAGAATAGGGAGACAGTTTGGCAAGCGTGAGTACGTTCGTTCTCAAGCTGTGCACCTTGTAACCCGCGGGGCCGAGCACACGCTCCCACGACCGTTGACCGCTGGAATCCCACCCCCATACGAGAGCGCACTTTTCGGGGTACTCGGGTTTAATGCCCAGCTTGTTCATCGCCACGACAGCGTCGGCACCATGAAAATTCACCAGCCCCACTTCACGTACCATCTCCTGGTAAGCCAGTACAGCTTCGTCCGTTTGCCGCAGCCCCTCGTGTGTGATTCGCGCCAGTCGATAATAGGCTTCGATTTTCTCGTCGATCCACGAATTGGGCTGCAGAGATTGAAAGTCGAACGAAGAGGGAATCATTTCGATGCGACTTCCGACGCTCTGTTCCAATTCGGATCGAGTTTTCAAATATTCGCGATAGGCCCCGATGGCGACGTCCCACATCTCGGCATCTTCGGCATTCGTGGCGAGAGAGAAAGTTCCCGTCGCACGGGCACGAGGTTTCCAGTCGAACACATTCAACGCGCGCTGCATCATATCGACTTTTTCGGCCGGTGTCAGAAAATTTCTGATATACCCCTCGTCATCGTACGTTCTTAAATGATCGACTCCGTTAGGAATCAGAATATCCGACCATTCGGAGGCGAATCGATCGCGCTTGCCGTCGGCGGAAACAAGAATTCGGTCGAAGATCTTGATGGCCTTATTACACATTTCCGCCCGCTTTGCAGGCGTGCGGATCGACGCAGGTGCCGAATAATCGTCGCTGTAGAAAACATAGAAGAGGAATAAGTCTTTGAGGCCTGCATCTTTCCAATCATTTTCAGGATCGGCCTCCCCGGGTGACGCCGACTCCATCAGCTTGAGTCCTTCGTCCCAGCGATTCAATCTCAGCAGCACGCCGCCCCGAAGATGATTCGCTCTGCCTTGAGCAGCCGGAAATTCAGCGACAATGCGATCGGTTACTTCCACAAGTTCGGGATAGCGGTTTTGTGAAGAATAATTGTGAGCCATTAACCACAGAATTTCCGCTCGATGTTCCCAAGGCGCTTGCGACAACTCCGGACGAGCCTGCGCCCGATTTCCCGCTTGTTCCAATTCTGAGAATTTTCCCTGCAGCCATAAGACGCTCATTTGGCGTCGGTAACACAGTATGTTTCCCGGTTCCAGCAGAGTTACCTTCTGATAAGCCTCAACGGCTTGAAGTTGTCGCCCCTCTGCGAGCAACCGCTGCGCCGTCGCCATATGAACTGCCGCTTCCATCGAACGGGCCGGGAAGGCGGCTTGGACGAGATCTTTGGCGGCGTCCGTCGGCTCCAGCGACAAGTCGCTCAGAACCTTCAGCGTAAGGTCTTCCAGCAATTCGGCGAAATTGTCGCGTGTTCCCGAAACTTGCTCCGACGCGACAATCGAACTGCTTTGTGCGTCGACAAGGCGGACTTGGATTTCCAGGTCGGTCTCGGTTTGCAGAAAGGATCCGACCAGCAACAGGTCGGCCTTCAGCAACTGTCCGACCTGCACGGCGGTGCCGAGATCGACGAGCCCCGACAGCGAGAGCTTCTGCTCGTTGAGAATGTTTTCAATTTCTCGGCGATCGACGAGAGTCACTTCTTCCATCGCGCCCAGACTCGATTGCAGAATATCGGCAAAACCTTCCTGCATCACGTCCAATTCCGCATTGGGACTATTATTCTTCAGCGGCAGCACCGCCAAGGTCGGCGTCGCATCCCCCTCGGCGGGCGTTCTTTTCGGACCGTACGACTCGGAGGCCTTTAATGCTTTGACGAAGTGTTTAACGATGACCGCTTCGAACTTCTTGAGGTCATCGACGGTCCCGGTCTGCTTTAATGATTGGAGCGGTTTGTCGTCGCCGACTTTCGTCAGACGCGCCGTGACGGTCAATTTACCCGCGCTGGCGTTACAGATACCGGTGACGAGATATTGGGCCGTGAGTTTGGCGGCACCGGCGGCGTCGCCGTTGACGATGTTCGCTTCGGCCAGATCGCGTTCTTCAATCAAGTTCCCCGCGGCGGTTCGTTCGAGGATCCGTAGTTTGCGGTATTCTCTCAAATCGTGGGCCAGCATTTCGGCGACCGCTGCACCCAAGCGGTTGAACTCGACCGACGTCCCTTGGTCTTCGAATCGCAGCACGGCCAACGTGATGGGACCATCGCCTTCCAACGGTGATGGCGGCGGGCTGTGGATCAACCGCGATTCGCACCAGACGGCGAAAGCGAAGCCGCCGTCGCCGGGACAAATGACGCGGAGTTCGAGCTGCTGCACTCCTGCGATATCGACCGGTCCCGTTTCCTGAGGAATGCCCCACCGGTCGACCGGCTTCGACTTCCATAGTTCTTTACCGTCGCCGTAGATTTCAAAAGAGAGCGGAGTGCTTGGGCCATACTGCCGCACGTCGGCGACGCCGACCGTGGAAGAAAAGGTACTGTATCCGAAATCGCCGATTTGGTATTTGACGCTCGATTGTCCGTTCGGCGGCGGGTGGGCGAAAATCCCGTGCGGTGAGGGAATGCCGCCGAGTACGATTTTATTTTCGGGGTTCGTTTCATCGCGCAGGCCAATGAAACCGTTCGTGTTGAATCCCCAGTTGGGTTTATATTCCCAGAATTCGACACTTTCTTCCGTCAGGCGCGAGAGATAAATATCGGCCTGAGGGGGACGCACGGCGGCAACCGCGTCGTGCGCGAGCGATTCATTTTCGGTTTCATCTTTCGCCGCTGCCGAGTTGTTCTCGGGAAGAGTTGCTGGGGCGATGGCCGATGCGGGATCCGTTTCACGAGACGCGGGCGCCACAGGAGCCGGCGCTAGCGACGCCTCCGTTGCCGTGTTCGTCGTCGAGGGTTCGGAGTTGCCGCAGCCGCTCAGAAGACCGATCGACGCGGCGGTCAGGCAGCAAGCGAAGAGACCCGTCTGGACACGAAGCGATCGCATGGTAATCTTCCTTCATCCCACCGCCGGTAGAAAACCGGCATTCCCCTGAGGAACCGAATCAGAAATCGAGGCCGATGTGCGATGTTCAGGATTGTACCAACGTGAACACCATTCCGGCTAGTCCTCGATCAATCGGCGGCTGACGGTTTTTTGTTTCTCGTCGAATGCCTCTGGATGATCCGAATTTCGCGTGATAGTATGGGGTGAGGAACGTCGGAGCATTTCCATGTTCGAAACAGGCTCCGATCACACACGAACCTTCGGAAACGTTTCGACGCAGTCAACGTTTCCGAAGGCGACCCCTGCACCGGAGGTGAAACATGTCACATCGCGATTCGACACGGCGGGAATTTTTGCGAACGACGGCGGGAAGTCTGGCGGGGCTTTCGGGCGGCTTGGCTTTCCTGTCGCATCTCCCGCGCGTCTCCGCCGAAGATGCGGCGGTCAATCCCGATCTGGTTCGGTATCACGATCGCATCGAACCGCTGGTGCGGCTGATCGAAGAAACTCCGCGCGAAACCTTGCTCGAACGCGTGGCCGAGCAAATCCGCGGCGGCCGCTCGTACGGCGAGGTGTTGGCATCGCTGCTGCTGGCGGGAGTGCGCAACGTGCAGCCGCGCCCCTCGGTCGGCTTCAAGTTTCACTGCGTGCTGGTGGTCAATTCGTGCCATCTGGCGAGCCTCGCCGGTCCCGATGAAGACCGCTGGTTGCCTCTGTTCTGGGGACTCGATTATTTCAAGTCGTCTCAGGCCGACGAAGCGAAGAGCACCGGCTGGCGGATGAAGCCGGTCCACGAATCGCTCGTCCCCGATGCGGCTCACGCGCGGGCCATGTTCACCGAGGCAATGGAGAGCTGGGACGAAGACAAAGCCGACGCCGCGGCTGCCGGGCTCGTGCGCACCGCGGGGGCGACCGACGTCTTCAACCTGTTCGCGGAGTACGCCGCTCGCGATTTCCGCTCGATCGGGCACAAAGCCATTTACCTCGCCAATTCGTGGCGAACGTTGCAGGTGATCGGCTGGGAATTCGCCGAACCGGTGCTGCGATCGCTCGCCTTCGCGCTGCTGAATCACTCGGAGGAAGCGAATCCCGCCGAAAGCGATCTCGCCGCGGACCGGCCGTGGCGCGAGAATGAAGCGAAGATCGATCGCATTCCCGCGGACTGGATCGGCGGGACCGTCGATTCGGCCGCGACGACGCAACTCTTCGACGCCTTCCGTAACGCCGGGCCGGCCGACGCGGCGGAGACCGCTGCCGAGGCGATGTCACGCGGGATCGGAGCCCAGTCGATCTGGGACGGCGTGTTCGTCGGCGCCGGTGAATTGCTGATGCGGCAACCGGGCATCATCGGCCTGCACGGCCTGACCACGGCCAACGCCATGTATTACCTCTGGAAAAACGCCGCCGATGACCGCTTGCGGAAACGGCTGCTGCTTCAGGCATGTTCGTTCAACACGATGTTCCGCGAAGCGGCGATGGGCCGCGGATCTTTGAACGATCAGACGATTACCGCTCTCGAACCGGCAACATTGCAGTCCTCCGGCGCGGCTGCGGTCGATGAAATCCTCGCAGCCATTTCGGGCGATCGCCTGCAGGCGGCCGCTAAGGTCTACGGTTATCTCTCGACGGGAGGCGACGCCGACGCACTCATCGACGCGGCTCGCCGGGTGTTGTTCCTCAAGGGGGACAACGCCCACGACTACAAATTCAGCGAAGCGGTGCTGGAAGATTACCGGCACGTCAGCCCCGAATATCGCGACCGATTTATGGCGACCGCCGTCTTCAATCTGAGAGGGAGCGGCGACCGCGACAGCGGTTTGGTGCAACGCACGCGAGCGGCTTTCGTCGGGTGAAATGCGGACATGCCGACGGCGGCAGCCGTCAGGAGACACTACATGCAACTTCCGCACAACGTCACGCGGCGCGATTTCCTGAAAACATCGGCCGCCGTCATGGGAGCCGCGTCGGTCGTCGGAATGTCCGACGCGGCCGCGGCCGATGACGGCCTGCTGATCATCGACTGCCACGCGCACATCTACAGCGAAGATGAAACGAAATACCCGGCGATCGAAAAACCGAATCGGCCGCCGGAAGGAAAGGGAACGCTCGCGCATCTGAAACAGGAGATGCAGGCGAACGGCGTCCGTTACGTGACGGCGATTCAAACGACGACGTTCTACCGCTGGGACAACCGCTTCACGGCCGATTCCGCCCGCGACAACGGCGACTTCATGGCCGGCGTGGTGACGCTCGATCCCGACGATGAGCAGAGTCCCGAACGCTTGAAAGGGTACGTCAGCGATTTCAACGTCCGCGGCATGCGCAGCATTCCCGCGAAGAGCGGCAAACTCGACGACCCGGGAGTCGATCGGTTGTGGGCCGCCGCCGAGGAACTCGGCATCGTCATCAACGTGCTCACAAGCCGAGATCATCGAAACGAAGTCGAAGCGCTCGCCCGGCGTCATTCCGGCCTGCGGATCGTGATCGATCATTGTCTGAACATCAAAGCGGGGCCGGACCGCGACAAAATCGTCGGCGACGTCGTGGCGCTGGCAAAGTTGCCGAATGCCCATGCCAAGTTGACGTTTATCCCGACCGGTTCGGCGGAGGAATATCCCTGCCGCGATCTGCATCAAGCTTGTCTGATGGTCATCGACGCCTTCACACCGCAGCGGTGCGTCTGGGGAAGCGATTTCCCCTGCGAGTTGTGGTGCCCCAAGGTCAGCTACGCGCAGCATCTGAAAATCTTCACGCACGAACTCGGCCTCGACGAACGTACGAAAAAAGCCATCCTGGGTGAAACCGCACAGCGCCTGTGGTTTAAAAAAGCGTGAGCCATTTCCCTTCCGCGAGAGAAAGCACAAGAACCCGTCGCTTGCGCTTCGGACCCTCATCCCTCATCCCTCATCCCTCATCCCTCATCCCTCATCCCTCATCTCTCATCCCTCATCTCTCATCCCTCTCTTCGCCGGATCCTGCCGGTAAAACTCGCAAAAGAGCGCATACAACTCGGGATGCCGTTCCGCCACCTCCGCCGGTTCCTCAAAAAAACTCTCCGTCGCAACGGCGAAGAACTCGCCGATGTTCGTCGTGCCGTAACAATCGAGGACGGTCCACTCTCGGCGCCGGCAATCTCGCTTGAGCTGTTCGTACTCTTCGTGAATGAGTTCGGTCCAGCGTTCGTGCAACTCGGCGGTCACCAGGGGAGGGGTGCCGTCAACCGAGCGGTCGTCGATCATATCGAGTTGATGAGCAAACTCGTGCAGCACCACATTGTGGCCCTCCGCCTCGTTCCGGCCCGATGCGAGGGCGTCTTCCCACGAAAGGATCACCGGCCCGCGATACCATGCTTCCCCCAGCCGGTTCGATCGATCTTCGGTCTCGACGCCGATTTGATTGACCGTTTTTTCCGGCACCACATAAGACGTCGGGTAAACCAGAATCGACAGCACGTGATCGAAGTACACATCGTCGAATCCCAGCACCAGCAGACAGGCCTGCGCGGCGATGGTCACTTTGATCTCATCCGTCAGCTCCAATCCGCCGCACCCCTCCCAATTCTTCTCGGCGATGAAGATCCGCATGACGTCGCGCAGTTTTCGCCGTTCCTCGACGCCGAGATCCCGAAAATGCCGCACGTTCGCGGCGAGAATCTCGTCCCATTCATGCGGAAAGGGTTCGGCAAGCAAATGTCGGCGTCGGCGATATTTGAGCCAGCGGAACAGCATCGGTGGGCATTTCGGAAGTGATGAAATCCATCTGCGGACAACCGGCGACAGATTGACAAAATGCAGAAATCGTTGCAAGCGGAAAAGCCGAATAACGCGGGGCCCGCTTCACGAGCAACCGCATCTCCAAGAATTCGTTAGCGTATGTGGCGTTTCCCGTGAAACGGTATCAGATCATCCACAACCGACCCCCGTTTCACGTGAAACAAGCCGTCTGAAAACCGCGCGACCAAAAACCAGCGAAAATGCACCGAAATGCGCTCTGCAGCGCACTGTGCGCGCGACGTAACCCCTTCTCCCCCCGGGAGAAGGTGGCCGAAGGCCGGATGAGGGCACCTTCAGACCGCAAAAATGACCAAAAAATCACCAAAAACGATGAAAAATCGACACTTTGCGCGCAATTCAGCGCAAAAAGACACGCCGAAAATGACATCTGTCTGAAATCGAACTCATTCCACCGTCATCCTTTACGAAGCCCGCGCCGGTACGCGCAAAAGTGCGCTGCGTACGCACGTCATCGTGCGCCCGAAAATCGGCGACTTTTGTCGATGAACCCCCTCCCAACCCACCACTCCAGGAAGCCGAGGCAAACCAGGCAACCCCAAATCGCACGCCGTTGCCAAACACGGCGATTCCCGAACAAACCGGCCCGAAATATGAGAGGAATGGGAGGAATGGGATAGAAAACATCGCCGCAAAAAGTTGTTTGAGATGCAAAATGCGCGCACGAAACGCGCGCATAAGCGACACTTGCGCGTTCAAAAGCATCACTCGCGCGCACAAAAGCGACACTTTGCGCGACTTTGCGCGTATCTCCGCACAATGGCAAACAACACTTTGGGAGAAATTCGCGAGTGGGGAGGTGTCCGTGGTTCGTCGTCCGTGGTCCGTGGTCAGTGGTCCGTGGTCAGTGGTCCGTCGTCAGGCATCATGAAGCGACTCGGCAAGACACACCCCCCTAATACATCATCGGTTGCGCAACACCCCCGATCCGTATCCCTCATCCCTCATCCCTCGCCCCTCGTTCGCTGGCACATCCGACCATCCCAGTTTACGATGTCACGATGAACACCACCGAAACCGCCACCCCCATCTCCGGCTTTATCGATGACTGCAAGAGAATGAGCGCGAACGAACGCGCCAACTGCCAACCGTTTCTCATCCGCCTCTGCGACGTGCTCGGTCTCACATCCCCAGAGGGCGCGGTGGCCGACGTCGCCAAGAACGCCTACGTCTTCGAGCGCGACGTCACCTTCCACAACCCCAACGGCACCACGAGCACCGGCCGCATCGATCTCTACAAGCGCGGCTGCTTCGTGCTCGAAGCGAAGCAGGGGAGCGAACAGCTCACCGACCTCGAACGCGAAGACGCCGGCCTCGTCGGTGCGAAGAAGAAAAAGAAAGGAACCGCCGTCCGCGGCACCAAAGGCTGGCTCATTCTGAGATAGGAATTACGGGCACTTTGGCTTATAGTTCGTAGAACAATACGCCGACTATTTGGCGGCAGATTTCTCCGGCTTTTGAGTGTTAAGAATATTGGGTGCTTCAACAGATGAGCAAAAACGGAAATTGGCTCTTCGAGTTTGGAAGCCTCGGTTTCGGGCCCGATGTGGACGGCGTCGTTCCCGTCCGGGGATATGACAAAACGAGACGGCCACCTGAAGAAGTTGCCGCAATAGAGAAGGCGCAGCATTACGGCGCAACTGCCGTCTTTTTCGAAGCGGGGCGCGAAGGAACTCCACCGGTTCCGCAGGCTTTTATTTTTGTATCCGACGGACCTGCAAAGGATCAAAGGTTCGCGGAAACGCATAAACGCCTCTGGAGCTGGGGAGGTGTTCCGCTGGTCTACCGTGTTACGAGGGGACTTGTTCAACTCTTTCGTTGTGCGCACAAAGCGGAGTTTGAAAGGAACGGAGAGATTGTTTTCCGACCGTTCGCCACGTGGAAAGCTGCCACTTCAATCGCAACTGATCCGTGGTGGGATGCAGAACGACTACGCAATGGAACGCTCTGGGACGATCCTGACGTCTGCAAAGAATTGCTCTCGGCAGACCGCGCTTCGCACAAGTCGCTGATCACCGAAGTACGTTCTCTAAACGCTGATCTCAACAGAGAGGCCGTTCTTCCGAAACATCTCAGACGAAAACTTCTCATCCTTTCTTTGCTCATCGCATATCTCGAGGAGCGGCAAGTTTTCGAGACCGACTTCTTCCGTCAATTTCTGGACGGCGCAAATCGATTTTTCGAAATTCTTGCCAACGGACCATCGCTTGTTGCACTGCTGGATCACCTGGAGCAACGATTTAACGGCCACGTTTTCATTATCGATGAATCCGACAAAGAACAACTCCGTTCCAATAAGCAACTGACGAAATTTGCACGGCTAATCGAAGGTAGGCGAGAGAAGAGCGGACAACTCACTCTTTGGCAGCGGTATTCGTTTGCTGATTTGCCGGTGGAACTCATCAGCCATGTTTACCAGCTATTCGTCACTGAGCGTTCAACGTCGATTTACACGCCACCATTTCTCGTTCGTCTGATGTTGTCTGAGGTCTTGAGTTGGGAACGACTCGATCGGCTCATTGAAAATGACGAAGTCATTCTTGATCCGGCGTGTGGTTCAGGGGTTTTCTTGGTTGAAGCCTACAAACGCCTTGTCCTCCACTGGCGCAGCCGAAACGACTGGAAACGGCCCACCAAGACCGTCCTGCAGAATCTGCTGAAGCGATTACATGGCATCGATATCGAACCGGGCGCGGTCGAACTCGCGGCCTTCAGTCTGTGTTTGGGGCTTTGCGACGCGCTGGAACCAGCGAGTATTCGCGCTAGCATCCGCTTGTTTCCGGAATTGCAGCACAAGACCATTCATCAGTCGTGTTTTTTCGAGGCAAAGCAGGAGGGACGAATTCATCCCAAAGTCGGCGTGATTGTTGGAAATCCACCATTCACTTCGAAGCTCACGACGCCGGGCGCGAGGAAGGCGTACATGCTCTATCAAGATGCCCACGGCGCCCTGCCCGATAGACAACTGGCATACCTCTTCCTGAACGAGGCTATGGAACTGCTAGAACCGGGTGGCGTTCTCTGCATGCTCCAACAGTACAACTTTCTTTACAACCAAAAGTCTGTTGAATTCCGGCGAAAATTCATTGAGCGTTGGGACGTACGCGAGATTCTCGACTTCATATCAGTCCGCGGCCTTTTTCGGAAGGGTAGCGCAGACACAAAGGTCGTCGTCGTCGCAGCCGAAGCAAACGAAGCGCCCGAAGATAGGCAGATTCTTCACGCGACCTTCCGGCGTACGGGCCGAGTTGACGCGCAACGGGGATTCGACATCGACTATTACGATATGCATTGGCTGCCCCGTGAATTGGTATTGAGCAACGACGGCGTTTGGCGTAGTGACTTGCTAGGCGGTGGACGAGTATTGGCATTTGCCGATCGTCTACGAGACTATCGGACAATTGGGCAATTTGCTAACGGCCGAAGTTGGGATTTCGGCGAAGGCTTTGTCGAAGGTAAGCGTGGAGTTGACCGTCCTGCGTCCCACATCATCGGAATGCCGTTGCTTTCGTCAGAAGCATTATCGGATGTCGGTATTGATAGATCCGCAATTTCCGTAGCGCCGAAGAAGCCAATAGAGGGACCAAGAACAGAGGCCCGTTTTGCACCACCTATGTTTCTCGTTCGAGAACACATGGATCTGCACCATGCACTGTGGACGGAATACTATATGACATACAAGAACCCGATCGTTGGTTTTTGCGCACCACTGTCGGATTTAAGAGTTTTGAAGAAGGTCGAGCGCTGGTTTTCATCCAATCTGAGAACCCTTCGAGCGTTTGCAGCCGTTACCAGCACACGTCTATTCTCTCGAAAAGCGACGGCTGTCTCATCGCATGATATCGTTTCGCTTCCATTTCCCAGTGGGGAACAATTAAATCTCAGTCCGACCGAACAAGTCATAGTTGATGATATCGTCGACTATTATCGCGACCTTGTTCGCTTAGGGGAAGATTCGCTGGCGATGAGTAGCTGTTGTGAATCCGTTCTAGGCGATTTCAATGAATGTTTTACACGTCAAATCAATGCCGTTTACAAGAAAAACAAACTGCGGGAATTAGCGCCTCAGTCATGGCCCGGCTTCGTGTGTCAACCATATGTCTTTAGGAATGGTGAAATTGATTGGGGCAATACGCACGAACTCAAGGAAAAGCTGAATGCCCTCTTGCGAGAAAAACGTGGTGTTGGTTTACAGATTACACGAGTCTCGCGAGTTTATGATGGTGCATGCATCTATCTTCTTAAACCAGATCGTTTGCGATACTGGTTGCGTTCGGTAGCACTGAGAGACGCGGATGAGACGCTTGCCGATCTTTGGAACCAAGGTTTTTGAGGACGAGAGGTAATGCTGTCGGATTCGCAAATCGTGGGAAGTCATGGTGGGTTCGTAGAGGATCTTCACCTGAAAGGGACCGCGCGCTATGAACTTTTTGATTTCGTCACCGGGGAACTTCCGCGATGGCGCAACCATTCGGAGCGAACGTCAGCAACGTCGGAGACCGTTCTCACGAGCACACTTTGTGCGCATTTGAACTCGGCCGCTCGGTTCTCTGACGCTTGGAATCGCATTCAGTTTCTGCCGGAAGAGCCGGACGAAACATGGCAGGGACGGAAGATCGATTTTGCGCCAAAACCTCTCGGCGCCCTGATTTTTATCGAAGGGCGGAGGCACACGCTGTTCGACAAGTTGTTTCCCATAGAATGTAAGCGGCTACCTATTCCGAAGGGCAATGATCGCGACGAATGGGAATATGTCATTTCGCGCAAAGGTTCGACTGGTGGAATTCAGCGATTCAAAGAGGGACATCATGGCGCCGCTCATGAATTTGGCGGAATGATCGGATACGTGCAAGAAGGCTCTCCAGAGAACTGGCTTGCTCAAATCAACAACTGGATTTCGGAACTTGTAGCTCAGTCAACGAATGGCTGGGACCACGATGACAAATTGCGGTTGTTGAAACCAAACAACGAAAACCGAGTGTCCCAGTATTCCTCTCATCACCGGCGACCGACCGTCGGTAGTGACATTGAGTTGCGACATTCCTGGGTGACGATGAACTGAGCGACTCGATGTAAACTCCGCACTGCGAAAGAACAAACCATTCTCGAGCAGGGGTTGGTGTCGGTGCTCCAGCAGATTCACGACGAACTCGACGCCGCCGTCTTCGACGCCTACGGCTGGCCGGCGTCGCTGACCGATGAAGAAATCCTCGAGCGTCTGGTGGCCCTCAACGCCGAGCGGGCGGAGGAGGCGGCGGAAGAAAAGGATGAAGGATGAAGGATGAGGGATGAGGGATGAGGGATGAGGGATGAGTAAGATAACGGCCAAACCCGCGAAAGAATCGCCGTGGCCCAAGTCGCTCCCCGAGCAAGTCCAAGCCGTGCGGCAGCAGTTGCTGACGTCGCCCCAGCCCGTCACCGCCGACGAGCTGGCGAAACAGTTTTGCGAGGTAATTCGGATCGAATCGATAAGGTGTTGCAACCGTTGGCGATCACGGGGACCGCGCGGGCGTTGGATGGGGAGCGGTATGTGACGGCGTGATGCGAGGGGCGGGATTGAGGATTGGGGATTGAGGCAGAAACGCCGGGGGCCGCTTGTGCCATACGCCGAACCCCGGTGGCATGGGGAACGTTCATACGGAAGTTAAAGCACAGCATCGTTGACGCCAGTCATGATGAGACGTAGAATTTAGAAGCAGTTGTTCTACAGAACGAATATCACGGAGGCGATACGATGTCAGCCGTCAGACTGCCGCTTCAGGAACTGAGTCAAGTCGCCGCTGAGGGCACGATGCCGATTGAAATTCCGACGGAATTCATAAGGCTTCTTGCGTACGAGAAATTCGAATATCGCGGTAGAGTGGATGGTCACGACGTTGAAGATTGGTTGGCCGCAGAGGACGAATTGAGCGAGTTATTTGAACAGGTTCGCTGGACAGTCGGCAAGTAGGAACATCCTCTCTGTACATTAAAAGCGAATGGTTCGGCTCATGCGATCAGCAAAATCGGCCGATACTTTCGAATACGTCCCGCAACGTCAGCAGAACTTGCGAACGGAAAATCGACTCCCCTGCGGGTGTACTGTCCCGAAGACGGAGTGCAAGCCCGCGGTAATGCCTCAGGCAGAAACGAAGCTTTGATGAAACCAAAAAATTCACCTGTTCCTGCATCGGACGAAGTGAAACGCTCGCCAGCGGTTCGCAGTCCGATCTCGCACTTGTCACGCGACAAGTTTGCCGAATTAAGAGGCCACCTAGTCGCGATTCTGTTGGAAGATCCCGATAAGGGGAAAGTCATCGCCTCGGCGGTGCTCGACTTGGAACGGCCGGAGCGGCCACGCGCGGCTATTCGGGAGCAGATCGCGGCGTCCCCGTACAGCAGCCGAATGTATCAAGTCTGCCAAATTCTCGACATCGACAGCCAAGATTGAAATTTAAAGGGCTCATTGCCGACCGCTTTTCTCTCCGTTGCGGACAAGGACGATAGCCACTCTGGCAAAACACGCCGACTGAACAGTTCTTGTATTTTCGCTCATCGCAGTGCAACCAAGGATATGGTTGGGTCACAAATTTGCAATGACATCTTTATCGAGGTTGTTTGGGTAAGGCAACGTGATGTCACCGGAGGGCCAAACATGCCGCGGTTTATTGGTGCGGTCGTAAGTCCAGTGCATAACCAAACGGCGTTTCGCGAGTTGTATGAATTTTCGGTTAAGGCACCGAGTGATTATGGCCCCAATGCGGTTCTACGAGCCTTTTGTACTCCCGAAGTTGAGGAGACGCACATGGCCAATGAAATCGCCGAGTTGTTGGGTGCCGAGCAGGAAGGCGATCTAATTGAAGTGACGCTCGTCGAACCATCGTTCGACGGTGGCATTGTCACATTCGACCTACCGGTAATCGTCAAATTTGCGGCTAAGCAGCGTGGTTCTGAATACATTCAGATTGGGATGGCGGACCTTCAGGAATGTTTTGACTGCGATCGTTACGATGCAGCGGAGAAGTTCTTGGAGCTTATGCTCAAATCCGACTGTGGCCGCGTTTGCAGCGACGAAGAAGAATCCGACGCCAATCTAGATGGCGTCTCCGCCGGCTGATTCGTCGAGAGCTTTGATAGCAGTTTTTGCAGGGCATGGTCCCGCGCCTTCCTTGGCGGCGCGTGGCACTGTCAGACGTCGGGAGGGCAGGCGACGCACCGGAGACTGGCGACCTCCCGTGGCTTTCGCGATCGCAGCACGGCGTCTATCGCTCTGCATCACACATAATGCTCATCAATTTCTTGGCGTGGCACTGGCTTCGCCAGTGTGTCTTGCGTCTGTGTCTTTTCGATCAACAGCACGGCCGATCGTCTGCCTTCGATCCCTGCGGGGTCGCAGCCGAAGTGAACGCGAG